>QHBZ01000052.1 GCA_003244055.1 Pseudonocardiales bacterium | reverse complement strand
TCGTGCAAGCGCTCGTAGTCATCCAAGCTGATGATCACGGCGACCTCACGGCCGTTGTCGGTGATGATCGCCTCGTGGCCGGTGTAGGCGACCTCGCGCACCACTGCGCCGAGTTTGTTGCGCAGGTCGCGGAGGCTGAGTGTACTCATGGTACACAATGGTACCTCGCGTACGGCTCAGCGGCGAAGCAGGCTGGCGGCACGAGTCAGGACGACCTGGAGTTCGGTTACCCGTAGGGCGCGCAGGGCCACTAGTAGGACGGCGCCGCCGAGCACGGTGGTGGCGGCGAGTTCGGCTGCGGCACGCAACGGGGGCAGCGCGTGCGGCATAGTGACGCGTCCCAGGCTCAGCACCACCAAGCCGACGGCGGCGGCGACGCCGGCAGCCACCGCGATGCGGACCACCGCGCCTGCCACCCGCCGGGTGTGCAAGCTGCCCAGGCGGTGCCACAGCCATACCTGGCCGGCGGCGCCGCCGATGACGAAGGACGCCGAGTTGGCCGCAGCGAGCCCGATGACGACCTGCTGGGGAGCCAGCACGACGGGCGCAAGAAGGGACAGGCCGATCTTCCCAGCGACCATCAACGCCATGATCATCGTCGGAGTGCGTGCGTCGCCCAGCGCGTAGAACACCCGGAGCTGTAGCAGCACAACCGCGTAAGGCAGCAGGCCGAACGCCGACGCGGCCAGGGTGTGGCCCAGCCGGTCAGCCTGGGCGAGGTCGGAATGGCCGTAGGAGAACAACACAATGGCGACCTGCGCGCCAGCCACCGTGAGCAGGGCCGAGATCGGCAGCAACAACAGCGCCGACATCCGGGTACCCAGCGACAGGTCGGCGACCACCTCGTCGATCTTCCCGTCGGCAGCGCCCCGGCTGATCCGGGGCATCAGCGCGGTCAGCACCGAGTTGCCCAGGACCCCGTAGGGCACGATCAGCAACGTCCAGGCATACGCATAGGTCGACACGCCGCCGCTGGCGGTGGCACTCGCGATCCGGTAGGTGATGACCAGCCCGAGCTGGCCGGCCAGCACGTACAGGGCCACCCAGCCGGCCAGCCCGCCGAACGACGACAGCCGGGGATCCCAGCCCCACCGCCAGCGCCACCGGAACCCCGACCGGCGCAGCGCCGGTAACAACACCGCCGCCTGCACGACGATCCCCAGCGTGGTGCCCACCCCGAGCACCCAGAGTTTGGCGTCGCCCATCAGGCCGGGGTGCAGGCTGATCCGGCCCGGGGTGAGCGCGTAGGCCCCGATCACCCCGATGACGACCAGGTTGTTCGCCACCGGAGCCCAGGCCGGTGGGCCGAACACGCCGCGGCTGTTGAGCACCGCGCCCACCAGCGCGGCCAGCCCGTAGAACAGGATCTCCGGCAGCAGCAGGTAGGCGAATGCGGTCGCCAGCGCTGGGCTGGCGTGTGGGCCGCTGGTCACCGACAGCCGGATCAGCAGCGGCGCCGCTGCCACCGCGCCGATGGTGCCCAGCACCAGGGCGACCGTGCTCATCGTGAGCAGTCGCTGCGCGTAGGCGTGCCCGCCGTCGGCGTCGGTGCGCTGGGCGCGGACCAGCACCGGGATTGCCACACTGGACAGCACCCCGCCCAGCAGCAGCTCGTAGACCATGTTCGGCAACTCGTTGGCGATGTTGTAGGAGTCGTTGAGCACCCCGAAGCCCAGTGCCGCGGCCAGGAGCAGTCTCGCTACCAGCCCCGTCACCCTGCTGACCACCGTGGCCACGGCCATCGATCCCGACGCGCGCGCCAACGATGGCTCCGGCTGTGATGTTGTCGCCGCCGACGGAGGGGCCGCGGACGGCACGGCCGCTGCCGGGGGCGCCGACGGGGACGACGGCAGATTAGGCGCTTGCGGCGGGTTCATCGGCGGCACGCCGACCAGCACACCACTCCACCTCCCGATCACCAAAGCCGGGGGCGTGGCTGCTTACATGAGCCCATGGGTCACTCATCGAGCGAACCGATCAGCGGCACCGCTGCGGGCGTTCCGTTCACCGCCCTCCCACCGCCTGACGGGGTGACGTGCGCACCGCTGGTGGTCGTCTGGCACCTCATGGATCCGCCCTGTACCGACTCCTCAATGGCCGCCGCAGTGCCGATGAACGCACTGCCCGCCTGGCGGCTGTATTTCGGTCTGCCCATGACCGGGCGCCGGCTACCAGCGGGTGGGTTCGAGGAGCTGATGAGGCTCGGTTATGCCGACGGGGTGGTGAACCTGTTCGGCCCGATCCTGTCGCAGGCGGCCGACGAGGCACCGGCGGCGGTCGCCGCGGTACGCACCGAGTTCGGTATCGCGGACGGACCGATCGGGGTAGCCGGCGGCTCACTGGGTGGCGGCGTCGCGCTGGAAGTGATCGCCGCGCGCGTCCTCTCCGCAGGGCCACCGAGATCGCCACTGTGGAACCGGCGTTGCTCCTGGTCAGCGGTGCGGATGACCACCCGGAATTCCGCGCCGACGCCGAGGCGCTGGAGCGTGAGCTCACCTCCCGCTATCGGGACCGCTCGCGCGTTCGGCTGCATCGGGTGCCCGGCATGCCGCACCACCTGACGGAGCCGCCCGGCGTCGAGCCGGCGCCGCAGAACCTGCACGCGGCCGCCGTCGACGCCGCCTTCACCTCGTGGTTCACCGAACACCTGACCAGCCCGGCGCACTGATGTCGACGCTGCCCGGGCGGTCTACGTGGACATGCCTGTTGTCACTGTGCGTAACGCTGAGAGTAGGACTGTTGCCGCGCGCAGACGTGCCACCCATGGCAACTCTCGCCAAAAAGTTGCCGTCTCCGGCACGTCCGCAACGGATCCATACACCTCCTTTGTGGGACTGTTGAGGCTGATGGGACCAGTGATTCTTCAGTGCACTCCGGCCATCAGCCGGCGGATTATCGGACTCAGCGCGACGACGATCAGCCCGACGACGATCGCGATCGCCCCCAGGAGACCGAAGTATGGTGCCTCGTGCCGCGGGCTGTAATAGCCGGCGAGCGATCCGGACATCGCCGTGCCCAGGGCAACGGACAGGAAATACAGCGCCACGGTCTGGCTGCGGAACACCTGCGGGGAGATCTTGGTGGCCAGTGACAAGCCGACCGGCGAGATCAGCAACTCCGCGACCGCGAAGACGGCCAGGATGAGCGCGACGGCGAGCAGCGGGGTGGTCGGTCCGGTGCCTGCGGCCCAGGGCAGGAACAGCAGGAACGCCAGTCCCATGATGACGGTGCCGAGCGCGAACTTGATCGGTGTCGAGGGCTGCCGCGGCCCGAGTTTGATCCACAGCAGCGCGAAGACGGGCGCCAGCGAGATGATGAACACCGGGTTGAACGACTGCACCCACTCGGTGGGCATCTGCCAGCCGAACAGATTACGGTCCATCCGCCCGTCGGCGTAGATCTCCACCACCGTGAACTGCTGCTGATATAGCGACCAGAACACCGCGTTGGTGATGAACAGGGGGATGAATGACAACATCCTGCTGCGCTCTACCACGGTGATCTTCGGGCTGAGCAGGATCACCGCGAAGTACACCACCGCGGCCACCGCACACACGACAACCACGACGTTAGACAGGTTGGCGGCGGTGATCACTCCGGTCAGCACCAGGAAGGCCATCACGGCCACGCCCAGCAAGGCGAGAACGGCGACCATCGTCCACCGGGTGCGGGGCAGCGGGTTGGGCACCACGCTTGCTTGGGTGCCCAGATTGCGGCGCCCGACCGTGTACTGGATCAGGCCGGCGGCCATGCCGATCGCGGCCACGCCGAAGGCGTAATGGAAACCGAGCGTGGTCCGGGCCAGCCCGGTCAACAATGGGCCGATCAGCGCGCCGGTGTTGATTCCCATATAGAACAGTGAGAAACCGGCGTCACGGCGGTCGTCGTTTTCCGCGTACAGGGTTCCGACGACGGCGGTAGCGTTACCTTTGCCCCCGCCACTGCCCAGGGCTACACACGCCAACCCCACGCCGACGCCCGCGAAGCCCGGCAGCACGGCGAGCGCGATGTGCCCGATCATCACCAGAACCGCGCTGTAGAACAGGGTCCGTTCGGCGCCGAGCACCCGGTCGGCGATCCAGCACCCGGCGATTGTCGAGACGTAGACCAGTCCGCCATAGGCGCCGACCAGGCTGGTGGCTGTGGACTTCGGTAGCCCGAGCCCGGGGTTGGTGCCCGTCACCTCGTAAAACAGGTACAGCGTCAGCGACGCGAGCATGCCGTAGTAGGAGAAGCGCTCCCACATCTCGACGCCGAACAGGTTCGCCAACCCGCGGGGATGCCCGAAGAACGCCCGGTCGGCGCGGGGGTCGGTGATGGTGCTGCTCATCCGGGCAACTCTGCACCAGAGCACCCTCCGGTGCCAGCACTCATCGGAGCGCCCGCAACGCAACGCAGCGCGGACGAACTGTTTAGGTCAGGACAGGCCGGGCAAGGTTTCCACCGTCAGCTCCGGGTAGATGACCAGCAGACGAGTCGGAGCGGCTGCCAGCACCGGCCAGTCTCGGGCCCGCGAGCAGGTGGCCACCTGCGCGGCGGCCACATCCGGGTCGAGGTCGCGACCGCCGATCAGCTCACCAGCCCGAGTGGCCTCAGTGTCATCGAGCGGATCGATGAGAACCATAGGGGAGGCCAGCAGATCCCGCATTTGCTCGAAGTGACCGGGGTCGTGGCGGCGGATTTGCTGCCAGGCCTCGGATAGCGCGGCCGCCGGGACGAGCAGCACGATCCCGCGCACCGCGGCTCGATCAGCCCACGTGGTGGCGTAGAAGCTTTCCCCGTCTGTGCTGGTTCGCGCACCAGGCCGAGGGAGGCTGCAGCAGTGCGGTTGCGTTCGGCCTCGTCGAGGTAGTCGTTCCAGTTGGGACGCTTGGAGTTGGTCATCTCCAGGACGATGCGCACGGAGCCACCGTTGATCGTGAGCACTCCATCGCCCTTCTTGTTGCGCGAGATGGAGCCGGTGCATCTCGCGCAGTATCGACCGGATCCGTGATCTGCCGGTGAACGAGCTACGAGACGTCTTGGTGCAGCATGGGTCGGTCCGGGCGATCGTTCGCCTGCCCAAGGGGCTGGTCATCAGCAAACCGCGGCAGGCGCTCGCGTTGTGGGTCCTGGGTCCGGCCTACAGGACTGGCGGGCCGCACCTGAGCCATACCCGCGGATGCAGAGCAGATGGCGGCTTTGTGCGAGTTGCCTTCTGGATTAGGTCGTCGCCGCTCGTCCGGTCACGTTCGCGCGGGTCGAACCTCATGGCGTCGAAGGCGGCGCAGCACCGCCCCACAGTAATGAGATGGGCAACGCGATGAGCCGATCTCCGAATGGCAGCGGACGCTCCCCCGCAAAAAACACAACTCCCGCCGCGAAGTGGTCGCCGATCCGGTCCCGCAACGTCCTGAGATGCCGGAAGTCCTCGCCTCGTACGGTCGCGGCGCCCTTCACCTCTACACCGACCACTCGACCGGCCGCTGTTTCCAGCACGCAGTCCACCTCCCTGCCGTCACGATCCTGGAAATGGAACATGCCAACATCGATATCCGCAGCAGCTCGCAGCTTGGTCAGCTCGTTGACGACGAAAGTCTCCAGCAGCGACCCCGCAGCCGGGTTGCCTGGCCTCGCCAAAGCGTCGGCGCTCTGCTCCATCAGCCACGCGGCAAGGCTGGCGTCGGCGAGATGGATCTTCGGTCGGTGCTTGACCCTCGCGGTCAGGTTCCGCGACCAGGCGGGCAGCCGGTGTAGCAAGAAGACCGCCTCCAGCAAGGGGAGGTAGCTGCGGACCGTATCGTCGTCGATGCCGAGATCGCGGGCGAGTGCCGTCGCGTTCAGCTCTTG
>QHBZ01000051.1 GCA_003244055.1 Pseudonocardiales bacterium | reverse complement strand
GCCGAGACCACCGAGGGCGAGCTGGCAATCCTGCCCGGGCACATTCCGCTGCTTGGTGAGCTCATCGAGGGCGGGATAGTCAAGGTCACCACCACCGACGGCGAGACCGTGACGGCTGCCGTATTCGGTGGCTTCCTTTCGGCCACCGGTGACAAGGTGACCGTGCTGGCCGAGGCTGCCGAGCTCGCCGACGAGATCGACCCGCAGGCCGCCAAGGACGCATTGGCGCAAGCCGACGCCGAAAAGGACTCGGAGCAGGCCGACTCGGTACGTGCCAGAGCCAAGGCACGACTGCGGGCCGCCGGTCAAACCGTGTGAGATTCTTCCGGGGTCGGGACAGGCCGTTATGGGGCTAGCGCGGATCCTGGAGTTGATCCTGCTGGCGGGGGCCCTGGTCATCATCGTCTTGGCGGTGCGGCGGCTCCGGTTGGTGCGTCAAGGGGGGATTGACGTAGCGTTGCGGTCCCGCCCGAAAGACGCCGGTCGAGGCTGGCATCAGGGGGTGGGCCGCTACCAGGGCGACGGTTTCGCCTGGTTCCGGGTGTCCAGCCTGCGAGCTGGTCCCGACCTGGTACTCGCTCGGGACCAGCTGGAGATCGTGGAACGACGGGGTCTGACGGTGCCGGAGAGCTATGCGATGCCCAGCGGGGCGGTCGTGCTGCGCTGCCGCACCGGCGTCGACGAGCTGGAACTTGCCATGCGCCAGGACACTCTCACCGGGTTTCTGTCCTGGCTGGAATCAGCGCCACCCAGCGGGCGGCTACGGCGCTCGTGACCCCCCGCGGTCCCCGCCCGGCGTCCACAACACGTCGCCCGCGGGATTGGCGACCCGGCACAGGATGAACAGCAGGTCAGACAACCGATTGAGGTAGCGCGCGGTCAGCGGGTTGGTGCGCCGCGAGTCGACCTCCAGCAGTGCCCAGGCACTGCGTTCGGACCGCCGGGTGACCACCCGGGCGGTGTGCAGCAGCGCGGCACCGGGAGTACCGCCGGGCAGGATGAACGAGTCCAGTGCGGGGAGCGTGGCGTTGAACTCGTCACACCAACCCTCCAGGGCGGTGACGTAGCTCTCGGTGATCCGTAGCGGGGGATACTTCGGGTCGCTGACGATGGGGGTACACAGGTCGGCACCTACGTCGAACAGGTCGTTCTGCACCTGCCGCAGCACCGCGTGCAGTCCCTGATCCAACGATCCCAGCGCTAGCGCCACGCCGAGCGCGCAGTTGGCTTCATCCACGTCGGCGTAGGCGATCAGTCGTGGATCGGACTTGCTCACCCGGGAGAAGTCGCCGAGGCCGGTCGTCCCGTCGTCGCCGGTGCGGGTGTAGATCCTGGTCAAATGCACCGCCATGGGCACCAGCCTAGCTGTGGACAACCCGTGAGTGGCGATACGAGCCATGGCTCGTATCGCCACTCACGCGGCACCGCCCTAAGCTGCACCCCCGTGAGCGAGCACTTCAGGGTCTGTGGTGGCGCCCGATTGACGGGCGAGGTGCAGGTCGTCGGCGCGAAGAACAGTGTGTTGAAGCTGATGGCGGCGGCCTTGCTGGCCGAGGGCACCACGACCCTCACCAATTGCCCCGAGATCCTGGATGTCCCGCTGATGGGCGACGTGCTGCAGGGCCTGGGTTGCGAGGTGCAGGTCGCCGGCTCAGAGGTCACCATCACTGCGCCGGCTGAGCTCAAGCACGAGGCCGATTACGGATCGGTGAGCAGGCTGAGGGCATCGGTGTGCGTGCTCGGCCCGTTGGTCGGCCGGTGCAGGCGGGCCAAGGTCGCATTACCCGGCGGTGATGCCATCGGCTCCCGCCCGCTGGACATGCACCAGAATGGGCTACGCAAGCTGGGTGCCCGCAGCGAGATCGAGCACGGCTGTGTGGTGGCCGAGGCCGAGGGCCTGCACGGGGCGCAGATCTGGCTGGACTTCCCGAGCGTCGGGGCGACCGAGAACATCCTGATGGCTGCGGTGCTTGCCAACGGCACCACTGTCATCGATAACGCGGCGCGCGAACCGGAGATCGTGGATCTGTGCGTGATGTTGCAGCAGATGGGCGCCCGCATTTCCGGCGCGGGTACCTCCACCCTCATCATCGAGGGCGTCGACGCGTTGGCGCCCACCGACCACCGGGTGATCGGCGATCGCATCGTTGGAGCCACCTGGGCGTTCGCCGCCGCGATGACTCAGGGTGATGTCACCGTCCGCGGCGTGGACCCGCATCACCTGGATCTGGTGCTGGAGAAGCTGCGACTGGCCGGTGCGCAGGTTGATCAATCACGGGGGGTCGACCAACCTGCAGCGGGCGACGGCTTCCGGGTGTTGATGCCCCACCGGCCCACTTCGGTGGATTTCGTGACGCTGCCCTACCCGGGCTTCGCCACAGATCTGCAGCCGATGGCGATCGCCCTGTCGGCCATCTCCGAGGGCACCTCGATGATCACCGAAAATGTGTTCGAGGCCCGGTTCCGGTTCGTCGAGGAGATGATCCGCCTGGGTGCCGATGCCCGCACCGACGGCCACCACGCGGTCGTCCGGGGTGTCGAGCGGCTTTCCAGCGCCCCGGTGTGGGCCTCGGATATCCGGGCCGGCGCTGGACTGGTGCTAGCCGGGTTGTGCGCGGAGGGGACCACCGACGTCTGGGACGTGTTCCACATTGACCGCGGTTACCCCCGCTTCCTGGAGAACCTGACGACACTGGGCGCTGACGTCCGCCGCGTAACCGCCCCTCCGGAACGTTGAGCGAAACCCCACCCGCACCGTAACGGGGCCTATTGGACCTGCCATTGCCCCGAGCTGTCTCCAGGTCGGGGCACGGTGAGCACGTCGAGGTCGCCGGTGGCGTGGCGCGCGCGGATGAGCTTCTTATCGAACTTACCCACTGAGGTTTTCGGCACCTCGGTGACGAACGACCAGCGCTCGGGCAGCTGCCAGGCTGGTACCGAGGCGCTGAGATGATCGCGTAGCTCCGCAGCGCTGACCTGCGCGCCTTCGGCGACGACCACGGTGGCCAGCGGCCGCTCCACCCACCTATCGTCCGGGACGGCGACCACCGCGGCCTCGACCACCTTCGGATGGCCCATCAGCAGGTTTTCCAGCTTTACCGAAGAGATCCACTCACCACCGGACTTGATCACGTCCTTGGCGCGGTCGCTGATGGTGATGAAGCCGAGCTCGTCGAGGGTGCCGACGTCACCGGTCCGCAGCCAGCCGTCGTGGAATCTACCGGAGTGCGAGCCGTCAGCATCCGGTTTGTCGGCGTTGTCCCGATAGTACCGAGCGGTGACCCACGGACCGCGGACCTGGATCTCGCCGACTGCGTCGCCGTCGCTGGGTAGCACAGTGTCGCTGTCGTCGACGATGCGACCCTCGATCCCGGCAACGAGCCGCCCCGCGTTGGCCCGGTAACGCCAATAGTCGTCGTGTTGGACGCCCACCGGCGGGGTCGCCACTGAGCCGATTGGGGAAGTCTCGGTCATTCCCCAGGCCTGCTTGACCTCCAGATCCAGCTCCTCGGCGAACGCCTTCATCAGCGCCAGCGGTACGGCTGATCCGCCGCAGATCACCTGGCGGATCGAGGACAGGTCGCCGCCGTGATCGCGCAGGTAACGCAGCACGGCGCCCCAGATGGTCGGTACCGCTGCGGCGAGCGTGGGTCGCTGGGCCTCGATGAGCTTGACCAACGATTCGGCTTGCAGGAAACGGTCCGGCATCACCAGGCTGGCACCGGCCATCAGCGCGGCGTAGGGCATCCCCCAGGCGTTGGCGTGGAACATCGGCACCACCGGCAGCATCCGATCGGCCGGGGTCAGACCCGTGACCTCACCGGTACAGAAGCACATCGAGTGCAGGTAGGCCGAGCGGTGGCTGTAGGCGACCCCTTTGGGATTGCCGGTGGTGCCGCTCGTGTAGCACATCGCTGCGGCGGAGCGCTCGTCCATGTCGGTCGGCCAGTCGAACCCCTCGGGCTGGGCGGCCAGCAGCTCATGGTAGGAGTGCAGCTGCTTGCCGGCACCGTCCAGCGGTGAGTCGTCCGCTTCGCCGACCACCACCACGTGACGGACTGTCTTCATCTCCGGCAGGGCCCTGGCCAGCAGCGGCACCAACGGACCGTCCACGATCACCACGTCGTCCTCGGCGTGGTTGGCGATCCAGGCCACCTGATCGGGTGCCAGCCGCAGATTGAGGGTGTGTACCACCGCACCCATCGCGGGGATCGCGAGGTAGGCCTCGAGATGTTCTTGGTTGTTCCACTGGAAGGTGGCCACCCGCTGGTCGCCGGTGACGCCGAGCCCTCGCAGCGCGCCCGCCAGCTGCGCAGCGCGCCGGCCCACCTCGGCGTAGCTCGCTCGGCGGGCGCCGTTGCCGGTCCAGGTGACGACCTCGCTGTCGCCGTGCACGGCGACCCCGTGACGCATGATCATGCCCACGGTCAGCGGGACATCCATCATCGTGCTGTCCACCGCAGTGGCCCCTTCCAGCTACCCGTTACTGGCCAGTAGTGTCATTGGGGCAGAGCTGCCGGAGGTGCCGCGAATGCCCTACCCCAGTGATCGTGAGCGCGATCGGCCGTGGGTGATGCGAACATACGCCGGACACTCGTCGGCGACTACGTCCAACGCGCTGTACCGGCGCAATCTCGCCAAGGGTCAGACCGGCCTTTCGGTGGCCTTCGACCTACCAACGCAGACCGGCTACGACCCCGACCACGAGCTGGCCCGCGGCGAGGTCGGCAAGGTGGGCGTGCCGATCAGCCACATCGGCGACATGCGCGCGCTGTTCGACGGCATCCCGATGGCACAGGCCAACACCTCGATGACGATCAACGCCACCGCCATGTGGCTGCTGGCGCTTTACGCGTCGGTGGCCGCCGAGCACGGCGCTGACCTGGCGCAACTGTCAGGAACCACACAGAACGACATCATCAAGGAGTACCTGTCCCGCGGAACCTACGCTTTCCCGCCGGGACCGAGCCTGCGGTTGATCACCGACGTGGTGGTCTACACGGTCAACCAGATGCCGAAGTGGAACCCGATCAACATCTGCAGTTACCACCTGCAGGAGGCAGGTGCGACACCGGTACAGGAGGTCGCCTACGCCATGTGCACCGCGATCGCTGTCCTGGACTCGGTGCGCGACTGCGGGCAGGTCGCGGCGGCCGACTTCGCCGCCGTCGTCGGCCGGATGTCGTTCTTCGTCAATGCCGGGGTGCGCTTCGTCGAGGAGATGTGCAAGCTGCGCGCGTTTGGACGGCTGTGGGAGGAGACCTGCCGGGACCGTTACGGCGTGACGGATCCCAAGCTGCGGCGTTTCCGGTACGGCGTGCAGGTCAACTCGCTGGGGCTGACCGAGCCGCAGCCGGAGAACAACGTCCAGCGCATCGTGTTGGAGATGCTCGCGGTGACCCTGTCCCGCGACGCCCGGGCCCGTGCGGTGCAACTGCCGGCGTGGAACGAGGCGCTGGGGCTGCCCCGGTCCTGGGATCAGCAGTGGGCACTGCGGATGCAGCAGGTGCTGGCCTATGAGACCGACCTGCTGGACTACGAGGATCTCTTCGATGGCTCTCGTGTCGTCGAGGCTCGGGTCGCCGAGATAGCCGAGGGAGCCCGGGCGGAGATCGACCGGGTGCAGGGCATGGGCGGGGCGATCGCCGCCGTCGAATCGGGATACATGAAGTCGCAGCTGGTGTCGTCGTTAGCCGCGCGGCGACGACGGATCGAGGACGGCGAGGATGTGGTCGTCGGGGTCAACCGGTTCACTGAAACCGATCCCAGCCCGCTGCAGACTGACGGCGCCGAGGCTGTTGAGACCGTCGACCCGGATACCGAGGCCCACGTGATCGAGGCGGTCCGAGCTTGGCGGGCCGACCGGGACTCCACAGCGGTCGCGGCAACGCTGCAGGTCTTGGTGCAAGCCGCCAAGACCGACGTCAACCTGGTCGAGGCGTCGATGGCCTGCGCTCACGCCGGTGTGACAACGGGGGAGTGGGCTGCAACGCTGCGTGAGGTGTTCGGCGAGTACCGGGCGCCGACCGGGATCGCCGGCGTGTCGGCGCCAGGCTCGGCCGGCTTGGCCGGCGACGCGATCAGGCGAGTCCGGGGCCGGGTACGGGCGGTCAGCGAGGAGCTGGGTCAGCGGCTGCGGATGCTGGTCGGCAAGCCCGGCCTCGACGGTCACTCCAACGGCGCCGAGCAG
>QHBZ01000050.1 GCA_003244055.1 Pseudonocardiales bacterium | reverse complement strand
AGATGTGTATAAGAGACAGACTCACTACTTGACACCAAGCCCGGATAGCGGTGTTAACCGGCCGGAATGCTGGGCTAAGCTTTATTGTTTCCGAATATCCACCACAGTTCACAACTTGGAGGAACTAATGAATGCGCGGCGGAAGCAATACAGCTCGGGAATCATGACTTCATTCGGTTTTTTCTCGGGCGGTACCTGCTACTGGGGAGAGAGTCCCCCTTGCGGGGAACCAGTGGTCCGTTTCGTGAAAGATAAACCCATACGCAACTTGCAAGTTGCACATATCCGCGCGGTAGAGCCCGGGGGCCCTCGTTATGATGATGGTGCGCCCATGTCAGATGAGGAAAGGAATCTCTGGGCTAATATAATTTTTTTGTGCCATCCACATCACACCACCGTGGACAAAATTGAGCCGGAGAGCTACTCGGTTAAGACGCTCCATCAGTGGAAGGATCGCCGCGAAAAGGGCAGAATTTCTGAGCTCAATGGACTCCGTAACTTTACCGAAGAGCGGCTCCAGGAGATGATTGAGGACGCCATGGAGGAACAGAGTGAGAGAATAGAGGTGGCACTCAGTCGACTGGCGGTGATCGATGTCGAAGCGGCAGAAATTCTCCGGAGGACCGTCGAAGAACTGGGTGATATGCGGCGGATAGGTCTATTTTCGCTTGATCCCGATATTGTGGGTCTCCTATACGAGTCAGCAAATAAGATCAATCTTGATCCGGACACGGTTTCCTTGTTGAGCGTGTCAGCAGCCACGCTCAACAACGCACTGAACGTCGATATGCTGGAAAAGCTGAATGCTGCGGCCGGACACTTGTCCGGCATCGTCTCGAACTTGCAGGAGGCACTAGAGCAGCAGCGGCGCGGCAGGTAAAGGATTTACGAACTTCGCCGCCGGGAATTGAAAGCGGCGGTAATATCGCCTCAACCGCGCCGAACGGTGGGATTGCTGGCTTCAACCGGACCCGCGCGGGCCGGGGTCCTTTACCCTAGCTTGGAACCGGCCGGGCCGCCGGGAGCGGTGGTCAACGGGGCAGCTCAACCGGCAGCCCGGCCGGGGTCAGGTAGGCCAGTCGGTCACCACGGCGTGCAGCACGGTGACCGCATCACCGATCGCTCTCTCGATGGTCGGCAGCCCGCCGGGCATCAGGAGGCCGGATTTACGGACCCGGGTCGCGTGGCACGAGTCGCCGAACCCGGCCAGGTAGATCTGATCGCGGTACTCGATGGTTTCCCGGCGACCGATCAACGGCCCATCCTCACCAGGTGCGGTACGGGTGAAGATGAAGCCGCGATCCTTCGCGAGATCCAATAGCCGCTTAGCCGCTGCGACGTCCGGACTGTCCGTGGCGCTCATTGCTGCCACCCGCGAGGCAGGACAACGTAGGCGCTGGCGCGGCACGCCGCGCACCGTGCGCACCCGCAGGTGCCCTCCCGGGCCCGTGATGCACACCAAGGGCAGCCGCAACCGGCATGGAATCGGGAGAGGAGACCGTGCCCGGTGACGTCGCCACCGGCGCCGGGCGCAGTGGGGCGGGTCACCGCGCGCTCCCGGCCAGCGTGAGTAACCGGGCGCGTAGCTGCGCATCGGTGAGCCCGGGTGCCTGATCGGCCAGGGTGATGATTTGCCGCAGATCAACCGATGCGGCGAGACGATCAAGGTAGGGCTGCGGGTTGACCAGCGCGACACCACCAGCGCCGGACCCGCTCACCGGGCACCACCATGCTGACACTGCCGGCAGATCTGCTGCGGGTCCGGTGGGTTACCTTTCAGCGCCAGCGGGCCCGCCACCAGGGCCCCGGGTGGCTGCCCAGCAACCGTCAACGTCGGCCGGGGCGTGAAACTGAGCCCGCAACGCGCGGCCACCGTGCCATCGGCGCGCATGCGCCCATGGTGGGTGTCGTGGTCGCTCAGCGACCGAAGGAACCAGAGCAGACTGCTATCGGGCGGTGTGGTGGCTTCGCACGTCGCGGGGAACACCTTGCGGTTGCTGGGTTGGGGTTCGCTAGTCGGCTCCACCACGGTCACCATCTCGACCGCTGCGCCGGGATCGGTGCGCACAGTCGGCAGTAGCGGGCGGCCCGCGCGACCAGCGCAGCGGGCACCAGATCCGCACCGCACAACGTGCTGTAGAGGCCGCGCTGCAACCCATCCGCCGCCGCGTCGGCCGTGAGTAGGTGCTCCGTGCCGGTGACGTCGACCATCGACACGGTGCGCGGTCGCGGTCTGTGCCGCTGCTGCGGTTGCTTGCTGTGCCGACCCATCGACTCCCCTAAGCGGTCTGGGCGCCGCACAGGTCCGGTGATCGAGGCAGGGCCGGGGCGGCTGACACGGTGGCAGGGTGTCCTACCGTGAGGAGCTAACGATAGCTAGTACCGTTAGGTTATGTCTAGATGCTATCGCCGCTCGGCCTATTCGCTAGGATCACTCCATGTCACCCGTGGGGCCGACCATGCGTCGTAGCCAACTCGGCCGCCAGCTCCGCGCACTACGCGAAGCCGCAGGTCTGCGCATGGAAGACGCGGCGACGGCCCTGGATTGCTCACGGTCACGGATCAGCCATATCGAGACCGGGCGCTACGGGGTCCGCAAGCCCGATCTCGAAGTGCTGCTGCGGCTCTACGGCGCACTTGAGCGGCTCGACCCGCTCGAAGAGATCCGCCGGGAGGGAGCCACACGGGGATGGTGGGCGACCTATCGGCTACCGGACTGGCTACAGGCTTACATCGGCGTCGAAGACGACGCTGTTGCCGTGCGGAACTTTTCGCTGGAACTGATCCCCGGTTTGCTGCAAACCGAGGCGTACGCGCGTGCGGTCCACTTCGGTCCGATGCCGTCGGCCGAGGTCGGCCGACGGGTGGCTGCCCGGACGCAGCGGCAGGCCCGGTTGACGGCACCCGATCCGCTTGCGCTATCCGCGGTGCTCTCCGAGGCCGCCTTGAGTCGCACGCTAGCCGTGGGAGGCGTCGGCATCGGGGCGCTCGAACACGTCACCGCAATGGCGCAACAGCCGAACATCTCAGTACGGGTTCTGCCCTTCTCTGCCGGAGTGCACCCGAGCATGGCGGGCAGCTTCACGCTGCTGAGCTTCGCCCCGGGAGTGTCGCCACCCATCGCCTACCAGGAGTACGCGGTGGGTGGCCACCTCGTGGACGATCAAGACGACGTGCAGCAGTTGTCCGAGCTGCACGACGAGCTTCGAGATCAGGCTCTCGGTTGCGACGAGAGCCTGAACCTGATCTCGGAGTTGACGCAGCGAGCACAAGGTGAGGAGACACCCAGTGCATAACAACCTGAAAGGCTGGCGCAAGTCTAGCTACTCCGCGAACGCTCAGAACTGTGTGGAGGTCGCCGACCTACCAGCCGGTGGCCGTGGCGTCCGGGACTCCAAGAATCCGACCGGCCCGGCACTGTGGTTCACCGGGCCGGAGTGGGTCGCGTTCACTGCCGGTGTGCGTTCCGGCGAGTTCGACTAATCGATTCCACCAACCGAACGGCCCCGCCTGCGCTCGTCGTGGGCGGGGCCGTTGCGTGCCACCGCAGAGAACACACTTGCGGGTATGGACCCCGATGGCACCGTGCGGCTGCTGTCCGCGATCTTGGCCGACCAGCCACGGCTGAGCGGCGCCGCGTGCATCGGACGCCATGAAATGTTCGATCCGATCCGCAACGGGGACCCGCGGTACCAGCGGGAGGAGCAGTTGCGCCGGACCGAAGCTGCCCGGCTCTGCGCCGGGTGTCCCGCGCGCCAACGGTGCCCGGACGTGACCACCACGGCCGTGGAAGCCGCGTGATTGGCGTAATGGCAACCTGGATCTCGCTAGCCGTCGGATTACTCGCACTTGGCGGCGCACTCGGCAGTGTCATGCTCACGCAGCGCAACGCCAACCACCGTGACACGCAGCAGCGTCTTGCCGAGTCATACCTAACGGGGCTTCGCCCCAGC
>QHBZ01000049.1 GCA_003244055.1 Pseudonocardiales bacterium | reverse complement strand
CCGCGCCCCGGTCCGACCCAACCGTCCAGCCCAAAGGCGCCCAGCACTCTATGACGCCGGGACGTTGCAAGGGCAAGGCGCACCAGCCCGAACACCTGGGGATCGCTGGGCGCAGGGTCCTGGTCTCCCGCAAGTGGTCCAACAAGACGCTGGACGATCACCGCGCTGAGCGCGGCGAGTTTGTTCGGCAACTCCTCCAAGACGCTGGCATCCAACCCGTCCACGGCCCCCAAGACGGGCCCTATCGGTGGGAACGCCCTGCACCGACCGATCCCGACGTCCCACCCCGACCCGTTCTACTCCTCCAGGCCGTCGCCGAACGACAGCGATGGAAAGCCGAATACACCGCCGCCCAACTCGCCACCAGCGACCCACCACCCGACAACTGTTCGGCAAGTCAGGATCAGGCCGCCTGAGAGGAGACGACGATGTGCTGCAACGAACAACCAGTCCGTACCGCTCTGATCGGCAGAAACGAGCCTGGTAAGGCTGACACGGATACCCCGCCGCTCCGCGCCGTGGGAGGCGCCACGTGAGTACACATCAACTGACCACAAATCCGTGCGGTGTAGACGAGGGACACGACATGGATGCAATGGCGCCGCTCAAGTCACTTCCACCGTTGATCGCCATTCCCACGGCCGCCAAGCTGCTCGGCATCAGCCGGTCGGCCGCGTACCGGTACGCGGCGATGGGTGACCTGCCCACTAGGCATCTCGGCGGCAGAGTTTACATCGTGACGTCCCTGCTCTACGAGCTCATCTCAAACGCAGATAATGGAAGTGAGGCGGCCTGATGGCCAACAGCAACCGTCGCCGCGTCCCGGGAGTCACCGTTTACCGACGCGGGAAGAAGTGGTCTTACACGATCTATGGCGAACCCGACCTCCTCACCGGGAAGCGGGATCGCATCAATGCTGGAGGGTTCGAGTCCGAAGATGACGCGTGGGCCTCCGCATTGAGGAAGCACGCGGAGATGGATCGCGGCCGAACAGTCAAGCCATCCTCACGCACTGTCGAGCAGTTCCTCACCGAGTGGCTCGGCAGCGTCAAGCACTCGCTCAAGCCGTCCGCCTATGCGAATTACTCGACGAATGTGACCGCATACATCTTTCCGAAGATCGGCCACCGCAAGCTGCAAGACATCTCGGTGCCGGTACTGAACGCTTTCTACGTTCATCTGCTCGAAGCCGGCCGGGTCAAGATCGACGGCAACGGCAGGATGTACGAGTACTGGCGCAACCACCGCACGCTCCGCAACGGCCTCGGCCCAACCCCAACCGAACTCAGCAAAGCATGCGGCACCTCGTATCAGGCGGCAAAGGAGGCCGTGTGTCGCTACCGGAGAGGCCGGGTACCTGCGGAGTATCTCGCGGGCCTGTCGCCGAAGTCGGTGCGCAATGTCCACCGTCTGTTGCATCGAGCGCTCGGCGACGCCGTTGCGTGGGACTACCTGGTCTTCAATCCGGCCGAACATGCGAGCCTGCCCCGGGAGCGCCGCCGTGGCCGGAGCGTTCCTCAACCCTGGTCGGTCGAGGAACTCGCACAGTGGCTACGGCGTGCCCAGGAGGACCGGTTCGCGGGTATGTGGGTCCTGGCTGCCACAACGGGCATGCGACGGTCAGAGCTGCTCGGAGTTCGCCGTGACTCGCTCGATCTCGACGCCGGGACGCTCACCATCGACGAGACGCTTATCTCGGTGGCCGGCCGTGCCGAGGAGTCTGATGGTAAGACCGAAGCAGGAGTGCGGACCGTGTCCCTGGATGTCTTCACAATCGCGGCGCTACGGCGGCATCTGGCCATGCTCGACGTCGAGCGGCAAGCCTTCGGTCCCGCCTACGCGGCGGGCCGCTGGTTGTTCGTCTGGGAGAACGGGCAGCGGCCGCACCCCGACACCGTGACGGGCACGTTCAACCGCCTCGTCGACGCAGCCGGCTCCCGGCCGATCCGGCTCCACGATGTGAGGCATACGTACTCGACGCTTTCGCTCGACTCCGGCATCGAGCCCAAGATCCTTAGTGATCGGGTCGGCCACTCCAACCCGACCGTCACGTTCCAGATCTACGCCCATCGTTCGACCGGGCGGGACCGCGCCGCCGCGGAACTCATCGGCTGCCTCATCGAGAAGGCGGTCAGCGGTTCGGAGGGCACCACCCCCGAGGCATGTTGACCGGGTTGTTACTACCGTTCTTACTACGAGGACATGGGAACGGCCCTCAGAATTGAGTCTCTGAGGGCCGTTCCCGCTGGTAGCGGGGGTAGGATTCGAACCTACGACCTCTGGGTTATGAGCCCAGCGAGCTACCGAGCTGCTCCACCCCGCGTTGGTGATCCCTACTCTACGCGCGCGGCTCCAGGAAGGGCAAATCGGGTGGTCATCGAGCCGCCGCAACCCCGAACGCGCGAGTAGGTCCGCCACTGGGAATACCGAGCGGCCGGGCCTAACCCCCTGGTAGTCACCTCGAGGGGTCAGCCAGGCCCCGCCCAACAGCGCAGACAGCGAGGCCGCTGTAAGGTCCGCGTGCCAGACCTACCCCCCGAGCTTCGCACGCCGCAACACTCCGGACTCACTTATCACGCATATCACGCGAACCCATCTCATATAATCCACCGGAATCGACTGCGCAGAGTGCGTCACCGAGCGCAGGCAAGCCAAGCGCCTTGAAAGCACGTGCGACCTGATTCCGGTATTTTAGAATATCACCCGTGCCAGTTACCTCAGTGAACCACTCCAGGCATCATCCATGGTCGTCGAGCGGGTGTAGCAGCCGGTCATCGGTCAACCACCACCGCCGCCGGGTGCCGGCGTCGCGGCGACCGCACCGCCTCCCGCTGATGCTGCGTCGAAGCGCTTGGTAGCCGCGTCGAGGTCGGCCAAGGCCTTACCCTGCGCATTGAAATCGCCCGCAGCCTGTGCCGCCCGCAGGCGCTTGAGCGCATCGGCGATGTCAGCGACGGCCTGGCGCATGGTCTGACTGGCCGCGCCTGCACCAGCCGGGGCCGGGAGTTGCGTCACGCCCTGGTTCGGCGCCGCGGCCTGCTGGTCCGGCGAGGCGGTGGCATCTCCGGCGCCGGCACCGAAGACCTGGTTGAGAGCCTCACGCAGGGTCGGGGCGTAGCCGATCCGGTCACCATAGGCCACCAGTACCCGGTTCAGTTGCGGGAACGCCGCTTGCTGGTTCGCTCGCTCGATATAGACCGGTTCCACGTACAGCAACCCACCACCGACTGGGAGGGTGAGCAGATTCCCATAACGCACATCGGTTTCAGACTGTCGCAGCAGATTCAGCTCTGCGCTCACCTGCGCGGAGGATACGAATCTGTTTTGGACCTGCTCTGGACCCAGCGTCTGAGAGTCGCCGGGTAGCTCGAGCACCCGGATTTTTCCGTAATCCTGCGGGTCGGACCCGACCGAGATATAAGCAGCCAGGAATGGTCGGCGCAGACTGACCAGCGCGCTGGTCAGTTGGAACTCCGCCGGCCCTCGCCCGTTAGGCGGCCCGGCCAGTACGTAGTACGGTGGCTGATCGACGCCCTGCTGATTCTGCGTCGGGTCATTCGGAACATTCCAGAAGTCGTCGTTGGTGAAGAACACCGATGGATTGTTCACGTGGTAGCGCGCGAGCATCTCCCGCTGCACCTTGAACAGGTCTTCCGGATAGCGGAAGTGTTTCCGCAACTCGTCACTGATCGCACTAGCGGGTTGCACGGTCCCGGGGAAGACGTTCATCCAGGTCCGCAGGACCGGATCGCTTTCATCCATCGCGTACAGCGTCACGGTGCCGTCATAGGCGTCGACAGTAGCCTTCACCGAGTTGCGGATGTAGCTGATCTCTTCGTCCGGCAGCCGGGACACCCCGGTCAGCGAGTCCGTGGTCGCTTGGCCCAACACGGTCCGCTGCGCGTTCGGGTAGTTGTCCAGCGTGGTGTAACCGTCGAGGATCCACTCGATCCGGCCGTTGATGACGGCCGGATAAGGATCACCGTCGACGGTGAGCCAGGGCGCGACCTTCTCCACCCGATCCCGCGGATGCTGATTGTAGATGATCTTTGAATCAGGCCCGATCGCCTGGTTGAACAGGATGTTGCGCTCGCCGTAGTACGAAGCGAAGATCAGTCGCCTCGCCCAGCTCCCCAGGGATACCCCGCCCTTGCCCTGATAGGTGTAGTTCTCGGGGCGGCCGTCGAACTCGCGAGCAGCAGCGCCGGGGTTTCCCCCGACGATCGCGTAGTCGTCGATCAACTCACCGAAGTAAATCCGGGGTTGTTGCACGGGGATATCACCTTGCCGGGAAGTATCCGACACGGTGAATATCGGGTAACCACCCTCCCCGGAGCCGGCGTCCTTCAGCGCGGAGTTCACAGTGTTGGCCGGGGCGGCGACGAAGCCGTTACCGTGGGTGAAAGTAAGATGCTGGTTGATCCAGGTGCGTTGGTTTTCGGCCAGCGACTTCGACTCCAGCTCCCGTACCGCAACAATGTAATCCTGCGTTTTGCCGTTAACCGTGTAGCGGTCGACGTCGAGTTTTTCTGGAAAGCCGTAGAAGTTCTCTCTTTGCTGCAGCTGAGTGAAGGTGGGTGACAGCACGCTGGGGTCCAACAGCCGGACGTTGCCGATTGTGGCGGTATCGGCCTGGATGTCGGCCGGCGATGCATCGCTGCGCCCGGAGTATTGGGAGTACACGACTTGGCGATCGGTGATGCCGTAGGCCGCCCGAGTGGCGGCGATGTTGCGCTGGATCGACGGCGCTTCGCGGATGTTGGCGTTGGGCCGGACCACGAACTGCTCCAGGACCGCCGGCCACGCCGCGCCCACCAGGATGCTGGACAGCAACAGCAGCGCGATGGCGATAGCCGGTAGTTGCAGGTTGCGCAGAACCGCCCCGACGAAGAAGGCGATCGCGCAGATCACCGCGATGCACATCAGGATGATCTTGGCGGGAAGCACCGCGTTGAGGTCTGTGTAACTGGCCCCGGTGAACAGCGGGTTACG
>QHBZ01000048.1 GCA_003244055.1 Pseudonocardiales bacterium | reverse complement strand
GACCTGGCTCGCGCTGGTCAGCGGCACCCTTCTCAGCGTCGTGGCCACCGCTGGCCTGGTGCTGCTACCTGGTCACGGCCCCGCGCAGCGGGTGGTGCCCAGGTAGCAGCACTGCTGGGCTGCTGTGGCGGCTGGGTCATTTCCGCGGATCGACGAGGTCGCGGGACTGCTGGCCATCTTGATTGTCGCGGTCGCGGTGGCCCGTGGCGGTGCCGGCGTGTTCCGGCACCTGCGGCAGCGGCGGCACCTGCACCGGACGCACCTCGATCTGCTCCGCATCCTCACCGGAACCGCAGCCGCACAGGGATCGATGTTGTGGCTGGACTGTCCACAGCCGATGGCCTACAGCGTTGCGGGGCGCCCTTCTCTCGTTGTCGCGACCGAGGGTCTGCGACGCAGCCTGCCAGACAATGCTGTGGCAGCCGTCCTCTCGCACGAGCAGGCGCACCTGCGCGGCAAGCATCACCTGCTGGTCGGGCTAGCCGAAGCACTCGCCGCCGGGCTGCCGTGGCTGCCGCTCATGCGGCGATCACCGGCACTCGTACGGGCCCTTGTCGAAATGTCCGCCGACGCCAGCGCCGCCCGCTCGCATGGCGCGACGACGGTCCGGGTGGCATTGCTGACCATGTCGGCGCACGGCACTCCAGCTCACGCGCTGGGAATGGTTCAGGACTACCTCGCCCTACGGCTCGACGCACTTTCCTCGCACCGGCCGAGCCGCAGCCGCCTGAGACGGGCACTGGGCTGAGGCATGGCGACCGCCGTGGGGGTAGCCCTCCCCACCCTGGCGAGCGCCGCACTGCTTGCCGCGGCCACGGTCATGTCCTGCCCGTTCCAGGGCTGACCAGCGACCGTCGCGGTCCCCAAGGCGGTGAGCGGCCAGGAGGAACAGACCAGCCGCCCACCGCCCATGGGACACCCTGCGGGGGAGGGGGAGAAACCCGCAGGGTGGAATAACTATAGTGCATAGTAGCTGGGGAGCCCACAGGTCGGTAGGCCGGTAGCTCCCTAGTCGGGTTGGCAGCTGCCCCGTCCACGATGTTGCTGAGTGCGGTCAACCAGCGCTTGCTCGCTCGCCATGACCAGGACCGGGGTCCTCCGGCAGTAGCGCGAATGGCGACCCCGAGGGTGCAGGCGCGTCGCGCTTCGTTGGGTGTGATGGTTCAGCGGCCGTTCCCGGCGCGGGCCTGGCACCAGGCGGCGTCGCGCAAGCAGGCGCAAGCCGTTGAGGTCGACGATGGGGCGGCGCCGGTCAGTGTGCTGATTATCCGATCCGGCGGATCGCCGTGACGTCACGCCAGGGGACCCTGGCGACTTTGACTACGTCGCCGCTCTGCGGCGCGTTGATGTAAAGCCCATTACCCACATACATGCCGATATGACTCGCTGGTGAGTACAGGCCGATGAGGTCTCCTGGTAGCAGGCCCGAAACCACCGGAATGCCCACTCTGACCTGGTCGAAACTCACCCTCGGTAGGTTCACCCCGGCCTGGCGGTACGCCCACATCATCAGACCTGAGCAATCGAAGGTGTTCGGCCCCTCGGCGCCCCAGATATACGGTGCTCCCTGCCGGGTCAGCGCAGCCCGCACAGCCCTGACCCCGACGGTATCACCGGCCACATCTATGGGGTAGTCGGTGAATCCTTCGGAGGCGTACTGGGTGCGCTCGTTAGCGGTGAGCTTGCCCAGGCGCTCCTGGACCAGATTGATCTGGCGGCCCATCTCCAGCCGGGCCTGGGCCACATCGCCAGCTATCCGAGCAGCGTCGAGTTCGGCGACGGCTGCTCGCGTCTCGACGTCGGTGGCTGCGAGTTTTGCCTGCTCGGTGCGGGAGACTGCGGCTGCGAGCTTGTCCATCGCCGCTCTGTTGGTCACCGCCAGCACGTCCAGCGCCGACATCTGATCCATGAATTGCTGCGGCGAGTCGCTGATCAGCATCGCGGTCAGACTGCTGATCCGGACGCCCTCGAAGGTGGCGCTGGTCAGCCGATCCACCTGCGCGCGGAACGCGCTCTGGGCCGCGCGGGTCTCGTCGGCGGTGGCCGTCGCGGCCGCTGCGTCGCCATGCGCCCGGTCCGCATCGGCACGACGGGCCAGCAGCCGGTCCGCGGCCAGCTTCCACTGCTCGGTGATCACCTCGGCCTGACGGCTCAACGCACGAACCTGCGCAACGGTCCCGGCAGGGTCGGGCGCGGGAGGAGGGGCCGGATCGGCCATCGCGAACGCTGGTGGCATGCTCAACACAGCAGCGACGGCCACGCCAGCCGCCACGCTGCGAAGTACGCGGCTCTGACGATGGAACAACACCGCGGCTGTCTCCTGTTCTGGTACCTCAACGTCCGGATGCCTGACTAGCGGCGAGAGATCATTCCCGGTATTGCGCCTAACGCCCCTTCGGGCGCATGGGTGCGGATCTTCACTCGAACGGCTTCGTCCTAAGACCCGACGGCGGGTCTCCACTATCCCGATTACTTCCCGTTCACACTGCGGTGAGCCGCTGCCACGGCCAGTGACAGGATTCCAGGCCAGCCGTCGAAAGTTGATGGCTATTGAAGTACCGCCAACCCGCTGCTGAGGGCTCTCCACTGCCGCGAGCGCCGCTGGCCGGGCCTCCGTACCGGCGGCGGGGTTGGCGGTTCAATGGCACCCTGGGAGCCAGAGTGGTGAAACGTGATAGATGGGGGTCGTGGAGAACGTGCTGGGGATGGCGCTGATCAGCTGGGCTAGCAGCCGCGAGGGGAGGACGAGGCGGTGGGCGGTGCTGGCTCTGGTAGTCGCTGCGGCCGTCGCGTTGGGCTTGGGGCTGGTATTGACGGCCCGGTCAGCGGCTTCGGCAGGTGGCTCGGGCGCGATCACCACGATCCGGCCGGTAGTGCACATCACGCCCTCGGCCGGGCGGGCGATCAACCCGAGGAATCCGATCATGGTTGAGGCGGTGGGCGGCACCATGCGCTCAGTCGTGGTGACCAACACCGCCACCGGGACGGTGGTCGCTGGGGCGCTCTCACCCGAGCGCACGACCTGGAGATCGACCGAGGTCCTGGGCTACGGGTCCACCTACCGAATCAGCGCTACCGCACTCGGCGCGGACGGCGCGTCGGTGCAGCAAACCGACACGGTAAGGACCGTGTCCCCTACCACCCAGGCCTACCCGTCGCTGACCCCTGCCCCCACCACGAACCGAACCTTCGGCGTCGGCCAGATCATCGGAGTGTCCTTCGATCACGAGATCACCGACAAGGCGGCCGCGGAGAAGGCGCTGTCGGTCACCTCGAACCCGCCGCAACCAGGCAGCTGGTACTGGCTCGACAACCACACCATGCACTACCGGACGCAGAGCTACTGGCAGCCCGGCACCACCATTGCGCTGCACGCCAACCTCTACGGAGTCGACCTAGGCGACGGTGTATACGGCCAAACCGACCGGACAGCCACCTACACGGTGCACGACTCCTGGATCGCCAAGGCCGACGGTGCCACCGAGCAGATGCAGATCTTCCACAACGACGCGCTGGTCAACACCATGCCGATCAGCCTCGGCTCGCCCGGCTTCCCCTCCCACAGCGGCCCACACGTGATCTCCGACAAGCAACCCAGCATAATCATGGACTCCTGCACCTTTGGTATCTGCAAGGGCCAGCCCGGCTACTACCGGGAACGGGTCAACCTGGATGAGCGGATCTCCAACGACGGCGAGTTTGTCCACTCCGCGCCCTGGTCGGTCGGGCAGCAGGGCAACAGCAATGCCTCCCACGGCTGTGTCAACCTCAGCCCCGCCAACGCGCAGTGGTTCTATGACCATTTCGGGCTCGGCGACGTTGTCGAGATCACCAACTCCGGGGGGCCGCCCCTACCGGTGTGGGATACCTACGGTGACTGGGAACTGCCCTGGAACCAGTGGAACGCCGGTAGCGCCCTGCACTCCTAGCGCGGCCTCCAAACCAAAGACGACGGTGGGCTGCAAGGGCGTAATCACTCGACCCACGGAGCCTAGCGGCCTGGTCAGGACAGTTCGGGCGCGCCGAATGCGATGGGTTGGTCGGGGGACAGCTGGCGCCGTAGGACCGCTGAGCGGTGGGACCGCTGGTCATGGTCGGCGGGTTCATCGCTCTGTTCGTCATCCTCGCCGTCCTCGCCGTTGTCGTCGCCATCTGGGGGCACTCACCGGTGCGCGCCCGAGTTCGGCTCCGGTGTCCTCATCGAGGTTGACCATGTCGTTGTTGCCGGCGGCGGTGGCGTAGAACTGGTGGCGGCGGCGCCGGTCCCGGCTAGCCGTCACCGCCGCGCTCGCCCATCGCAAACTCACCGCCGCCAACCACCCCGACGGCAGCGCCCTACTCACCCTCACCCTGCCCACGCCGACAGCAACCTCACCGCCCGCGCTCACAGGCCGCGCCGCGAACACGTACTCTCCGAAGGGCCAATAACCATGCTGAGCTGGGGTGTCATCGCCTACGGGGCCGCGTTGTCCGCGGTGCTCGCTGTCCTGCTCGTCGGGCTCATCGCCCGAGAGCGCGCACCCGGGGTGCTGCTCACCGTCGCCATCGGAACCTTCGCTGGGCCGGTGGCCTGGAACGCGATCCTGCGGGCGACCGTGGGCGACGAGTTCTTCGTCGACGCACCCATCCCCGTGTTCCCGGTCAGCTGGCAGGACACCGGATCCGGGGTCTTCGCCCTCACCGCCCTCACCCTGATCCTCGGTTTCGGCCCGCTGCGCACCGACTCCGGCGGTCGAGTTGCGCTGCTCAGCCTGCTCGGCGCCCTCGCCGCGCTCATCGTCGACATCTACCTCTACTGACGGACCCCCCGCTGCTCACCTACCCGACCAAGATTTATTCATGTCCAGCGGGAACCATAGGGTTGAGATGCGCCCAGAGCGCGGATTGAGCGCGCGGAGTTCAGCGGTAGCCACCGCCGCCTCCACCACCGTCGAAGCCTGATATGAGCACCCGGAGGACGCCAAAGACGATAGCCGCGAAGGCCAGGCCAATCGACCAGATTCAGCTCGTGACAACCGGTAGACCACGCCCAACGGGTCGGCTCGGTCCAGTTCGCAGCCCGCCGCCTAGCCCTAGGACGCAACTTGCCAGTGCCGGGCTCCTACCGGGCTCCGCAGTTTCGTGCGAACCCGACACCGCCCGGCGCTAGGCGACACTCGAAACCGGCGCGGACTGCCGTTGACCAGCACTAACCGGCCCTAACCATCATTACCCGGCACCACGCGACACTCGATCGAGCGGACTTTTAATCCTTGGATGCTGGGTTCGACCCCCAGGCGGCCCACAAAACACCAGGTCAGAGGCGGCATGGCTGCGCTCTATCAAGATCGATGGACACTTTTGGGATCCTTTACGGCTCGCGCGGGGCTGGACCCCATCAACTTTTCGAGGACGTCAGCGGTCTGCCGGTCGGTGAGCTTGCGCCCAAGGTAGTGATCTTGGGTCATGCTGACCTTGGAGTGTCCGAGCTGGTCGCTGATCTTGCGGGTGGGTACGGCGGCGTCGTCGAGGAAGCTCGCGACGGTCTTGCGCAACGTGTGGCTGACCAGGCCCTCTATCCCGGCGTCATCGCGGACTCGCCGCCACACCCGCCGCACATTGGATGGGTCACGCCAGCCGCCGAGGGAGTCGGGAAACACTGGCTGTATATCGGATGCGATGGCCAGGCGACGGCGTTTGAGCATGGTCACGGCCCAGCTGGGTAGCGGGATCAGCCGTTCGCCGCTGCTGCCCGTTTTCGTCGAGGCCAGCCGCAGCAGTCCGACACCTGTCCGGCGCACCAGCCGCCAGCAGACCTCCACCGCCGCCTGGTCTAGGTCGACCTCATCCCAGCCGATCGCCAGGCACTCCCCGATGCGGCAGCCGGTCGCGAGCATCATCAACGACAGGTCCGGCAGATCCCACGCCTGCGCAGCCGGGCTGACCTCCAGCGTGTCAAGCCACTGTTGGCGTTCGTCGGCGCTGAGCGACCTGGGCTTATGGTGAGCGGTGGCCTCGATCCGAGCAACCTCGCGTACCGGGTTGGCCGTCACCGCACCATACCGGGCGGCCAAGCGCATCATTCCCGAGATCACGATCTTGGCGGTACGGGCTCCGCTGACCGTTTTGAGTTTGATCGCCATGAGGAACCGATCCACGGCCGGGGTGTCGACCTCCCGCACTCGCAGAGACCCCAGCGCCGGCTTGACGTGGCGCCGGTAGATCGAACGGTAGGCGTCCAGAGTCCCCGGGCTCTTGGTGCCCGCATCCACGGCGCGTTCGATCTCGGCCAGCCACAGCTCGGCGACCTTGGCCACCTTTGTCTCGGCTGTGATCTCGGCCTGTGCGACCGGAGTCTGACGATCGACCAGTGCGGCCCGTAGTGCTCGTTCCGCTGCCGCCCTTGTCTTGCCGCTGCGCTTGACCAGGCGCACGATCCCGTCGAAGTCGCGGAACTTCACCCGCGCCAGCCAGGTCCCACCTTCCTGCCATGTCTTGATCTTCCCGTAGGTGCCCGGCGGGAGTGGGGGGCGTGCCGTCACGCGGCCCCATCGTCGAGGTGCTCCAGCCAGGCGGTCACGTCGTCGTGCCGGTAGCGAAGGTGCTTACCCATCCTGCGTGCAGGTGGCCCGTACCCCTGTACCCGCCACGAGTACAACGTCTGTACCGGCATCCGGAGGTAATCCGCGACGTCTTGGACTGTCCACAGTGGCGCGATGCGGCTCGTCTGGCTCATCCTGGTTCCCCTCTCAGGCGGCTTGATCGCTGGTTGCCGAACAGTTTTTGTCGGGTGGTGGGCCGTTGGCGGCGAGTTGGGCGGCGGTGTATTCGGCTTTCCATCGCTGTCGTTCGGCGACGGCGCGAAGCAGCAGCACGGGCCGGGGTGGGATGTCGGGGTCAGTGGGGTGCGGGCGTTCCCACCGGTACGGCCCGTCTTGAGGGCCATGCGCGGGTTGGATGCCGACCTGTTCGAGGAGTTGCCGAACGAATTCGCCGCGTTCGGCGCGGTGGTCATCGAGGGTCTTGTTCGACCACTTCCGGGACACCAGAACGCGCCGGCCGGCGATGCCGAGGTGTTCGGGTTGGTGGGCTTTGCCTTTGCAGCGTCCCGGTGTCATGGAGTGTCGGGCGCCTTGGGGTTGGATGGTTGGGTCGGACCG
>QHBZ01000047.1 GCA_003244055.1 Pseudonocardiales bacterium | reverse complement strand
CCGGTGTGTGTCGCGCTCGAAAATGACTGGGGCGCACCCCGGTCGAGCTGCCTGGCGAGAGATCAGTGTTCGCGGGCCCCCAGTGCTTTCGCGGCAGCCAGCGCATCGACCAACCCAGCGCCCTTGTCAAAGGATGTCTGGTACCTGCCCACCTGCTGGTAAGGCGCACCGTTGGAATAATGCAATGCCGTACCCTTCAGCACTTCCTCGATCTCGGCGGGGGTCGCGGTGGGATCGGCCTGGAAGAGCAATGCCACGACACCGACGATTTGCGGTGAAGCCATCGACGTGCCGCTGAGGACGTTGTAACTACCTACGTCGAGTATTCCGGGGCCGCTCTGTGGCTTGAGGCCGGTGGAGCAGATCGGCATGTAGGCCCGGCAGGCACCGAGGATGTTCTGCCCCGGCGCGGAGATGTCCGGCCAGGTCAGAGGGTCGGTCTTCGCGCCGCGCGAGGAGAAGGTGGAAACCGGGCCGCTGCGGGTTCCGTTGCCTTGGTCGTTGTAGGAGGCCACCGAGATGATGCCACCGGTCGGGTCCTGGGCCGGCGGATTAGTGAGACTCTTGGAGCCGTCGCCGCCGTCATTGCCCGCCGCCCACACCATCACAACGCCTTCCTTGACGAGCTGGCGTTGCAGTTTCACGGTCGCCGAATTCGGATCGAACTTGCCCCCACCCTGCGGGCCATAAGAGTTGTTGACCACTCTGATCGGCGGGCATTGCGAGGCCGGTACCGCGTCTCCGCACGGTTTGGCGTGGTGCTCCAGCACCCAGTTCAACGACGAGTCCGCACTGAGAATCACCACGGCCGCGCCGGTGGACAACGAGACGATCTTGGCGCCGGGCGCGGCGCCGGACACCGTGGTGCCGTCGCCGAGGGTGACGCTACGGCCCGCGGCGATGCTGGACACATGGGTACCGTGGCCGCCGAGAGACAGGGTGTCGGTGTCGACCCCGGTAGGAACGTCGGTGATGCAGTTGGTGTCGGTGTTGGACTCGTCCAGGCACACGCTCTTCAACGCGCGCACGACCTTGCCGTCGGCGAACGCAGGATGCGTGGGATCGATGCCGGAATCGATCACCGCGATGGTGATGCCGGTGCCGTCCAACGCGGCGCCGTTCGCCCCGAACAGGGTCTTCCGGGCCTCCAGGCCACGGGTCGCCACCAATGAGGTGGAGCGGGTGGTGACCTGCGGAGGAGCTGTGGGTGCAGCGTGCACAGCAATGGGCTGCTCACCCTCGAGATAGGTAACGCCGGGTTGGGTGCGAGCCGACTCGACCTGTTGCGTGGTCGCCTGCGCGACCACCACTCCGATCTTGCGGAAGGTGGTGACCCGGCGCATTCCGGTGGCAGTGACCGCCCGATCGGCGTCCGCGAGGGTCGCGCCGTGCACCATCACCGGCATACGGTCGGTGGTCGCCGAGAGCAACTGCCCGACCAGCGACGGTGACATCGGGACCAGCGCCGGTTCCGCACTCGCAGGCACGGCAGCCAGCGTCCCCCCGGTGATCAGCCCGCTGACCAGCAGACCGGCCAGCAAACCCCGTCGACTCATGAACCCTCCCCTTGTCTGACACCTCAAGACGCACTGCGTAGCTGACTACACTGTGTGAGTGAACACGTAGCGCGCACAAAGGTCAACGCTACGCAATCATCTGTCCCGGCGCCTGATCGGCCTGCTATGAACCAGACGCCTGTGCGAGGGTTCGGTTGCGACCAGCCCGGGTGCACACCGGGCAGAAGGATTTGGTCACCCGCGCGGTGACCGAACAACCGGCCCGTCAGAGGGCTTCGCGATTACCCAGTGGGACGGCGCCCAGGAGCAGGGCATCAATGAGCTCGGGAGTGCCCGGTAGGCCGAACCATGCCCCCTGGCCGGTGTCGCAGCCGAGCGCCTGGAAACTCTCACACTGGGTGAGCGTCTCAATACCCTCCGCAGTGACGGTCAGGTCCAGCGCGTGCGCCAGGTCAACCAGTGCCCGCACGATCCGCTGGTCCACGAGATTGCAGGGAGATTGCAGCCCCGCCGCGAATGAGCCCGCCAACTTGAGTTCACGGAGGGGTAACCGGCGCAGGTCTGGAAGGTTCCAATAGCCGTCGCCGAAGTCATCGAGGGCCATACGTACTCCCATGCCGTGCAGTTTGGTCAGCGCTGAGAGCGGCCCCGCCTCGTCACCCATCAATGACTGTTCGGTCAGCTCAAGTTGCAGGCTGGACGGCTCGAGCTCGTTGTCGGCGAGAATCTTCGTGACGTCGGCCACCAGGCTGGGCTCGTGCAGCTGCCGGGGCGCGAGGTTGACACTGACCAACGGCGCGGCATCGCCGAATGCGTTGCGCCAGGCTCTGGCCTGCTCACACGCCCGGGCCAGCACCCAGTGCCCGAGCTGCACGATCGCCCCGGACTCCTCGGCGAGGCCGATGAAACGTTCGGGCCCGAGCACTCCGAGAGTCGGGTGTCGCCAGCGCACCAGTGCCTCGACTCCCCTTAGCGCGCCCTCCACCAGGCCGACCAGCGGCTGGTACACAACGAAGAACTCGCCACTCGCCACCGCGGCCAGCATCGTCGCGGACAATGTGAAACTGGCCACCTCGCTGTCGTTACGATTCTGGTCGAACATCGCGTATCGCGCTTTACCCCCTGCTTTCGCCTGGTACATGGTGATGTCGGCGGCCTGAATGAGGTCGGCCGGATTAGTGTCGGCCACTGGCCGCTCGACGACGCCGATGCTCGTTCGCACGGTCAGCGAGTGATCATCGACCCGAACCGGCGCGGCCATGGCGGACAGGATCTTGTCGGCGAGTGCGGCCATGTCCGCTTCGCCGGCAGTATCCTCAACGATGATCAGGAATTCGTCGCCGCCCATTCGAGCTACCAGTTGCTCGGGACCGCAGCAACTGGTCAGCCGGGACGCGACGGTTTTCAGCAACTGATCGCCGACGTGATGCCCGAGGCTGTCGTTGACCACCTTGAACCCATCGAGGTCCAGGAAGCACAGCCCAACCCGGCGCCGGCTCGCAGGCCCGGCGAATATCTGTTCCAGCCGTTCGGTGACCATCTGCCGGTTGGCCAGCGCGGTCAGCGGGTCGTGGTAAGCCTGGTACTGCAACCTCTCCTGCATACGACGCCGTTCGGACACATCCTCCAGCAGCGCCACCTGGTAAGCGGGCTCTCCGCCCTCATCGCGGACCAGTGACACCGTCAGGTCAGTCCAGATCTCACCGCCGTCGCGCGTTGTGAAACGCTTCTCCGTGCGGAAGTGGTCGCGCTCGCCGCGAACCAGCTCCACGTAGACCTCCCACACGCTTTCGGCGTCCTCGGGGTGGACCATTGCGCTGACGTTGAGTTGCGTGAACTCCTCGCGGCTATAGCCGAACATCTGCTGCAGCGCAGGATTGGCGTCGGTGATGTTGCCTTTGAGGTCACCGATCCCGATCCCCAGCTTCGCCTCGGTGAACATTGCCCGGAACTTCGCCTCGCTGGCCGCGAGCGCCTGTTCGGCCTGCCGGCGCGCCCGCAGTCCCGCGCGATAGATCGCGTCCTGTTCGTCGAGGCTACGCTCGCGCAACGCACTGGCGTAACCAGCTGCCAGGCTGCCCACTAGCTGAGCAACCCGGCCTGTCACATCGACTCCTGGCGGAGCTGAAGCCAACAGACCGGGCAACCACTCGGCGATCAGCGCAAGAGTCTCTTTGAGCGTCCCGGTGCCGGTGAAATGCCCAGCGACCATGGCGACGCCTACCTCGCGCCCCACCGACGGGTCGAACTCGGCGGCCAGGAAGCCCTCGACCAATTGGTAGGTCAGGTCGAGAAGATGCTTGGCCAGCGCACGGCGTCCCATCGACACGTAGCTCGAGCCAACGATCGCTTCGGTCCAACGCTGGGCGAACGCCTCGTAATCGGCATGAGTCATCCGCATCGGCCTACCGCGGCGAAACCGGTGAACCGCTCGGGATGGTCGTCAACATCGGCCGGCGAGTCCGGCCGCCACAGCGGAAGGAACACCACTCCCGGGGCCACCAGGTCGAACCCGTCGAGCAACGCCGCGACCTCCAGTCGCGACCGCATGGTCAATGGCGCGCCGGCGCGCCGGTAGAGCTCGGTGTGCGAGCCGGCCTGGTCGGGGCGGCCCTCGTGAGTAGCGTGCGATACGACGAGAAAGCTTCCGGGCGGCATCATCTTGCGGTACCGAGCAACGATGCTCGCCGGCTCCGCCTTATCCGGGACGAAGTGCAGCATCGCCACCATGAGCACGCCGATCGGCTGGGTCGGATCGAGCAGCCGCCTGGCCCGTGGGTCATCGAAGATCGCTGCGACGTCACGCAGGTCCGCCTGGACGACGTCAGCGTGCTGATTAGCGAACAGGATGGCTCGGCTGTGCGCGGCAGCCACCGGGTCGACGTCCACGTAGACCACCCGAGCGTCGGGTGCGATAGCCTGGGCGACCTCGTGCACGTTGCCCTCAGTGGGGATGCCGGACCCGATATCCAGAAATTGGGTAATGCCCTGCCTGACTAGATAGCGCACTGAGCGGCGCAGGAACGCCCGGTTAGCCTGCATAATCAAGGGCAGTTCCGGCCACAGCTCCATGGCCTGACGCGCCATCAGCCGGTCCACGGCGAAGTTGTGCGAGCCGCCGAGGTAGTAGTCGTACACTCGGGCCGGGCTGGCATGCTCGATGTCGACGTCGTCCGATGCCCAGCTGGGCCGTTCCATCGGTCACCCTTCTGGTGTCGACGATGGTGGGAGCCGGAGGCTACCGACCGCAGACACGGACTTACCCTGCGAGATCTCAATAATAGACAGGAAACACCTCATGCAAGGCCGCAGGCGAGGGCTATCGGCCGTTTCCTTGATACTGGCTCCGTGGTGAACAACACGTGTACACCGGAGGAAGATCGAGCAGCGGTGGCTGGCGATGCGGTCAGCGGGTCGGAAAAGCGACGGGCGGCGGTCCTGGGTTCGCCGATCCGGCATTCGCTGTCGCCGACGCTACACCGTACTGCCTACGCGGCGCTGGGTCTGACCGGTTGGTCCTACGACGCAATGGAATGCGACGAGGCGGCGCTGCCTGCCTTCGTTGAGCAGCTCGGTCCGGAGTGGGCCGGACTGTCTCTGACGATGCCGCTGAAACGGGTGGCGTTGACTGTGGCCGATGAGGTGTCTGCGTTGGCCCACGCGGTCGGCGCGGCCAACACCCTGTTATTGGGGCAGCGAGGCGAGCCGCGTCGGGCCGAGAACACCGACGTAGCCGGTATCCTCGCCGCGCTGCGCGAAGCGGGAGTCGACCGGGTCAGCGCCTCGGTGGTCCTGGGAGCCGGCGGTACCGCCCAAGCGGCGCTTGCCGCGCTGCGTGAGCTTGGGGAGACCACTCCGACAGTTCTGGTGCGAGACCCCAGCAGAACAGCGGATCTCCGCGCGGCAGCCGATCGGCTCGGTGTCGCGCCGATGATCTCCGGTGGTCTACTCGACGGTGAAATTCCCGATGCTGAGGTCATCATCTCCACCCTGCCTCCTGGCGCTGCCGACGCGCTGAGCCGCCAGCTTTGGGTGGGCAGGCCGGTGGTGCTCGACGTCGTATACACGCCGTGGCCCACCCCGCTGGCCGCTTCGGCGATCACCGCGGGCTGCCCGACCGTCAGCGGTCTCGCGGTGCTGCTGCACCAAGCCGTTGCCCAGTGCGAGCTGATGACCGGTCGCCCCGCGCCGACCGCCCAGATGCGGGCAGCCCTGGACGCCGCAGTCACCCGGCAACCGGGCTGATCCGCTTCATCGCCCGACCACCCTGACCGGGCGAGGCCTGATCAACTCGTGCGTGGCGCGGGACGCCACCACACTCAACACCATGGTGACTCCCGCCTCGACGTACCGGTTGCAGTTCGGCCGCTGCCTGACCTTCGCTGATGCCGTTGCGGTGATCCCCTACCTCGCGTCGCTGGGCGTCGGCTCCGTGTACGCCTCGCCGCTACTGACCGCTATGCCAGGATCGGCACACGGGTATGACGTGGCCGACCCGCGCCGGGTGTCTGAGGTGATCGGCGGCGAATCCGGCCGGCGCGCGCTGGTAGCGGCCGTTCGCGAGCACGCGTTGGCGCTGGTGGTGGATATCGTGCCCAACCATCTTGGCGTCGCTGACCCGCAGGCCAACCCCGCCTGGTGGGATGTGCTTCAGCACGGGCCGTCGTCGCGCTTCGCTGGATGGTTCGACATCACCGGCTGGCCACTGCGCCTACCCGTCCTGGCTGACTCATCCGACGCGCTCGCCGACTTGCGGCTCGACGGTGACGTGCTCCGCTACTACGAGCACGCCTTCCCGCTGGCACCGGGCACGGCCGGCGGCACCCCGCAGCAAGTGCACGATGCGCAGCACTACCGGCTGATGTCCTGGCGGGCGGACGTGGGTTACCGCCGGTTCTTCGCGGTCAGCGACCTCGCGGCGGTGCGGGTGGAGGACCCCGAGGTGTTCGACGCCACCCACGGCGAGGTGCTGCGCTGGGTCGCCGACGGCGAGGTCGACGGCCTGCGAGTCGACCACCCGGACGGCCTCACCGACCCCGCCGGGTACCTGCGGCGGCTACGTGAACACGCTCCCGACGCCTGGATCGTGGTGGAGAAGATCCTCGAACCGGGCGAGGAGCTGCCCGCATCGTGGCCCGTGGCCGGCACTACCGGCTACGACGCGCTCGCCGAGGTCGACGGGGTACTGATCGATCCCGCTGGTGAAGCAACGCTCACCGCCCTGGATACCGAGCTGACCGGGGTCCAGACCGACTGGGCGCAGCTGGTGCACGACTGCAAACATGACGTGGCCACCGGCATGCTCGGCTCGGAGCTGCACCGCCTGGCCGCGCTGGCTCCCGGCCTGACCGCTGTATGCGATGCGTTGGCAGAGGTGCTGGCGGGTTTCCCGGTCTACCGCTCCTACCTGCCCGATCATGGGGAAGAGCAGCTGGATCAGGCGCTGGCCGCTGCCCAGCACCAACGTCCCGATCTGGGCTCGACGCTGGCGGCGCTGTCCCCGCGGCTGCGGGATCCGAGCGACGAGCTCGCCCTCCGGTTCCAGCAGACCTCCGGCGCGGTGATGGCCAAGGGAGTCGAGGACACCGCCTACTACCGCTGGACCCGATTCATCGCGCTCAATGAGGTAGGCGGCGATCCGGACCGCTTCGGGCTCGGCCTCGACGCCTTCCACGCCGCAATGGCGCAGCGGGAGGAGCTCGCGCCGCAGGGGATGACGACACTGTCCACCCACGACACCAAGCGTTCCGCCGACGTACGAGCCCGGCTGGCGGTGCTCGCCGAGTTGCCCGAGTGGTGGACCGACGCCGTCCGGGAATTCACCAGGCTGTCTGCGGCGGCTGGCGCCAGCGTGCCCGACCCGGCGCTGGGACACCTACTCTGGCAGACCCTGGTCGGTGCGTGGCCGCTGCCACCCGACCGGCTGCACGCCTACCTGGACAAGGCGATGCGCGAGGCGCGGACCCGCACCACCTGGACCGAGCCGGACAAGCCGTTCGAATCCGCCATGCATGCCGTCGCCGACGCCGCGCTGGATGACTCCGCGCTGCGCACCGCGGTGGCCAGAGTGGCGGCCCGGATCATCGGGCCCGGCCGGTCGAACTCCCTGTCAGCGGCGGTTGTGCAACTGGCGATGCCCGGCGTGCCGGACACCTACCAGGGCGGCGAGCTGTGGGACCTGTCTCTGGTGGATCCGGACAACCGCCGGCCGGTGGACTTCACCGCACGCGCCGAGCTGCTGGCGCGGATCGATCGCGGGTGGCTGCCCGACGTGGACGAGTCGGGCGCGGCGAAGCTCCTCGTGGTATCCCGGGTCTTGCGCGCGCGCCGGGACCATCCCGAACGATTCACCGGCTACACCCCGCTGCGCGGTAGCGGTGCCGCCGCGTCGCACGCCGTCGCGTTCGCCCGCAACGGTGTCATCGCGGTCGCCACCCGGCTACCCGTCGGCTTGACCGGCCGCGGCGGCTGGGGGGAGACCACGCTGCCCCTGCCCAACGGCTCCTGGACCGACGCGTTGACCGGTCTCGCAGTGTCCCGCGAGGGTCCGCTGGCCGATCTGCTCGCCCGCTACCCCGTCGCCCTGCTACTCGCCGACTGACCAGCCGTTGATCACGACTTGTGTGCCGTGAGCGACATGACGTGTCGTCGCTGGCACCCAAGCCGCGATCATGCTGATCGACTAGCGCAGGCCGGCCACGAGAGCTGCGGGTGCGATGGTGACCGGGAACGGCCGCTGCGCTTGCCATGTCTGCTCGCCTGAGGCGCACCCCACCTCGACGTAGTGGCCCTCCACCAGATCCAACGCGTTCAACGACGGCATCGCCGGATCCGGGTCGACCAGCCAGTACGACCCGACGCCGGCCTCCTCATACGCGGACAGCTTCGACAGCCGATCGATCCGTCGGGTACTCGGCGAGAGCACCTCAACGGCCAATACGGGAACTGCTGCCAGGTATTTCCCACCCTCCACTGCGAGCAGATCGCCGCGCCGTGCGACCAGCACGTCGGGCTGCAGCGCGGTGCGCCTGCTGCCGCGCCACTCGAACGGGGCGATCACCACGTGCAACTCCGGCGGGCACGCGGCACGGAGCCGGATCGCCAGCTCGAGCGCAACCTCCTGATGCCACACTCCCGGTGCCGGGCTCACCACAAGGATCCCGTCCAGCAGCTCGTAGCGGCGCCCGTCATCGGGCATCCGCTCGAGTTCATCGACGGTGAACTCCCCCGCGGCGCCGAACCCGTCCAACCCGGTAACCATCTGCCCATGGTGCCCCCTCGCTGTGGTCATGGCCAGACAATGCCGCACAACCCTGACAAGATCGGTGGCCATGGACTTCACGGTGTGGGCCCCGCAACGGCAGCGGCTACGGCTCGTGGTCAACGGCGCCGAGCACGAGATGACCCAGATGAGCAGCGGCTGGTGGAGCGTCACCGTGCCCGACACCGGATCAGGCAGTGACTACGCGTTCCGGGTAGACGAGGACGGCGCCCCGCTACCCGACCCCCGATCCCGCTGGCAACCCAACGGGGTGCACGCCGCGTCACGGGTCTATGACCACAGCGCCTTCGGATGGACCGATCAGCGCTGGACCGGCCGGGCGCTGCCGGGCAGCGTGCTCTACGAGTTGCACATCGGAACGTTCACCGCAGCCGGCACCTTCGACTCCGCGATCGAGCGCCTCGGCTACCTCGCCGAGCTGGGCGTCGATCTGGTTGAGGTGATGCCGGTCAACGCCTTCGACGGGCCCCGCAACTGGGGCTACGACGGGGTGGGTTGGTATGCCGTCACCGAGAACTACGGCGGGCCCGACGGGTTCAAGGGTTTCGTGGACGCCTGCCATAGCCGCGGGCTGGGCGTGATCCTCGACGTCGTGCACAACCACCTCGGCCCGTCCGGCGCGTATCTGGACCGGTTCGGCCCCTACTTCGCCGGGAGCAACATCTGGGGACCGGCGCTGAACCTGGATGGCCCGCACTCCGACGAGGTGCGCCGATACGTCATCGACAACGCGCTGGAGTGGTTGCGCGACTACCACCTCGACGGGCTTCGGTTGGATGCCGTGCACGCGCTGCGCGACACCCGCGCGACTCACCTGCTGGAAGAGATGGCCGCTGAGGTCGACACCCTGGCGGCGCACCTGCGACGACCGCTGTCGCTGATCGCCGAGTCCGACCTCAACAACCCGCGGCTGGTCACCCCACGGGTCGCCGGGGGCTATGGGCTGACCGCGCAGTGGGACGACGACATCCACCATTGTCTGCACGCCACGCTGACCGGCGAACGGCAGGGCTACTACGCCGACTTCGGCGCCCTGCCCGACCTGGCCCGCACCCTGCGCGGCGCATTTTTCCACGACGGGCGCTGGTCGAGTTTCCGGCAGCGCACCCACGGCCGCCCGGTCGACACTGCGCACCTGCCCGGCTGGAAGTTCGTCACCTACCTGCAGAATCACGACCAGGTGGGTAACCGCGCCACCGGTGACCGGATCTCGGCCACCCTGTCCCCCGGCCTGCTGGCCTGCGGGGCGGCCCTGGTGCTGTGCTCCCCGTATACTCCGATGATCTTCATGGGAGAGGAGTGGGGCGCGGCTACCCCGTTCCAGTTCTTCTCGTTCATGCCCGACGAGGAGCTGGGTGCGGCCATCCGCCGGGGTCGTTACGCCGAGTTCGCCGAGCACGGGTGGGACGAAACCGATGTCCCCGATCCGAATGACGAACAGACTTTCCTACGCTCCCAGCTGGACTGGTCCGAGCCCGGTAGCGAGCCACACACCACGCTGCTGCGCATCTACCGGAAGCTGATCGCGCTGCGCAGGCGCCGCCCGGAGCTCTCCGATCCACGACTGGATACCCTGACCGTCGACGTGGACGAGCAAGCCCGCACTCTGGTACTGCACCGCGGTGGGCTACGCGTGGCCGTCAACCTGGGCGCGCAGCCAGCCACCATTGCGCTAGACGCCCAGCCCGCTGAAGTTCTGCTCGCGTCCGGGGAAGCCACCACAGCGCGGGACACCGTGCTCCTGGGTGGTGAGTCCTTCGCTGTGGTGGCCCTGTGATGTTGCAGCTATGGGACGTTCTAGCTATGGAGCTCAGCGGAGGAGCTTGCGCAACAGCACCAGCACGATGAGTGCGCCGATGCCCATCAGCGAGTAGCGCACCGTCGGGTTGCCGAGGGTGGCTTCCATGGTGGCTTCCACCTGATCCTTGCCGGCCTCCATCGCGCGCCTGGGGCGGGTACCGAGCTCCTCCAGCGTCGCGGCCAGCGCATCGCGGGCCTGCACGATGTCGCGTTCGATGGTATCGGCGTCCCGGGCCATAGAGTCCTCCTCGCGGGGGTGTGCGTCGGGCCACACCGTAGTCACGGCGTGCCCGGGTGGCGAAACCACCCCACTTGCCGGGCGGTACCGTCCGACCTCGTGACCGACAACGTTCGGCTGTCCCCCGGCGACGCCGCCCCAGAGTTCACCCTGCCCGACGCCGACGGGAATCCGGTATCTCGGTCGGATTACCGCGGCCGGTCGCTGGTGGTCTACTGCTACCCGGCGGCCAGCACGCCCGGCTGTACCAAGCAGGCCTGCGACTTCCGTGACAACCTCGCAGAGCTGGACACGGCTGGTTTCGTGGTACTCGGCATCTCGCCCGACCCGCCGGCGAAGCTGGCGAAGTTCCGCGACGCGCAGGGCCTCACCTTCCCGCTGCTGTCCGATTCCGGCCGTGCAGTGCTCACCGCCTATGGCGCCTACGGGGAGAAACAGCTCTACGGCCGGACGGTCACCGGCGTCATCCGATCCACCTTCGTGATCGACGCTCAGGGCCGCATCGACAAAGCGCTGTACAACGTCCGCGCCACCGGCCACGTCGCCAAGCTGCGCAACGACCTCGGCGTCTGACGCCGTATCCTGTCCCATCTGGTGGCCCTGGTCACCGCAAGCCGGCGTAGCCCAACGGCAGAGGCACGGGTCCTAGGAACCCGCCAGTGTGGGTTCGAATCCCACCGCCGGCACCACCGCTGTCAGTCCACCGGGCACCCCACCCACAACCCCACGGGGCCACCCCCCGCCCACCAACGCCCCACCACCAGCCAAGATCGCCAAGAGTGAGTGGTCACAGTGCAATCCTGCACGGTGACCACTCACTCTTGGCGATCATGAGAACCGCGCGGCGACGCGAATAGACAACAGCTCGCTGCCGGGGTCGCATGAGGGATGCGAACTCAACCTCCACCGTCTACCTCGTTGAATTCAGCCTACAACGTTCGGATAGGGCGTTCCCTGGCTCTCCACATGCCGGCCCCATCTCACGGATTGCTACCGTGGTAGTAGGTCGGTAGGATTCGACACATGGGTGCCGAGAAGTTGTCCATCTCGCTCGACTCAGACCTGGCCGCTGCGGTCCGGGCCGCCGCTGGGGAGCAGGGCGTGAGCGTCTCGACTTGGCTGGCTGACGCAGCACAGGCTCAGGTCCGCCAGCGAAGGCTACGCGAAGCGCTCGACGCTCTCGCGTCGGAGGAAGGCGAGCTCGATCCCGCCGAGATCGACAGGTTGATCACCGACGCTCGACGGACCTCGCGTGTGGTCATCGGCACCAAAGGCGCAGCGTGACCCTGGTCTTGGACGCTGGCGCACTCATCGCATACGAGCAAGGCGATCGGACAGTCCGCGCGTTCCTGGAGCGTGCGGGCCGAACCGGGGTCGACGTGCGAACCACGACTGGTGCGGTTGCACAGGTATGGCGCGACGGAGCCCGTCAAGCTCGTCTGACCCTGCTTCTGAAAGGGCTACTCGAGGTTGAGCTGACCCGCGAACGCGCCCGGCGCATCGGCATCCTGCTGCGTCAGGCAGACGAGCGCGATGTCATCGACGGTTCCATCGTCGAGGCCGCTGTGGATGGCGATGAGATCCTGACTACCGACCCGGACGACATCGCGGCGCTCGCTGAGCACAGCGGCAAGAACCTCATTGTGACCCGGGTGTGATCTGATCTGGTCCTCCGGTGCCCCGGAGAACTATGTGCTCGGCGTGCACGGCGCGCAGGGCGCGGATGGCCTGCACCGCGTGGCGGCCGTCGGCGGACTGGATCGCCATCACTGCGATGTACTCGTCGTCTGGGATTTCGAGGCGAGCCCACGGGGCGCCGTCGGGGAAAGAAACCCGCAGCACCAGCTCCCAGGGCACCATGCGGGTTGCGAGCAGGTTGCGCACCTCCACCCCGTCGGCCCCGGCGCGCACCCGGGGCCGCGCGAACAGCAGGGCCGCGCCGGCGAGCAACAATCCCAGTACCACCATGGCCACCTGGTCGGAGATCCGGAAGTAGACACCGGTGGGCGTCCGGCGTAGCAGCGTTGCGACGACCGCGAAAACCGCGATCAGCAACACGGCCGCGGCCACCGCGATCCGGCGGGCCTTGCGGGGCCGGGCTTCGAACACTGTGGTGGTCATGACGCATCCTGCCGAGTCCGACGCAGTTCCCGCAGCACCAGGGCAGTCTGCAGCGCGGCGACGCAGGCCGAGAATCCCTTGTCCTCCGCGGAGGAGGGCAGCCCGCAGCGGTCCAGGGCTTGTTCCTCGGTATCGCAGGTGAGTACGCCGTTACCGATCGCGATCCCCTCGTCCAACGCCACTCTGGTCAGGCCCGCGGTGACCGCGTCGCAGACATACTCGAAATGCGGAGTGCCACCGCGAATCACCACCCCGAGCGCGAGGACGGCGTCGTGCGCCCGGGCCAGTTCCTGACACACCACGGGCAGCTCGACCGCACCCGGCACCCGCACCACCGTCGGCTCCGCGATCCCCGCCTCGGCCGCGGCCGCACTGGCCCGGTCCAGCAACGCGGTCGTGATCCGTGGATGCCAGCGAGTGGCGGCGATGCCCAAACGCAGGTCCCCGCAGTGCGGTACCTCCAGGGCGGGTTGGCCGGTGCCGCTCATGGTCGCAACGATCCAGTGGGGTCCAGGCCGTCCAAATCGTGGCCCATCCGGTCACGTTTGGTGCGCAGGTAACGCAGATTTTCCGGGTTGGGCCGGATGGGCAGCGGGATCCGCCCGGTGATGGCCAGGCCGTAACCCTCCAAGCCGGCTCGCTTGGCTGGGTTGTTGGTGAGCAGACGCATCGAGCGCACGCCCAGGTCCACGAGGATCTGCGCGCCAGTGCCGTAATCACGGGAATCTGCCGGCATGCCCAGGGCCAGGTTGGCGTCCACCGTGTCAGCGCCGGCGTCCTGCAGTTGATATGCCTGCAGCTTGTGCATCAGCCCGATACCGCGGCCCTCGTGACCGCGCACGTAGAGCACAACCCCGCGGCCCTCGGCTGCGACAGCAGCCAGAGCGGCGTCCAGCTGCGGCCCGCAGTCGCAGCGCAGCGAGCCGAGCACGTCACCGGTCAGGCATTCCGAGTGCACCCGGACCAGCACGTCGGCGCCGTCCCCGATCTCCCCGGCGACCAACGCGATGTGCTCCACGCCGTCGAGCAGCGAGTCGAACCCGATGGCGGTGAACTCCCCGTGCACGGTCGGTATGCGGGCTTCGGCGACCCGTTCCACCTGCTTTTCGAAACGCCGCCGGTAGGCGATCAGATCCGCGATGGTGATCAGCGCAAGGTCGTGCTCGGCGGCGAAGACCTCCAACTCGTCACGACGGGCCATCTCCCCGTCATCCTTGGCCGAGACGATCTCACAGAGCACACCAGCGGGGGGTAGCCCGGCCATCCTGGCCAGGTCCACCGAGGCCTCGGTGTGCCCCGGGCGGCGCAGCACGCCGCCCTCCTTGGCTCGCAACGGTACGACATGACCCGGGCGGGCGAAGTCGACCGACTTGGCGTCCGGATCGGCCAGCAGCCGGATGGTGCGAGCCCGGTCCGCCGCCGAGATCCC
>QHBZ01000046.1 GCA_003244055.1 Pseudonocardiales bacterium | reverse complement strand
GAGGCGGATCGGATCTGCGGAGTACGGGTGCGGGACTGCGAGACCGGCGAGGAGACCGGCGTCGAGGCGCACGCGGTGCTCAACTGCACCGGCGTCTGGACCGATGAGATTCAACGCCTCTCCGGGGGGCGGGGTCGGTTCCGGATACGCGCCTCCAAAGGTGTGCACATCGTGGTCCCGCGGGACCGTATCGTCTCGGAGAGCGGCCTGATCCTGCGCACCGCGACGTCGGTGCTGTTCGTCATCCCATGGCGTAGCCACTGGATCTTGGGCACCACCGACACCGGATGGAACCTCGACCTCGCGCACCCCGCGGCCACTCGCGCGGACATCGACTATCTGCTGGACACGGTCAACTCGGTACTGGCCACCCCGTTGAACGACGCCGACATCGAGGGCGTTTACGCCGGCTTGCGGCCACTGCTGGCGGGGGAGAGCGAGGAGACCTCGCGGCTATCCCGGGAGCACGCGGTCGCCCGGGTAGCGCCCGGGCTGGTCGCCATCGCGGGCGGCAAATACACCACCTACCGGGTGATGGCCGCCGACGCGGTGGACGCGGCAGTGCCCGATCTACCCGGCCGGGTTGCCCGCTCGATCACCGACAAGGTGCCGCTGCTCGGAGCGGATGGTTACCACGCGCTGGTCAACCAAGCCGAGACGCTGGCCTCCCGCCACCGGCTGCACCCCTACCGGTTTCGGCACCTGCTCGACCGCTACGGCTCGGTGGTGCACCAGGTCCTGGCTCTGGCCGCGGACCGCCGCGACCTGCTCGCGCCGGTCCGCGAGGCGCCGGACTACCTGCGAGTCGAGGTGGTCTACGCCGCCAGCCATGAGGGGGCGCTGCACCTGGAGGATGTACTGACCCGGCGCACCCGGATCTCCATCGAGTACCCCCATCGCGGCGAGGCGTGCGCTGCTGACGTCGCCGATCTGATGGGTGAGGTGCTGGGCTGGACCGCGGACGCCCGACACCGCGAGGTGCAGATGTACCTCGCGCGGGTCGCCGCCGAGCGGGACTCCCAGCGCGAGCCCGACGACTCCGCCGCCGACGCCCGCCGCAGCGCCGCACCCGACCCCCGCCCCCAACTCCTGGCCCCCGTCAGCTGAACGTCGCTTCACGTTAGCGCGTTCTGGATGCAGACTGCTGCAAATCGGGCCCCGATTACCGCGTTCTGCATCCAGAACGCGGTGAGAGTTCGTGGTTTGTGATCTGGCAGAGCAAGGCTCCTTGGGTCACCGGGGTCCCGGTCTGGGCTGTGAGGCCGGTGACGGTGCCGGGCTGGTGGGCGGTGACCGGGTTCTCCATCTTCATCGCCTCGAGCACCACGATGAGATCACCGGTGTCGACCAGATCTCCGTCGGACACCGCGACCTTGACCACGGTGCCCTGCATGGGCGCGATCACCGCGTCGCCGGACATCGCGGTCGCCCCGCCGCCACGCTTGCGGGGCTTGGCGGTCCCGGCGCGGTCGCCGCGAGCGCGGGGTTTGACGCTCGCGGCACCGCTACCTCGCCGGGACAGGTCGCCTGGTAGCGACACCTCCAGCCGCCGGCCGCCGACCTCCACGACCACGGTCTGCCGCGGCTCCTGTGGCGGCAGTTCCGTCGTGGCGCCGTAGGGCTGTAGCGGCGCGGAGTACTCGGTCTCGATCCACCGGGTGTGCACCGTGAAGTGCTCGCCGTCGGCGGCCGTGAAGGCCGGATCGTCCACCACTGCCCGGTGGAACGGGATGACGGTGGGCAGACCCTCGACGGTGAACTCGGCCAGCGCCCGCCGGGCCCGGGCCAGCGCCTGCTCGCGATCCGCGCCGACGACGATGAGCTTGGCCAGCATCGAGTCGAACTGACCACCGACGACGCTGCCGGCGCGTACCCCGGCGTCGAGACGTACTCCCGGCCCGGACGGCGGATCGAAGACCGTGACGACACCGGGAACGGGCAGGAATCCCCGGGCTGGGTCCTCGGCGTTGATCCGGAACTCGATGGCGTGGCCACGGGCTGGCGGGTCGGACGTGAGGGTCAGCTTCTCGCCGGCCGCGATCCGGAACTGCTCGCGCACCAGGTCCAGCCCGGTGGTCTCCTCTGACACCGGGTGTTCGACCTGGAGCCGGGTGTTCACTTCGAGGAAGGAGACGGTGCCGTCGGTGCCCACCAGGAACTCGACGGTGCCCGCGCCGGTGTAGCCCGCCTCGGCGCAGATCGCTCGGGCTGCCTCGTGGATGGTGTGGCGCTGCTCGTCGGACAGGAACGGAGCCGGGGCCTCCTCGACCAACTTCTGGTGACGGCGTTGCAGGGTGCAATCCCTGGTGCCGACGATGACGATGGTGCCGTGCTGATCAGCCAGTACCTGCGCCTCGACGTGGCGCGGCTTGTCCAGGTAACGCTCCACGAAGCACTCGCCGCGTCCGAACGCCGACACGGCCTCGCGCACCGCGGAGTCGAACAGCTCGGGGATCTCGGCGATGGTGCGGGCCACTTTCAGGCCGCGCCCGCCACCGCCGAATACTGCTTTGATCGCCACCGGCAGGCCGTGCTCCGCGGCGAAGGCGACCACCTCGTCGGACCCGGACACCGGATCCCTGGTGCCCGTTACCAGCGGCGCTCCTGCCTTGCTGGCCAGCTGCCGGGCGGTGACCTTGTCGCCTAGATCCCGGATAGCCTGCGGCGGCGGCCCGATCCAGGTCAGACCGGCGTCGATCACCGCCTGAGCGAAGGCGGCGTTCTCGGCGAGGAAGCCGTAACCGGGATGCACCGAGTCGGCACCGGCGCAGGCCGCGACGTCGAGCAGCTTGATCTGGTCGAGATAGCTCTCCGCGGCAGTGGTCCCACCCAATGCGAACGCCTCGTCGGCCAGCGTGACGAACGGAGCGTCGCGATCGCTCTCGGCGTAGACCGCGACACTGGCGATCCCGGCATCCCGGCAGGCCCGGATCACCCGGACGGCGATCTCCCCGCGGTTGGCGACGAGCACCTTACGCAGGGCCAACGGGTCGGGCAGCGGCACCAATGCCTCCGGATGCGTGCTGGTGGGGATACTCGGAGATACCTGCAGGGGGCGCGTACCCCCTGGATTATCTGAAGTCTAAGGCCGCGACAACGTCGCGTCCGACCACGGAGTACGCCGCATGTGCCGATCATGGACACGCCGGTTGGCGTGCTCGATCATTGCTGGCGTGGATATCGACAGCAGCAAGCCGCAGTCGGCCCGGATCTGGAACTACTGGCTCGGTGGCAAGGACAACTACCCGGTTGACCGCGAAGCGGGCGACGAGGTGCGGGCCCGGATTCCGGATATCGCCGACGGCGCCCGCGCCGAGCGAGCGTTCCTGGTCCGGGTGGTCCTGCACCTGGTAGGCGAAGTGGGGATCCGGCAGTTCCTCGACGTCGGCACCGGCCTGCCCACCCTCAACAACACCCATGAGGTGGCCCAGACGACGGTGCCGGAATGCCGCATCGTTTACGTCGACAACGATCCGCTCGTCCTGGCGCACGCCCGTGCCCTGCTCACCAGCACTCCGGAGGGCGTCACCGAATATATCCATGCCGATCTGCGTGACCCCGATACGATCCTGACCGAAGCCGCCCGGATTCTGGATTTCAGCCAACCCGTTGGGTTGATGCTGCTGGGCGTGGTCAACCACATCATGGACTGCGATGAGGCGTATTCGGTCGTCAACCGGCTCGTGACGTCGCTGCCCTCGGGCAGCTACCTGGCGCTGACCCATTCCACCGCGGAAGTTCACGGCGAGCCGATGCTCGAAGTGATGCGACAGGTGACTGAGCGCGGTGGCACCCCCATCCGGGCTCGCACCCGTCAAGAACTAGTTCGTTTCTTCGACAGTACGGAGCTGCTGGATCCCGGCGTGGTCTCATGTTCGCGTTGGCGTCCCGACCCGATCCAAGTGGGGACCCAGCAGGCCGAGGTGTATCTATTCGGCGGTGTGGGCCGGATCGGGTAGCCCGCCCACCGCTCGCTTGATCCGGGCCAGCATCGCGGCCGCGCCGCGCAGCCGTAGTGGGCTCACCGCGTCGGCCAGCCCGAACTGGAGGTAGAAGTCCTCCGGGGTAGCCAGCACGGTCGCCACTGGCTCGCCGTCCAGCCCGGTGTGCAGGATCGCGGCGAGCCCGCGGGTGGTCACCGCTTCCGGCGGTGCCTCGAAGTACAGGAACACCCGCTGGTCGTCGGCCACGTCGACGGCCAGAAACAGCGGTGACTGGCACTCCGGTACCTGCTGCATGGAGTCGTGCGTCAGCTGCGGAGGTAGCTCGGGCAGCTCCTCACCCAGCTCCGCCAGCAGCTGTAACCGGTCGGCCGGGTCGACTTCGCTGAACTCCTGCGCCAGCTCGGCCAGCCGCGGCGCCAAGCTGCCCGGCGTGCTCATCCCCGATATCCTCTCCTCGCCAGATGCTGACATTGCCACAGGATCACGACCATAGCGACACCACGGGCACCCCGACCTCGGCGAGCAGCCGCCGGGTCAGTGGCAGGCTGATGCCGATCACGCTGGACGGGTCACCGTCGATCCCGTCGACGAACCAACCACCCCGGCCGTCCAGGGTGAATGCGCCTGCCACCTGCAGCGGTTCGCCGGTGCCGACGTAGGCCCCGATCTCCTCCGCAGTCGGGGTGCTGAAGCGGATGACCGTGCTCTGCGCGCCGCTGGCGGCAGCGGTGCGGACGCCCCGATCGAGGCGCACCACTGTGTGCCCGGTGATCAGCTCACCGGTTCCGCCGGCCATCGCCTGCCAGCGCCGCAACGCGACGTCGGCGCAGCCAGGCTTGCCGGCCAGCTCACCGCCGATGTGCAGCATCGAATCGCATCCGACGACCACCGCATCGGGGTGCTCGGCGGCGATGCCCGTCGCGACCGCGTCCGCTTTTGCCGCAGCCAGCGCGGTGACCAGTTCCACCGGCGTCGCACCGGTCAGCTTGGCGGTCAGCGCGTCCTCGTCCACTCCGGACACCCGCACCACCGGCTCGATCCCGGCGCCGCGAAGCACCCCGAGCCTGGCGGGGGAGGCCGACGCGAGGATCAGGCGCACGGCAGCGCACTGTACGGGCGCGGCGCCTACTGTTCGCGAAACGGGTTGCGCACCGTCAACTCGCCGAACCGGCAACCGTTGTGCAGATCCTCGGCGACCAGTTCGGTGGCCCCGGCGCGGAGCGCACGTGGAGCACGTGAAGAGCTTTGGGGTTACCGCGCCGAGTCGCGAGTTGAGAACATGCCGGTGAACTCCATCCGCAGCACGCAGTCCTCGCCGCGATGCGCGGAGCCGACGATCTCCAGCAGCCCGAGGCCGGGCCGGCTCCGGGACAGGCGTGCGCCGGTGACCTCAAGTTGCATGCGCAGCAGATCACCCGGGAACACCGGCGCCAGCCACGACATCTCACGGCCACCCGGCGAGCCCTCCGAGGTGGAATCGGCCAGCACGGCGTCCACGTACGCGCGCATCCACAGGCACGCGGTGAACCAACCCGACGCGCACAGCCCGCCGAGCACCGAGCGCTTCGCCGCCTCCTCGTCCAGGTGGAACGGCTGCGGATCGAACCTCTGGTTGAACGCGAGCATATCCTCCCGATCGACCTTGACCTCCCCGAGATCGATCACAGTGCCAGGGCTCAGGTCCTCAAACGCGATCGTGGCCACGCCACCGATCCTGCCATCGACGCCCAGGCAGGATCGGGTCGCCGGTTGGCAAGCAGATCAGACCGCCGGCATAGGGCGTCTTCTGTCTGTGGGAGGACGCGGTGGGAGGACAGGCGTCCCTAGCATGGGCAGGTGGTGCTGCCCCGTTGGGTGCGACCGGCTGGGCTCGGGTTGTTGTGCCTGCTGGTGGTACTGGCGTGGGCTCAGGCCGGTGTGCAAGGTCGGCTGGGCGGCTGGACCATCGGGGGCGGAGTGGCGGCTGTGGCGCTGTGCGTGGCCGTCGATCGGTTGGCGCCCGCTTGGCTCGCGATAGCTCCTGCGGTCCTGGTACCGGGCGCGGTGGTGGCGTTGACCAGCGCCGATCCGGGCAACATTGGCGGGTTCGTGCTGGTGTTCTGCCTCGGGCTCATGGCGCTTGGGCTGCCGTTCGTGCCGGGGCTCGTCGGATGGTTCGTCGCGGTGCTCGTGCTCGTGGTGCTGGCGATCACCAGCCGGGATGCGGGGTGGCCGAATTGGATTGCCGGCACCTCGATCATCTTCTGGTTCTGCTGGGCCGGGCGACACCGCATCGAGCTGATCGAGCGGCTGCACCGAGCGGAGGCGGCTGCCTCCGCGGCGGCGACGGTCACCGAGCGGCAGCGGCTGGCCGGGGACCTGCACGACATCGTGGCGCACACGTTGGCCGTGACGGTGCTGCATCTGGGCGGGGCGCGGCTGGCGCTGGCCCACGAGCCCGGCGAAGCCGAGGCGGGGATCGCGGAGGCGGAACGGCTGGCCCGCCGGAGCATGACCGAGCTGCGCCGGGTGGTCCGGGTGCTCGCCGAGGACAGCACTGACCCGGCTGATCCGATCGCGGCGCCGCAACCGAGCGCAGCCGACCTGCCGGCGCTATTGGACGAGTACCGCTGCGCCGGACTCGTGCTTTCGGCCAGTGTCGCCGGGGACCTGCCAGTGGTAAGCCTCACCACCGGCCTGATCCTCTACCGGCTGGTGCGGGAGGCGTTGGCCAACGCCAGCCGCCATGCCCCGGGTCAGCCGGTCGAGGTGCGGGTGCGGGTGTCGCCCGACGGGGCGGTGAGTGTGCTGGTGGCCAATCCCTGCCCGGCCGGCAACCAGCGACGGACCGCCGGGCTGGGGCTGCGCGCGATGACCGACCGGGTTCGGATGGTGGACGGTCAGATCAGCGCTGGCCTCGAGGGAGAGCGATGGTTGGTCCGAGCGGAGTTGCCCGCGTGATCTCGGTGGTGCTCATCGATGACCAGGAGCTCGCGAGGGCCGGGCTGCGCACCATCCTGCGACCGGCCTACGGCTTCGAGGTCGTCGGCGAGGCCCCGGATGGCGAGGAGGCGCTCGCAGTGGTGATCCGGACGCGACCGGACGCTGTGGTGATGGATGTCCGCATGCCTCGGCTGGACGGCGTGGCCGCCACCCGGGCGCTGCTCGCCGAGGATCCATCGTCGCGGATCCTGGTGCTGACCACGTTCGGCGAGGACAGCGTGCTGGCTGCGGCGCTGCGAGCCGGTGCCTCGGGCTTCTGCCTCAAGGACGCGCCGGCCGAGGACATTCAGCGTGCCGTCCGCGCCGTGGCCGCAGGCGAGGGATGGCTCGATCCGGCGGTCTGCGGCCGTGTGCTGCGCCGCTACCGCAGCGACCCGGGGACCGACCCGGATGCCGGTCGTCGCCTGCGCACCGTGACCTCGCGGGAGCTCGACGTGCTCCGGTTGATCGGGCGGGGACTGTCCAACGCCGAGATCGCCCGGCGGTTGTCCGTCGGCGAAGGAACTGTCAAGACTCACGTTGGTCGGATCTTCACCAAGCTGGCCGTACGCGACCGGACGGCGGCGGTCGTGTTCGCCTTCGACCACGGCGTGGTCCAACCCGGGGAACCCGCGCCTCCCCCCGTGGACTGACACCAAAATCGACCTCCAGTCAGACGACGCCGATGGCGCCGCCTCGGCAGGCTGTACCCGACAGCCTCGGTCGGAACAGGGAAACGACATGACGACTAGCACAGCCACGGCACCGCCAACGTCCGGCGCCGGTCACTGCCTCGCGGAGGCGTTTCGGTGGCACCGGCCGCTGATGAGCCTGGCCGCGGCCATGGCCGGCCTGATGGTCGTCGGCGTCGTTGGCATGCTCACCGACCACCGTGTTCTCACCGGCCTGCCCATCTGGGACAAGCCGACCAAATTCGCCCTATCGGTCCTGATCTACTCCGTGACGTGGGCCTGGTTCATCGCCCAGCTCGACCGCGCGCGCCGGGCGGCGTGGTGGGCGGGCGCCGTGTCGGCGGTGCTCCTCGGACTTGAGATGGTGTACATCGTCGGTCAGGTGATCTGCGGCACGACCAGCCATTTCAACCAGACCACACCCTTCAATGCCACCCTCTGGCGAACCATGGGCGGCGTGATCGCGCTGGTCTGGATAGCCACGTTGATCGTCTGCGTGATCCTGTTCCTTAGCCCGGGCCCGGACCGTGCTCGCAATCTCGCGGTACGTGCCGGAGCCGTCATCGCCGTCGTCGGGATGGCGCTGGGCTTCCTGATGACCATCCCCACCGCCGACCAGATCGCCCACGGCGCACGGATCGCCGGCGCGCACACGGTCGGGCTCGCCGACGGCGGCCCAGGGCTTCCCCTGCTCGGGTGGAGCACTGTCGGCGGCGACCTGCGGATCCCGCACTTCGTCGGGATGCACGCACTCCAGCTCATCCCGCTCCTGGCGATCGGCCTGGAGTTCCTCGGTCGGAACCGGTTGGTGCTGCGCCAGCCCGCGGTCAAGGTCCGGCTGATCGAAGTGGCCGTAGCGGGCTACGCCGCCTTGCTCGCCCTACTCACCTGGCAGGCCCTACGCGGGCAGTCCATCGTGCACCCGGACCTGCTGACTGACCTCGCGATCGCCGCCGTCGTCCTCGGCGTCGGCACGGGCGCCACCGTCGCCCTGCGCGCCCCAGCCTCCCAAGTCGCACCGCGGACGTCCTGAAGACACTGCGTCTCGTCCTCCGGCAGGTCGGACCCGGGTCAGTCGGCAGTGCCGGGAGCGGCTACCCAGTCGACGGGCTGGCTCGTGACCTCTGCGATCCGATCGAAGTCGCGGTCGTAATGCAGGACGACCAAGCCCGCTCGCTCCGCGGCGGCGGCGATGATCAGATCGCCGATCTTCACGGCGCGGTGAAGACCACGGCCGGCAAGCTCTCCCTGTACCTCGAATGCTCGGTCCATCATCGCTTGGTCGATCGCCACCTGCGGCCATGGCGAGCGCGCCATCCGAGTACCTCGCCAGTCTTGCGCGTCGCGCGCGCTGACTCCGGCCTCAAGGTCAGTGATGGTGCACCGGGCGACCAGCCCGGCCTCCATGAGCGGGACCAGCCGGGGCGCGACCGTGGCCTTGGCGATGCGAGCGACGGCCGAGGTATCTCCGAGGAAGTGAGCGCTCAGGCCCACGCGGATCGGCGGAGCTCGTCGTCGGCGAGGGCCGCACTCCCAGCTACCAGTTCGGGATTGAGTAATACCTCCCGGCGCGCGGCGAGCGCGAGGACCTCGGCCAAGGCCCCGTTGATCGTCGCTTTGGTCGTCGAGGTGCCCAGTAGCGTCCGCACCTGGGCAAGCATGTCGTCGTCCACGTCCACCAGTCGCTTGGTCACTCAGTCAGTATATCCTCAAGCGACACCTTGGATATAGGGGTCGGGGGTGCTGACCCACGATGATCGCCATGGTCGCTCCTGGGCCGGATATGCTTTTCGTGGTGGGGTGCGGGATGCGGGGTGATCCGCGCGCTGGCCTGTTGGCCACGGCTGGGGTGGCGACGAGCGAAGCCGTCCACATCGCCGTGGCGGCTGCGGGACTGACCGCGCTCATTGCCGCAGTGCCGATCGCGTTCACGGTCGTCCGGATCGCTGGCGCCGCTTACCTGATCTACCTCGGCGTACAGCTCATTCGGCATCGCAACAAGGGTCAGGGCAATATCAGAGGATGGCTACAGCGCCGGCATGCTGCCCGCCGTCGAATCGACGTCGCAACGGGAGGTTTGTTCATCGGGCTGGGCGTGCGACTGGCCGCCGAGCGATAATTCACCGCTACGACGAACGTTGGGCCAGGCGTCGCCGAGGAATCGGCGCGATGTGCGATGGCGACGACCTCGACGAGGACCTGGTGGTCCTGGAACT
>QHBZ01000045.1 GCA_003244055.1 Pseudonocardiales bacterium | reverse complement strand
CGATCACGATCAGTGGTCAACCAGCAACCCGGTGAGGGCCTGCGATCGGGCGGCTGCCCACGCCATCCACGCAGCGCGACCTCTCCAGAAACCTGCCGGTGGCTGCGTGGTGCGCAGCGCGCGGGGGGCGGCGTCGAGCGGGTGTCTAGCACGGTGTTGAGCACGCGTAGCCTTCCCGACTTGTGACGTTGCGGGACCTTGTCTATCTCGTCTACGAGCGCCGGCTGGCCCGCCGGCTTCGCAGCGCTAACCGCCCCCGCCATGTGGCGGTGATCATGGATGGCAACCGGCGCTGGGCCAAGGAAGCAGGCTTCGCCGACGTCAGCGACGGTCACCGGGTCGGTGCAGCCAAGCTGGTCGAGCTGCTCGGCTGGTGCCGGGATAGCGGCGTCGAGATCGCGACGTTCTGGCTGCTGTCCCCGGACAATCTGCGCAACCGGCCGCCGGATCAGGTGGAGCTTCTGCTGGAGATCATCGCTGATGTCGTAGACGAGCTGTGCGCACCGGACACGCCGTGGCGGGTGCGGGTCGTCGGTGCGCTGGACCTGCTGCCACCCGAGATGGCGCAACGGTTGACCAGCGCGGCGGCACGGACCCGGGATCGTCCCGGCCTGGCGGTCAATGTCGCGGTCGGCTACGGCGGTCGCCAGGAGATCGCCGACGCGTTGCGCAAACTGCTGCTCAAGCACGCCGAGGCCGGGACCACGATGGAGGAGCTCGCTGAGGTGCTCGACGTCGAGCAGATCGCCGAGCACCTCTACACCTCGGGTCAGCCCGACCCTGACCTGGTCATCCGCACGTCGGGGGAGCAGCGGCTGTCGGGTTTCCTGCTCTGGCAGTCAGCGCATTCAGAGTTCTGGTTCTGCGACGCCTACTGGCCGGCTTTCCGGAAGGTCGACTTCCTACGGGCGCTGCGCGATTATGCCGCCCGGCATCGCCGGTACGGCTCGTGAGTGGCAATGTGAGTTCTAGCTCGCATCCCCACTCACGTGATACTCATGCCCATGGGCATGAGTATCACGTTTGACCTGGTCCGCGAGTACCTGCTGCTGGGCCTGCGATTCGATCGCCTCGTCGAGGGCTTCGTCGATGCCTACACCGGCGACCCGGCGCTGCGGCGGCAGGTGGACAACGAACCCCGGCCGGATCCGGCGGTGCTGGGCCGCCGGGCGGCGCAGCTGCGGGCGGAGCTTCCCGACTCCGGACTGGCCGAGTCGCGGGCTCGTTTCCTGGCTGCCCACCTGACCGCGTTGGAATGCAGTGGCCGGGTGCTGGCTGGTCAGGAGGTCGGTTTCGTGGCGGAGGTGGCGGCCTACTTCGACGTCGTCATCACACCGGGCGATCCCGACGTCTACCGCCAGGCGCATGCCGAGATCGACCGGCTACTGCCCGGCGCCAATCCTCTGGCCGATCGGCTGGCGGCCCACCGAGCCGGCGACGAGATCGCGCCGCAGCGCCTAGAGGCTGCCGTGGAGGCGTTGTCCAGTGCGCTGCGGGATCGGGTCCGGGCAAGCTTCGGTCTACCCTCTCAGGAGACCGTGCGCTACGAGGTGGTCACCGACAAGCCGTGGAGCGGGTTCAACTACTACCTCGGTGACTTCTGCTCGCGGGTAGCGATCAACGCGGATCTCGGGCACCGGATGGCCAACCTGCCGAACCTGGTCGCCCACGAAGCCTACCCCGGCCATCACACCGAACACTGCCGCAAGGAGGCCGGCTTGGTGCGCAGGGATCACCACGAAGAGCAGACGATCTTCCTAGTGAATACTCCACAGTGCCTGATGGCTGAGGGGCTGGCTGACCTCGGACTGCACGCTGCCGTCGGTCCCGGGTGGGGGCCGTGGGCTGGTGAGATTCTGGCTGATCTGGGTCTGCGGATGGACGGCGAGCTCGCTGAGCGGCTGGAGACGGCGGCAGCGGGCCTGCTCGGTGTCCGCCAGGACGCAGCGCTGATGCTGCACGATCAGCATGCCGACCCCGCGGAAGTGCTGGCCTACCTGCAACGATGGCTTATGGTATCCGAGCCGCGGGCCAGGCAGATGCTGCGATTTCTCGGTGACCCGCTATGGCGGGCCTACACGACCACTTACGTTGAGGGTTACCGGCTGCTGTGCACCTGGCTGGCCGCCCGGCCGCCCGCGCAGCCACTGGGCCAGCGCTATCTGCGACTACTGGACGAGCCGCTCATCCCGTCGGTGATTCGTTCCGAACTGGCCGGTTAGCGAGTGGCGTATTCCCAGGACGGCCACACACCGGTACCGTGCGGTAGCAGCGGGATGTGCTCGACGCGTCTCGCCACGGGAGGCCCTGATCGTGGCTTTTGTCGATCGGGCGGGTAATCCGCCCACGGCGAGCACGGGGGGGCCGGCACCCGGCCCTTGTGGTCGGTCCCGCTGAGCCCGACCGGGCGCTGCGGTAGCGATCATCCAGAGGCCGGCCGGCCCACCGAGTAGCGGGCGCGGTGCCGCGCTCGCCAGGGAGCTGCCGTGATCGCTTCTCGCTCGCCACACTCCACCGCCCCGGGTTCGCGCACCTATGTACTGGACACCTCAGTGCTGCTATCCGACCCTTGGGCGCTCAGCCGATTCGATGAGCACGAGGTGGTCCTGCCACTTGTGGTAATCGGGGAGCTGGAGGGCAAGCGGCATCACGCGGAACTGGGCTGGTTCGCTCGGGAGGCGTTGCGCCTGCTTGATGATCTGCGGCGATCTCACGGCCGGCTGGATGAGCCGGTCCCAATCGGCGAACTGGGCGGCACTCTGCGGGTCGAGCTGAATCACTGTGACTCGACGGTGCTGCCTGCCGGGTTCCGTACCGACACCAACGACTCCCGGATCCTGGCCTGCGCCCTGAATCTGGTGGCCGATGGCCGCAACGTCACGTTGGTCACCAAGGACATGCCGCTGCGGGTCAGGGCGGGTGCGGTCGGGTTGGCCGCAGACGAGTACCGCGCGCAGGACGTGGTGCCGTCCGGGTGGACCGGGATGAACGACGTCGAGGTCGGGCCTTCAGTGCTGGAGCAGCTCTACAAGGAGGGGGTAGCCGATCTCACCGAGCACCCGGAAGTCGCTGGTCTGCCCTGCAATACCGGGTTGCGGTTGCTCGCCGGAACGGCCACCGCGCTGGGTCGGATCACCCCGGACAAGCGGGTCCGGCTGGTCCGCGGGGACCGGGAGGCCTTCGGTCTGCGCGGTCGCTCGGCCGAGCAGCGGGTTGCCCTCGAGCTGCTGCTCGACCCCGGGATCGGCATCGTGTCACTCGGTGGCCGGGCAGGAACGGGCAAGTCGGCGCTCGCGCTGTGCGCCGGCCTCGAAGCCGTGCTGGAGCGCGGGGCGCACCGTCGGGTCATCGTCTTCCGGCCGCTGTATGCCGTCGGCGGCCAGGAGCTGGGCTACCTGCCGGGCAGCGAGAACGAGAAGATGCAGCCCTGGGCGCAGGCGGTGTTCGACACCCTGGGCGCGATCGCCTCGCCGGACGTCATTGACGAGGTGATCGACCGTGGGATGCTCGAGGTGATGCCGTTGACCCACATCCGCGGTCGATCCCTGCACGACAGCTTCGTGATCGTCGACGAGGCGCAGTCCCTGGAACGTAACGTGCTGCTCACGGTGCTGTCCCGGTTGGGAACGGGGTCGCGGGTCGTGCTCACCCACGATGTCGCGCAGCGGGACAACCTGCGGGTGGGCCGGCACGACGGGGTAGCCGCGGTCATCGAGAAGCTCAAGGGGCACCAGCTGTTCGCCCACGTCACGCTCACCCGGTCGGAGCGTTCGCCGATCGCGGCGCTGGTCACCGAGATGCTGGAGGAGTACGCGCACTGACCAGTCGGCCGCTCTTCAAGGGCTACCAACCCGCGTGCGGGACGCCCTGAAGAGCGGCCAACCTGACACTCCTCGCCGGTTCGGACGAGACCCCGGACGGCACCAGGGCCACGCCGGGAACAGGATCGGAGAAGACGTCGAGGGCCTCCAGGACCTGCTGCACGCAGCGGGCCGCCTTCTCCTGGGACCTCTGCAGCCGATGCACCGTGCCGAGCCGGCGCATCGCCGCGGCGTCGCTGTGCGGGTCAGCCGACTCACGCAACGATGTCAGAGCGCTGTCCAGGCGGGGCAAGGCCTCGCTGACTGAGCCGATGGATCCAGCGACCGTCGGGTGGCCGGCCCGACCGCCCGCGCCCGCGCATGCCCTGAGAATCTCTTCGACACCCTCCAGCGCCTCATCGAGGCGCAGCGCGAGGCGGTGCAGTTCGGCAGGAGCGCGCAGCGCCATACCGTCCGCTGCGCCGTCGGCCGCTCGTCGAGCGCCGGTGACCATAAGCTCGCAGACGTTCCGCCAGTCGTCGTAATACCCGCGGACGAGGAAGATTCTGGCGAGTCGTACGCCCAGCGCCCAGCCGAGCTGGCCCGACTCGACGCAGAAAGCCTGCTCGACGGCTCCCGCCACCGCTGGCCATTCGACCTTGAACCAACCGCACGGGTCGGTGATCACGGCCTTGAGTATCGCCCCGTCCGGTCGCCAGCCGATCCCGGATTCGAAGGTCTCGGCCAAGGTGGAACTGGTCAGGTAGCAGGCCGCCCCTTCGGCCAGCGCGAGCCAACCGCCGAACGCCCGATCCAGCGCAGCTTGCCGGTCGGCTGCAGTCTCCTCGGCGCCGGCCACTTCCCGGGCGTAGGCGCGCAACAGGTCATGGAACCGGTAACGCAACTGTCCCGAACCGCCCTGCCCGGCAACGTCCAGCAGGTGCGTATCGACCAGGGTGTCCACCAACTCCTCGGCCTGCAACTGCGAGATGTCGAGCATGGCCGCGGCTACCCAGGGGGCGAAGTCGCGGACCTCAAGCAACCCGAGGAGCCGGAATGCGCGCCGAGGCATCGCGTCAAGGCCCCGGTAGCTCAACGCGAGGCTGGCCCGCACGTCGAGATCTCCGAGCTGCAGCTTGTCCAGACGGTGTTGCTCGTTGGCCAGGTCGGCCTCGAGTCGGGACAACGGCCAGTGCCGGCGACTACCCAGCCGCGCTCCCGCGACCCGCAGCGCCAACGGCAGAAAGCCGCACAGTCGCACGATCTCCCTCGCCGCCGCGGGTTCCGTCGCGACTCGGCGCGGCCCGGCGAGCCGGGCCAGCAGCTCGACAGCCTGGTCCGCTTCGAAGATGTCCAGATCGACCAGCCGGGCGCCGGTCAACCCGGCCAGCCGGGTTCGGCTGGTGACCAGCACCGCGCACCCGGGGGTGCCCGGCAGCAGCGGTCGCAGCTGAGCCTCGCACTCCGCGTTGTCCAGCACGATGAGCAGCCGCCGGTCGGCCAACCGGCTGCGATACAGCGCGGCGCGTTCATCGGCATCCTCAGGGATCGCCATCCGGTCCACCCCCAGCGAGCGCAGGAACCGGGCCAGCACGTCTGCCGGTGTGAGCGGGTGCGCGTGCCCTCGTAGGTCGACGAAAAGCTGCCCGTCAGGGTACTGGGCCCGCAGCCGGTGCGCGGCACGTACGGCGAGGGTGGTCTTACCCACCCCAGCCTTCCCGGTGATCGCGACGAGCACCGTTGCAACCCGATCAGCCGCAGCGGCCAGGTGCGCGACGGTGGCGAGCTGCGCCCTACGCCCGGTGAAATCGGTGATGTCGGCGGGCAGCTGCGCCGGCGTGATGAACGGGGTCGTCGGCGCCTCCAGCATCGGATCGCCGGTCAAGATGGCGTGCTCCAGCCGCTGCAGCTCGTTACCCGGCTCCAACCCGAGCTGCTCGACCAGCGCGCTTCGGGTGCGGTGGTAAACCTCCAGCGCCTCAGCTTGGCGGCCGGCCTGGTACAGCGCGGTCATCAGCAACCCCTGCAGCTGTTCCCGCATCGGGTGCCCCGCAGCCAGCTCGGCGAGTTCGGGGATGATCGCATTGGCATGCCCGCAGGCCAGCTCAGCGCAATACAGCTGAGCAAGGCCGGCGAGGCGACGCTCGGTCAGCCGGTCAGCCTCGGCGCGCAACAACGGTAGGTCGGTGATATCGCTGAACGGATCCCCGCGCCACAACCGCAACGCCGTGCGCAGCATCCCAACTGCACGCGCCGGTTCGCTGATGGCGGTGCTGTCGGCCAGAGCGGACTCGAATCGCTCGGCGTCGAGCTCGCCAGGATGCACCAGTAGCGTGTAGCCGCCGTTGTCAAACCGGATCCGCCCCGGATCGCCCAGCGCCCGGCGCAACCGATGGACGTGCAACTGCAGCTTCTTGGCCGCGCGCGGGTCTCGCTCACCCGCCCACAGGGCATCAACAAGGAGGTCCACCGGGACCGGCGTGTTCGACCGGGTGAGCAGGACACCGAGCAGCGTGCGGGGCATCGGCGCGGAAAGTTGGACCGGCTGCTCTCCTTGCCGGGCCCGCAGCGGGCCGAGAATCTCGAAGTCCATTCCGCCACCCCGCTGCTCTGCCGCCCCTGCTGGACTGGCACCGAGTGTAGCGACCCGCTGTCGCTTGGTAACCAGACGTTCCCCCGATCGGTACACACCTTCGTGGCTCATGCTCACAAGAGGCTCCGGCGGGTCACCTCAGGGGCCTGTGATGCGAGCGTGGGTGAACGGCGGCAACCGGCCGGAAAGCGGACGGAAAGCGGCAGAACCTAGCGTGGTGCTCGCAACGTAGACACGGATCCCAGGGGAACGGTCGGGCGGGGGCCCTGGGATTCCCATGAGTCGAGCGAGAGAGGGGCTTTCTTGATGTCTTGGACCTCCGCACGCGTAACCGGTTCGATACTAGCTGCGGCTACTGTCACACTCGCGTTCGCCACGCCGGCAAGCGCAACATCGCTCACCGCACAGGGAAAAGACGGCCCTGGGGTGGGAGCCTCCAATATCATTTCCTGCGGCTTGAGCTACCCGGCCAAGGACCACCATCCCTGGGTGGACTTCCCGGCCAATACCGTGACCATGCGCAGTGGTCCTAGCAATGGCTGTATACAGACGGGTCAGGGGCTACACGACCAGCGTGCCCAATTCCTCTGCTATACCCCGGGAGACGGTGGCACGTGGACCTACCTGCGTAATACCTCCACCGGAGACCAGGGCTGGGTTCGGGACGATCAGCTGCCCTACTACGGCAGCGACATGCCCTGTGAAGAGCACCCACCACCATCGACTGTCCGGCATTAGCAGAGGACTGCGGGCTTGTATACCGTGGAGAGCAGCCCACGTGTCAAAGAGGCCCTTACCTTCCCGAGTTCTGGGGACGGACCGCGGTAATCTCGGTTCGCCTTACTACAGTTTGTCTCCAGAACGCGGGGAGAGGGTCATGCCCAGCACGTCGAGGGCGCTGTTGAGCTGCTCGGGGCTGATGGTGCCGGCTTCGACGTGACCACGCGCGCGCACCACATCAGCGATGCTGCGCTGCTCCAGTTGCGCTTGCTTGGCAATGGCGGCCACTTCCTCGTAGCCGAGGTAGCGGTTGAGTGAGGTTGCGATCGCGGGGGAGGACTCGGCGTACTGGCGGCAGCGCTGCACGTCGGCCTGCGCGCCCTCGACGACTTTGTCGGCGAGCAACCGAGCGGCTGCGGCGAGCAGCCGGGC
>QHBZ01000044.1 GCA_003244055.1 Pseudonocardiales bacterium | reverse complement strand
GAACTCACGGGTTATCTCTTAGTTTGGCCGAGCCGTTCGGTGGGTGAGTTCGCGGCGAGCGCGGCGAACCCCAAGGGGGTGGCCAGCCCGATGCCGGCACCCGTGATCAGTGCGCCGGCCAGCAGCCCGCCCAAGCCGGCACCAGCGCAAACCACTGCCAATCCGGCGGCGGGCCAGGTCATGACGGTGGGCCGCCGCCTCAGCGGGATCGGGTCGTGGTCGGGTGCGCAGAACGGCGGCGCAGCAGGTGTCGCACGAGGACCGCGACGATCAGCACGGCGACGGCGATGCCGAGGTAAAGCTGGTAGCGGTACGCGGTGTCGTAGATGGCGGTGATGTGGTTGCTGGCCAGGTCGCCGAGTGTGACCCACACTCCGACCCACAGGGCGGCACCGAGCGCGTTGAAGACCAGGAACGTCGACCAGGGCATGCCGGTGAAGCCGGCGATGATCCCGTTGGTTTGGCGCAATCCCTCGATGAAGCGGGCGACGGTGACGACCTTGCCGCCGTGACGGGTGAAGAACCCGTGCGCTCGGTCAAGGCGGGCCGAGGTGAGGAAGACGTAGCGGCCGAACCGCAGCGCCAACCGCCGTCCCCCGAGGTGGCCGATGGCGAACCCGATGTTGTCCCCGAGAACCGCGGCGACAAAACCGATCAGCGCGACCGCGACGATGTTCAACTGGCCGGCGCCGGCGTAGAGGGCAGCGGCGATGAGCACCGTCTCCCCCGGCGCCGGGACCCCGAAGTCCTCCACCAGCACCAGCCCGCCGACCGCGAGAAACCAATAGTGATCCAGCAGCGGCGCCAGGGCCCCGAGGAATCCCGGCAGGACGGGCGCGGCCATTGGATTCAGCCCACCCGATCCAGTCGGGGTGAACGCAGGTCCGCGGTGGGCCTAGCGGTGACCAGGGCACGCAGTCGGGTGCGGGTGAGCCGCTGCGCGAGCGTGGTGGCGCCTCGGCGCCCTCCGAGTACGACGACCGCGCCGATGACCGCACCCAAGAGCAGTCCCACCACGGTGTCGGCGGGGTAATGCACCCCGACATACACTCGGCTAAAGGCCAGCAGGAGGGCCAACAACACCGCCGGCCGCCCCAGACGCCAACTCAGGATCAGCAGACCGATCACGAAGGCTCCGCCGATCACGGTGTGATCGCTGGGCATGGAGTAATCGTTGCTGCAGGGCAGCAACACCTCCACGGGTGCCAACGCACGGCACGGGCGCACCCGGCCGATCGCCGGAGAAAACAGGTTCTGGTTGACCAGCACCGCCACCACCGCGGCGACACCGGTAAGGACGGCCGTCGCGACGGCTCGCGGCGCGTCCTGCCGGTACCGGGCCGTCCACCACCAGCCGGCGACGAGCAGCAGCGCCAGCACCACGAGCCCGGCCCACAGAGCGTAGGCGGTCATGACGCCATGCAGCCACGGCGTCGCGCGGGCGAAGGCGTTGATCAGGTCGAACAGGTGAGTGTCGATCACGGGAAGGTTTCCTACCTCACGAGGAAAGTGGGTGGTCGGGGCTCACATCTGGTGCAGGGCGGTGAACACCCGCTCGGTGTAGTCGGCCAGCCGCTCGGTGCAGTGCTTGAGTCGCTGCTCGGCCTCGACCGCGGCGGGGGCGCCGAACACGTCGCGGGCCTTCAAGTCGCGCTGCCAGCGGCGCAACCGGTCCAGGCTCTGCTCTTCCTCCTCCAGCTCGGCCAGGGTGAACTTGCCTTTGTCGATCTCCTTGTCGATCTCGGCGTCGAACTTGCCGCAATCGGCCAGGAACTCACCCCACTCGGCTTGGCGCTCCGCGGTGAACAACGCCATCAACCGCGCCGTGTCGGTCTCGCCGCGGCCGGTGGCCTCCAACACCACCACCTCGCCCTCGCCCCGTTCGGCCAGCTCGATCACCCGGGTGATCCCGTCGGCGAAACCCGGCACATCCGGGACCGCCCACGTGCCCTGCCCCAACGGCAATGCACCGATGCGGCGCAACTCCCGCCACACCGCCACCCGATGCCGCGACGGCGCCGCCGGCACCCGCACCACCAACACCACCCACCGCGGAACCGCCTCACTCACACTCTGTAATGTAGCATTTGTCACATGTAAACATGTACGCGGCTCCTAGGTTGGACAGCGAGTCACCCTCATTAGGATCATCCGGCATGCGCGGAGAAACCAGCCGACTCCGGCCCGAGACAAGGTATGGACGTCAACGGGAGCGCTGACCCACCCACCAGTCGCTGACGGTGACACCTGGACCAGGGCCGGCGGCGCCGGCCAGTGGCACCAACTCCCGCCCGCAGCGTGGGTCGGCGTCAGTGACCGATCACCGCCAAGCAGCTCCCGCCGGCGGTGGAGCCTGTTTGGTCATTGCATGGCGGCTGCGGCTTTGAGGGCGAGCGCGACGATGGTCAGTGTGGGCTGTACGGCCAGGGGGCCGGGGATCACCGAGGCGTCCATGACGTAGAGCCCGGAGTGGGTGCTCTGCCGGCCCCTGGCGGTGTCGAAGACCTGCCCGGTCTGGTCGACCACGCCCTCGGTGGAGGTGGGTCCCATGGGGCAGCCGCCCAGTGGGAAGATCGTGACCAGCTTACGGTCGGCCAGCCCCTCCCAGAGCGGGAACGGCACGAAGTGACCGCCCATGGCTTGGGTCATCGCCCGCATTACTTCGTCGAGCTTGGCGAACACGGGGTGCAGTGCCAGGGCCGGGTAGTTGTAGCCCAGGGTGAGGTTGTCGTTGTCGTCGAGGTGGAAGCGGCCGTTGGCTTTGTCGGTGCCCAGGCAGTTGAACCAGAACACATGGGCGAGTTTCTCGTCTTCGGTGCCGTCGGCGAGGGCGCCCGTCACGTCGCGCAGCCCGGAGTGTTGGCCGTGCAAAAAGCCGCCCACGAGTGCTTTGAGCAGCGGTTCCCGGTGCAGCGCATTGTCCAGCACCTGCAGGCCGGCCGCACCCACCGAGGCGAGCATCGCCGGGATGCCGCCGTCCTCGACGGTCATCTGCAGCTCGCCGTCGGCGAACATGACATGGGACGTGTTGGTCGGTCCGCGGGTCGGGAACACCGGGAACAGATCATTTTGCCCCGGCTGGGCGGGCAGGATGGCGAAGCCGGAGAAGTCGCCGTTGGAGGAGAACCGGCTGCCCAGCGCGTCACTCAGCTCCAGGCCGTGCCCCCGTGACCGCATCAGCAGCTCGGTGCTGCCCAGCGTGCCGGCGGCCAGCACCACCACCGGCGCCCGGACCACCCGCAGGGGCACCTCGGTGGGATCGAAGCGGCTCTGCGCCTGTCGTAGGTCGCGGTAGGAGACCTCGTAGCCGCCATCGGGTAGCGGCCGGATTGTCTGGACCTCGGCCATGGTGCGCAGCGTCACGTCCGGCCGTGGGCTCCCGGCGGGTGGGTCCAGCAAGGTATTGAGGATGGTCTTGGGCAGGGTGTGCCGCGCGCCGGGTAAGCACCCGATGATGCAGCGGCCCTGCCGCTCGCAGAACTGTGGTTTGCCGGCGTACTCGGTGATCGACAGGTCCAGCGGCGCCCAGTACTCATCCGAGCCGTCGGCCGCTGTGCCCTGCCGGATCCGCTTGTCCTTCCACGGGCCGGCGAGGTTATGCGTGGCGCGATACAGCGCGCGGCTCTTGCGTAGGAACAGCTGATCGTCGTCGGCGCTGGTCGGGTTCAGCGGCGGCCGGCCCGGTAGCGGGAACTTCGATACCACCTGGCTGAGCTTGCCGCGGTGGGTTTCCATCCACGCCCGCGCCGCCTTGAAGTCATCCCGGGCCAGCGCGGCAACTGGCCAGCCCGACATGACCGGATAGTTGCCGGCGTCGTCGTCCCATCGCGGTTCCATGCTCACATTGCCATAGACCAGCGAACCTCCACCCATCCCGCTCGCGGTAACTACATGCACGTCGGGGAACATCGAGTACCGGTACAGCGGCTGCGGATGAGCCCGGCCCAGGGCCTCTCCGACCACATCGAAGATCCGGCGGGTGCGCTCCAACCGTGAGTTCGACTGCACCACCGACAACAGGTGGATCAGGCCCTCGGTGTGGTTGGGTCGCGGCCAGAATTGCACCGGCTCCTCCGGGTGCCCTTTGATCCACGGCGGCAGCGGCACCTCCGGGCTATACCACCACACCCCCCGCTCAAGCAGGAGCACCTTCTTACCCTGGTTGACGGCGAGTTCGATCGCCGCGACACAGCCCCCGAAGCCGGTCCCCAGGACGATCGCGTCAAAGTCGAAAGCCATCTCCGCCTACCTCCTCAGGGTGTGCCACCGAGGCAGGCGCACCCTCGCAGGCGCAACTCCCGCCGAGACAGAGCCACACCGCCGATTCACTGACCATTAAGAGCACCGCCAATGGCCGGCTGATACCCCGAACAGGCCCCCACAGCCCAACGCCGCGCCACGGTCAGCGCGGAGGGCGGGCGGCGCGAATCGCGTTGGGTGACCAGGATGGAGTGATGAGTACGGCTTCGGACGGCTTGGCTGCCGGTCAGGCCGCGTACCCGAAACGCTGGCGAGCGCTTGCGGTCACCCAGCTGGCTGGGTTCATGGGCCTGCTGGACGTCAGCATCGTCAATGTCGCGCTGCCGTCCATCCAGCGGAGCCTGGGTGCCTCGGTGGCGCAGGTGCAGTGGGTGGTGTCCGGCTACGCGCTGAGCTTCGGGTTGGTGCTGGTGGCGGGGGGGCGACTGGGCGATGCCCTGGGTCGGCGCCGGATGTTTCTCGTCGCGCTGACCGGGTTCGTCTTGACCAGCGCGCTGTGTGGCGCGGCGCCCAGCGCTGAGTTCCTGGTCGCGGCCCGGCTGCTGCAGGGGGTGGCTGCGGGAATGCTCACCCCGCAGAACTCGGGCCTGATCCAGGTGCTGTTCCACGGCGCGGAGCGGGGCCGGGCGTTCGGCGTCTTCGGCGCCACGGTCGGGTTGTCCACAGCGGTCGGACCGGTGCTCGGCGGCCTCATCCTCACTGCGGCGGGGGAGCAGGAGGGCTGGCGGTGGGTGTTCTATGTCAACGTCCCGATCGGCCTGGTCGCGCTGGTGGCAGCGTGGCGCCTGGTGCCGTCCCGGCAGCGTGGCGCAGCGTCGGTGGTATCGCAGATCGACGTCGTCGGCGCGCTGCTGCTGGGCGCCGGGGTGCTCTGTCTGCTGCTACCACTGGTGGAAGTGGACAGTGGTGGGCTGCGCCGGTTGTGGTGGCTGTTCGGGTTGGCGCCGGTACTGGTCGCGCTGTTCCTTGGCTGGGAGCAGCGGATGGTGCGGCGTGATCGGGCGCCGTTGCTGGACACCCGGCTGCTGTCGGCCACGCCCGGTTACCCGGCCGGAGCCGCGCTGGGGATGGTGTACTTCATCGGTTTCAGCGGGATCTGGCTGGTGTTCGCCCTCTACTTCCAGCACGGGTTGCGGTACACGCCGCTGCAGTCCGGGCTCGCGGTGACGTCGTTCGCGCTCGGGTCGGCGGTATCGGCTGCGGTAGCCGGCCGGCTGGTGTCCAGGTATGGCCGGTGGTTGACGGTGGGAGGGCTGGGCTGTGTCGCGGTCGGGTTGGCTGCTACCGCCGTGGTGCTCGACGTCACGCCCGCCGCATGGGCCGGGCGGGCGGCTGCGCTTCCCTTGCTCATTGCCGGCATCGGCGGCGGCGCGGTGATCTCTCCGAACGTCACGCTGACCCTGGAGTGCGTGGCACCCCAGATGGGCGGTGCCGCGGCTGGAGCTCTGCAGACCGGGCAGCGGATCGGATCAGCCATCGGGACGGCCATGCTGGCGGCGGTGTTCTACGGCGTGGTGGCGCACAGCGGCAACTACCCCAACGCCATCGCCGCGGCGCTGCTCACCGGGGCCGGGTTCGTGTGCCTGGCGCTGCTCGTGGCGGTCTGGGAACTTCGGGTCCGCCGGCGCCGGGCGTTGCTGGCCGGACCGGACGTGGCCGGCGTGGCCGGCGTGGCCCAGGCTGACGTCCACCGGGCCTGACTGAGCGTCCGGCCTGACTGACCGTCCACACAGTATTCTGGCTGGTTTATGGGGATCGAGGGGGAGCAGAGTCGAAGACGTCCGCACCTGGTCGTGTGCGGCGACGACGCGCTGGCCTACCAGCTCGTCGAGGAGCTCGTCACTCGGATCGGTGACGAGGTCACCGTGATCTTGCCCTCGGTGCAGCGCAACCATGGGCCCCGGATTGCGGCGCTGCCGAAGGTCCGCGTCATCGAGGCGCCCGATTTGAGCGAGACGGCTTTTCTGGCGGCCGGAGTGGAACAGGCTAGTGCGTTGGCTCTGGTCGGCCAGGACGACGTCGGCAACATTCACGCTGCGCTTCGGGCGCAGGAACTGAACAGCGAACTGCGGTTGGTGATCCGTTTTTTCAACATGAGTCTCGGTCACCGCATCCGAGCGCTGTTTCCGGGCTGCGATGTGCTGTCCGATGCGGCCACCGCGGCGCCGTCCTTTGTCGCGGGGGCACTGGGCGAACTGGCGCCCAGCTACGTACGGTTACCAGGCCGGACGCTTTACGTCGCCCGGCGAAGCGAGGTGGCGGCGGATCGGGTGATCTGCGGGCTTGCCGATACCCGCGGCGCGAAGAAGCCTGAGCTGCTGCCGACCGATCAGGACAATGCCGATCTGGTGCTCGCGTTAGCCGACAGCCAGGCCACCATGGTCGATGCCGCCACCCACCGCCGACTACGCAACCTGCTGCTGACGCTGCGGTGGCGGGTCGCCGCGTCGTTCAACCGCAAGCTCGGCTTCGCCACCCTAGGACTGTTCGCGCTGCTGGGACTCGGCACTGTGTTGTTCGCCACTGTGGGCCGTTTCTCCTGGGGCGAGGCCCTCTATCTCACTTTGCTCGATGCCGCTGGGGCGGCGCAGCCCGATCCCGGTCTGAACACCCTCAACAAGATCACCCAGACGATGGTCACCATTGTCGGGATCTCCATCATTCCGGTGGTGACCGCCACTGTGGTCGACGCTGTCGTCAGCTCCCGGCTGGCTACCGCCCTGGGTAGTCCTCGCCCGATCGCCGGCCATGTGGTGGTCGTCGGACTGGGCAACGTGGGTACCCGGGTGGTGGCGCTGTTGCACGATCTGGGCGTACCGGTGGTGTGTGTGGAAAGTGATGAGGGCGCTCGTGGAGTGGCGCTGGCAAGAAGGATCGGTCTGCCGATCGTGTTCGGTGACGCCAGCCGAGAAGACACCCTGCGTGCCGCTTACCTGGGCACCAGCCGCGCCTTGGTCGCCGTGACCAACAACGACGTCACCAACCTTGAGGCGGCGCTGCATGGCCGGGCGATGAGCAAGGACCTGCGGGTCGTGCTTCGACTGGTGGACAGCGATTTCGCCGAGCGGGTTCAGCGCAATTTCGGTATCACGATCTCGCGAAGTGTGTCCTACCTGGCTGCGCCGGAGTTCGCCGCCGCGATGTTGGGCCGCCAGGTCCTCGGCACCATCCCGGTCGGCCGCCGCGTTCTGCTCATCGCAGAGGTGCCCATCCACGCGGGTTCCCAACTCGAGGGCGTGGCCACTGACACGGTCAACGCGCCCCGCCAGGCACAGGTGATCGCGCTGCGCCGGCACACCACCGGCAATTTCCAGCTGCCGGCGCCGGGTGACCACGTGCTCGTCAGTGGTGACCGGTTGGTCGTTCTGGCGACCCGCGCGGGACTGGGCCGCATCCTGACTCGCAGCGTCGCGACCAGCACCCCGCCATCATGATCGGTGGAGCTCCTTGCGGTCCTCCTGGCGCAACAAACCCCAAGCGAGCAGTTGGCGACCTAACTGGTTGATGTTGTCCCGGCCGCTGATCCCGGTGACGCCGAACTCCTGGAGCTTCTTGCACCACCGGCCGGCGCAGTCTTCGACGGCTCGCTCGGTGACTGGCCGGTCCTGCCGGCGTGCGGCGGATGCGTACTCGGCGGCCTCCCGGTTACCGACCGCGTCACCGGGATCGGGCAGTGCCAGGAACTTAGCCGCAAGGAGCAGCCGCTCGTGGTCGGTCGGTTCGCGCAGCGGAACGGTGCTGGGCTCGTCGTGCCGCGGGGGATCCAGCGCCGGCGGCAGGGTGCCGTTGATACTGATCGATAGCAGGTAGCGCCCGGACGGTGCGCCGACCCTGATCTCCAGCCCCGGTGGGCTGACCGCCCACCGGGAGTGCGAATCCGGTGTAGTCCGCGGTGGCAGCGGGTTGGACACCCCCCGCACGATCACGTCGAACGGGCGACTGCCGCTGTCGTTGCAGACGACCCACAGCCCGCCGTCGTACCGGATGGAGCCGACATGGCGGGAGATGTGCAGGTCAGGACCGCCGTTGTCGCTGTCATGACCAAATCGCAACGTACGGTCGTGGCCCCGCCCGAAGGTGAAAGATCGATGTCCGGGGAGCAGCACTGCCACCTCGCGGCCCTGAAAATGAACGACCAGCCCCCTCGAGAGCTGCGGCGCCACCATCGCCTCACGTTAATGCCGCACTCCGAGATTGACCACCTGCGGCGAGGGGATTGACCATCTGCGGCGAGGGCTGCCCTCTAGCTACGGATGGTGGGAAGGCGTTCTACTGGTCCGCGGAGGTCGCAAAGAACGGGAGCCTAACCGTGGTGTCGAGCCTGCAGACCGTCGAGGTCAGCCCAGTGGCGCCACGTGAGGTCGTCGGGTGGTTGCGCCACTACGACTGGGGCACCATGCCCGGCAAGCTCCGGGTGATTCAGGTTGTCCTCGTGTTGGGGCTTGCGATCGCCGGCGCCGTGGGCGTCTACGCCGCGATCGCCCGGGTCAGCGCCACCGTCGACATCGCCGAGCATCTCGAACCGCTCAATGCCAACGTCACCACGCTGTACCGGTCTTTGGCTGATGCGGACGCCACGGTGGCGGCCGGGTACCTGTCCGGCGGCCTGGAACCCACAGAGATGCAGATCCGGTACGGGCGCGACATCGAGGCCGCGACGGCGAGTCTGGCGCAGGCCAGCACGCAGACCGACGGCGAGTTGGTGACCGCGAAGCGGATCGCCGACATCACCTCCGAGCTGCCGACTTACACCGGCCTGGTGGAGCGGGCTCGGGTTAACAACCGCCAAGGGCTGGCTGTCGGGGTGTCCTACCTGCGGCGCGCCTCGGATCGTATGCAGGACGCGATCCTGCCGGCGGCGGCGGAGCTGCAACGACGGCAGGCCACGCGGCTCGATGACGCCTATCACCGGGCCGGGTCGGTGCACTTCGTCGCGCTCGCGGTCGGTGGGATCAGCCTGGCCGGACTGATCTGGGCGCAGGCTTTTCTGTTCCAGCGGACCCACCGGGTGTTCAACATCGGCTTAGTGACGGCGAGTGGGGCGCTGCTCGCCGGGTTGGCCTGGTGGACGATTGCGGGCGTGGTCTCGACCAATTCCCTGGACCGAGCCCTCGGGCATAGCCAATCGGTATCCGATGCACTGGCACCGGCGCAGATTGCGGCGTTGCAGGCCCGCGCTGTCGAGAGCCTCGAACTGGTGACCCGCACGGCCGGCCCCAATGAGCCGGACTTCGACGCCCAAATGCAACTGCTCGACCGCGACAATGGCGCCGGCGGGGCACTCGGTGCAGCTCAACATTTCGCTACAGATCAGCAGGGTGTAGGGCTGGTGCGGGAAGCGGTCACCGACGCCCGCGATTACGTCGCGGCACACCGGCAGGTCCGGCAGCTGGATGACGCCGGGGATTACACCCAGGCGGTCGACGCCGCGGTGAACCCCCACCACCCTGGCGCCGCTGCCACGTTCGACCGGCTCGATCTGGCTCTGACCGCCGCGGCCGACCATGAGCGTGCGGCTTTCACCGGCGACATCGGCGGCGCCCACAGCTGGCTTACCGGCCTCCCGATCGGTACCGGCGGGTTGGCTCTCGTCGCGGTGGTGGGAGTGACCTGGGGAGTCCAGCGGCGGCTGGAGGAATACCGGTGAGTACCCGATTCGCGTGCGCCTGCGCGGCGCTGGCCACTGTTGTGTTTGCCGGGCTGGCCGGCGACCAGTGGCCAGGGCAGCCGAACCCGGAACCGGTCAGGGCAGCTACCTGGCTGGTTCCGGCCGTGCGTCCGGCTGCGGGCAGCTCAGCGGGGCAGACGCCGGCTGAGCCGGGCTGCGATCCACACAATCTCCGGGCCAGCCTGCGCCCACAGGGCCCGCTGCCGGCGCCTGGTCAGATGCCGGCCGGATCGACCATGGCCCGGATCGCGCAGCGAGGTGACCTGGTCGTAGGAGTCCTTGAGGACACCTACCCGTTCGCTTTCCGGGAACCGGATTTACGGCTGGCGGGATTCGACATCGACCTCGCGCGCGACATCGCCGGGGCGATCTTCGGCGACCGGGAGCGGGTGGTGTTCCGCCCGGCGCCCGAAGCCAACCGGTTCGAGGTCCTGCGGTCGGGGCAGGCCGACCTGGTGGTTGCCTCGGCGACCATCACCTGTCACCGTCGTGAAGAGGTGGATTTCAGCACCGTGTACTTCGAGGCGGGGCAACAAGTGCTGGTCAATCGCGGGTCGGGGGTCACTGGCCTGGGTGATCTCGGGGGCAAGCGGGTCTGCGCGGCCCGGGGTTCGACATCGCTGGAGACGATCCTGGCTGCTCCCGCTAGGCCGATACCGGTCGGCGCGGACACGGAGACGGACTGCCTGATGAAGCTCCAACTCGGTGAAGTGGATGCGGTATCCACCGACGACACCCTGCTGGCCGGCATGGCCGCCCAGGACCCCCGGACCGAGATCGTCGGTCCGCGCCTCACCGAAGAGCCCTACGGCGTGGCGATCAGCAAGGGCAACCCAGACCTTGAACGGTTCGTCAATGCGGTGTTGGAGCGCCGCGCCGCGGATGGCCGCTGGCGGGCCAGCTATGAGCGTTGGCTGACGCCGCCGGAGCCGCCGCTGGGGCCGCCGCCGCCCTCGCCGCCGCCCCCGCCGAGCCCACAATACCGGGACTGACGCCATGCCGACCTTCACGCAGGCCGACGGGGCCGATGGGATCGACGGGGCCGCCGCCGAGCGACTCGCGACCGAGCAGGATCACATCGTCGAGTGCCTGATCAACCTGGAGGAGCACCTCGGTCGCAGGCTGCTGGACGCCACCATGGTGGCGGGCGTGACCCTCGAGCGCAGGGCGAAGGTGCTCGATGACTTCGCGACGCTGTGGGCCCGCTACGAGAGCTACCGGATCGTTGCGGTGGAGGTTCGCACGATCATGGCGCGATCCCCGGTGACGCAGGCCGACCTGCGTGAGGTCCGGGAGTTGGTGACTCGTGCCGCGGAGCTGGCCGGCGCGATCCAGACGATCTACGGTCGGATCCACGAGGTGGTGGTCGCGACCGATGAGGTCTGGACCGTGATGGCTTCGCGCATCGACGTCTGCGACACCCTGTTGGATCAGGCCCACACCCTCGTGGCGAACCTCAGCCTGGCGGCTGGACAGGACTCAGCAGCTGGGGTGGTGACCGAGCTGGCCGACCGCTTCAACCACCTGCGGCGGATCGCGTTGGCGGATCCGCTGCGGTTCTGGGCCCATGGTGCGGTCGCCGTGGATGAGGTTGATCAGCTCATCGCACAGTGCGAACAGGTGCGTGCCGACTTGCAGACGCTCGCGGAGCTCCGGCAGCACGGTCCGCGCCTCCTGGATGAACTGAATGCCACCCTTATCGAGGTACGACGGCTGGAGGAGCAGATCTCGGCGGAACGCAGGCGGGTCAATGTCAAGATCCTGGCAGCGCCAGTCATGGAAGAAGGGGCGCAGTCGATGGACCTGCTCGGTCCCCGGCTCGCCACGGCCTTGGAACTGTACCGGTGCGAACACTGGCGGCAGCTTGCGAGCGACCTGCCGGTTCTGGAACGCGACGCCCAGGCAGCGCGCAAGCGTGCCCAGGCCGAGTTGATCGAGACCGGCCGGCCACTGCGTCAGCGCGCGGAGCTGCGTGGGCGGCTGAGCGCCTACCGGGCGAAGGCAGCGGGTCTGGGACGGATCGAGGATCTCGCACTCGAGCAGCGGTACCAGCGGGCGCGCACGTTGCTCTGGCGCGCTCCGTGCGACCTGGCCGTCGCCGCGGCCGCCGTGGCGCAATACCAGGACGCGGTCAACGCGATGGCGGCGGAAGAGCACTCGCCATGACCAACTGCGCGAAGCGGGGATGTGGCGCCCTGATCGGGGACGACGGCTACTGCACGCGGTGTGGAACCGCCGCCAGGCCGCCGACCAGGCCGGGGGAACCCTCGGCCCAACCCAGCAAGCTCCAGGGCGCCCCTGCCCCCGCTCCGGCTGCTCCGGCTCAGCTCGCCCCGGCCGGGGCACTACGAGCGGTGACCTCCGAGCTCGTCGCCGGCAGTGCCCGCCGAGAGTCGCTGGTCAGCCTGCCCGCCAGGCCTCCAGCTGATCAGTTGGCGCCGGTGCTCGAGGACCCCCAGGTGCCGGAACACAAGCGATTCTGTCCCAATCCTGGGTGCCGGCACCAGGTGGGCCGGGCGCGCCATGGTCGGCCCGGCCGGGCTGAGGGTTTCTGCCCGCTGTGCGGGACCAGGTTCTCCTTCCGTCCGCTGCTGGAGCCTGGGGTGTTCGTCGGCGACGGCCAGTTCAAGGTGGAGGGTGCGATCGCGCATGGCGGGCTCGGTTGGGTGTACCGCGCGTGGGATTGCTGGGTCCCGCGCTGGGTGGTGCTCAAAGGCCTGATCGACGCCGATGATCCGGACAATCGCCGAGCCGCGATCGCCGAGCTCGCCGCGTTGGCCGATGCCAGCCACCCGAACATCGTCACCGTGCTCACCGTGGTCCGGCACCCGCACCCGCTGACCGGGCGGGATGTCGACTACATCGTGATGGAGTGCCTCAGCGGCAAGTCGCTGAGGCAGTTGGTCCGGCAGCCACCGGACGGCGAACCCTACCTGCCGGTGGATCAGGTCTGCGGGTTTGCCCTGGAGGTGCTGGCCGCGCTGGACTACCTGCACGTCAAGCGTGGCCTGCTGTACTGCGACCTGTCCGCGGACAACGTGATCCACTCCACGGACGGCGTCAAACTGATCGACCTGGGCGCGGTCCGCCGGATAGATGATCGGGACAGCCCGGTCTGGGGCAAGGCTGGTTACCAGGACCCGGAGATCACTACACACGGTCCGTTGGTCACGACCGACCTCTACACCGTCGCCCGGATGATGGCAGTGCTGAGCTTCCCGTTCCCGGGATTCTTCACCTACGAGCCGATCCCGGGCCCGCAGCAGGTGGAGCTGCTGGCTGCCCACCCGTCATTCGCTGGGCTGCTGCGCCGCGCGACCAACCCCAACCCGCGCCAGCGGTTCAGCTCCGCGGTGGACATGGCCGAACAGTTGCAAGGCGTGCTGCGAGAGATCCGCGCGGTGCTGGAGGCCCGGCCGTTCCCCGCAGTCTCAACCCTGTTCGGGCCGGAGCTACGAGTGGTGGGAGCCGATCCGGACACCTTCCCCACCGTGGACCCGGACCTGGTCGCCGCGGCGCTGGCGCTGCCCGACCCGCAGGTGGATCCCGCCGACCCGCACGCCGGGCTCCTCGCCGCGATCAGCGCCGAGAGTCCCGACGAGACCGAGCGGGTGCTCGCCGCGTTGCCCGACTCGTCGCTGGAGACGCGACTGCGGCTGGCGCGCGTCAGGATCGAGCTGTGCCATCCCGAAACCGGCAACGACCTCGACACGCTGGCCCGGCACTATCCGGATGACTGGCGGGTGGACTGGTACCGGGGCCTGAGCTCACTGGTCGACGGCGACATCGACGCCGCCCGGCAGGGATTCACCGCGGTACTCGATGCGTTGCCTGGAGAGGCCGCGCCCAAGCTGGCGGTGGCACTGTGTGCGGCGCGCGACGGGGCCGCCGACCTTGCCGCCCGCCACTACGCCACCGTGTGGCATACCGACCGGTCGTACGTCAGCGCCGCATTCGGCCTCGCCCGGGTCCGGTTCGGTCTCGGTGACATCGCCGGTGCGGCCCGCGCCTTGGAGGCCGTGCCGGACAGCTCCCGCTGCGCCGTCACGGCCCGGCTGTGCGCGGTGCTGGCCCGGTCGCGTGGATACACCGCCGGGCAGCCACTGATCGCCGATTTCTTCACTGCCGCCGACCAGCTGGATACCCTCGAACTCGACGACCAGCGGCGCGAGCTGGCGATCGCGGAGGTGCTCGAGACCGTTCTGGGCTGGGAGCGCACGAACCGACCGTGGCCGGTTGGGGCGACCACACCGCTCCCGGCCACCCTGCTCGGCCACCGGCTCGACGAACACGGCGTGCGGGGCCGGCTGGAGTCCGCTTACCGCACGCTCGCCCGGCTGACCCCCATCACAGTGGAGCGGATCGCCTTCGTCGACAAGGCCAACGAGCGTCGCAACCGGAGCTGGACATGAACACCGACGCGATGGTGAGCCGGCGCACACTGCTGGCCGCGGCGGTTGCGCTGATCACCGCCGGCTGTGCGCCTGCCGCTGGGTCAGGGTCTGGGGAAGGGCTGGTCTGGGTGACCGGCGGGATCGCCGCCGCTGACCAGGGGCCGGCCATGGACATCGCGAAGCGGTGGAACCAGTCGCATCCGCATGGGCCGACCGTGCGGGTGGAGGCACTACCCCCCTCCGCCGACCAACAGCGTCAGGTTCTCGGGCTGGAGCTGAACGCGGGCCTGAGGAACTTCGACATCTTCGATCTCGACGTCGCCTTTACCCCGGAGTTCGCCCAGCGCGGCTGGCTGGTGGACCTCCACGACGTGCGCTCACACATCGAGCAGGCCGCACTGCCCGGTCCGCTGCAGACCGCTGTCTGGAACGGAACCCTGTGGGCCGTACCGTACGTCACCGACGCCGGGGTGCTCTTCTACCGAACGGACCTGGTAGACAAGCCGCCGGCCACCTGGGAGGAACTGGTCGAGATCGGCCATCAGGTCGGAGAGCGCAACGGCATCGCGCCCTTCGTCGCCGATGGCAAGCAGTACGAGGGGTTGGTGGTCCAGTACCTGGAGTACTTCTGGGGCCTCGGCGGTGATGTCTTCGACCGGGATGGCCAGTCGGTGCTGTTCCAGCTCGACAAGGCACTGCAAGCCGTCGAATTCATGCGCAGTGCGTTCCTCGAGGGGGTGTACGCACCCGGGTTCGACACCATGGACGTCGAAGAGGCCCGCAATACCTTTAAGGCTGGTGACGCCGTCTTCCTGCGCTTGTGGCCGTATGCCTACCAGCAGCTGAACGGCGCAGACCCGGACAGCCTGGTTGCCGGAAGAGTGGGCATCGCGGCACTACCGGTATTCCGTGGCCATGACCCGGTCGCTGCCTTGGGCGGTCACAATCTCGCAGTGAGTCCATTCTCGCGCAATATCCCCGGTGCGAAGGAGTTCGTCCGGTTCGCCGCGACCTCTCCGGAAGTGCAACTCATGCTGGCCCAGCGGTACTCGCGACCTCCGACGCTCAAGGTCACCTACCACGATCTGGCGGCCGACCCGGTGATGTCGGTGTTGGCCACGGTGTTGCCGACCGCCAAGCCGCGGCCGGCTACCACGCACTGGGCCACGATCAGCGCGCAGATGCAGCAGCAGATCTTCGCTGCCTACACCGGCAGTAGCGATCCGGCGAGTACGGTCGGCGCGCTGCGCCGCTTCCTCATCGCCACCGTCAATGGGAGCTGAGCTGATGTTCCACCGATTCTGCCGCCGGTGCGCCGAACCGGTGTGCGGCCGCGACCGGTACTGCGAGAACTGCGGTGGCTGGGTGGCCGATGGGCTGCGGGACCACATCGAGGTCGACGTCGGGGTCGCCGCCGGCGTCAGCGATCGTGGCCGGCGCCACCACCGCAACGAGGATGCTCTGGCACTGCGCGACGTCGACGGCCTCCGCGCAGCTCCCGGGTCGGCGGCGCGTGGCGCGGTACTGGCGATCGTCTGCGACGGTGTGTCGTCGTCGGCTCGCCCCGACGAGGCGTCCGAGACCGCTGCCGAGGTCGCTGCCGAGGCACTGGTGACAGCCTTGCGTGCCGAAGGCTGCCCGGCCGCCGCGACGCGAGCGGCCATCCACGCCGCGGGTAGTGCAGTCGCCGAGCTTGCCGACTGCGGTGCGGCTCACTCCAGCTGGGCCGGCTCAGCCGGAGTGAGCCGCGGAGCCCCGGCTTGCACGTTCGTCTCCGCGATCGTCAGCGATAACGCGGTCACGGTCGGCTGGGTGGGAGACAGCCGGGCGTACTGGATACCGCAGACGCACCATAGTTCTGCTCCGGCGCACGGTGGCTCCGTGCCGACCCGGCTCACCAGTGATGACTCCTGGCTGGCGCAGGTCATTGCAGCCGGGACGCTGAGCCCGGCCCAGGCGGCCGCCGACCGTCGCGCGCACGCCATCACCGCGTGGCTGGGCGACGACGCCGGCCAGGTCAACCCCCATGTCGTCACCATCGAAACCGACGGACCGGGCGTGGTGGTGGTCTGCACCGACGGGCTGTGGAATTACCTGGACACCGTCGACGAACTCGCGGCGGCGCTCCCGGCGCAGGCGCTCCAAGCCCCACTGGATGCGGCGCGTCAGCTTGTCGAGATCGCGTTGAATTCCGGCGGCCACGACAACGTGACGGTTGCCGTGCTTCCGGTCGTCAGCCCAGGTCAACCCGCCCCGGCTCGGCAGGAGGGACGGCGGTGACCAGCACACCTGAGTTTCGTGGTGCTGTGCACCAGAACCTGTATCTGGCTCACGGCGCCCGGGAGGCCCACGCCGTGATCACCGTCGACACCCAGCAAGACCTGGTCACGAAGGCGAACGCACCGGCCGTCGGGGCTGCCGAGGTTCTCATCCTGGACTGTTCGGGCTCGATGGGCTTTCCCGCAGAGAAGATCGTCAAAGCGAAGGAGGCCGCGTGCGCCGCGATCGACGAGTTGCGCGACGGGGTGCGGTTCGCCCTGATCGCCGGCTCGGTCGGGGCTCGGATGCTCTGGCCGGCCGAGCCGCAACTGGTCCTCGCCGACCCGTGGAGCCGGGCCGAGGCCAAGGACGCGCTGCGACGGCTGGAACCCGCCGGAGGCACCACCATCGGAGCGTGGTTGCGGTTGGCCGGCGAGCTGCTTGGCAAGCACCCGGAGACGATCCGGCACGCCATCCTGCTGACCGATGGTCGTAACGAGCACGAACCACCTGAGCAGCTGCGGACCGCGCTGCGCGACTGCGAAGGCATCTTCAGCTGCGACTGCCGCGGCGTAGGCACCGACTGGTCGGTCGACGAGCTGCGGACGATCTCGGCTGCGCTGGGCGGCACGGTGGACCTGGTCGTCGAGCCGGCCGGGCTGGCCGACGACTTCCGGGAAACGATGGCCGGCTCAATGCGCAAGGCGGTGGGTGACGTCGGACTGCGGCTGTGGGCGCCGGTCGGTGCCACCGTCATGTTCGTCAAGCAGACCGCGCCGACCCTGGTGGATCTCAGCGCTCGCCGGGTGGACTCGGGACCCCTGACCGGTGACTACCCGACCGGGTCGTGGGGTACCGAGAGCCGCGACTACCACCTGTGTGTCGAGCTGGAGCCCGGTGAGGTCGGAGAGGAGAAGCTCGCCTGCCGGGTGACCTTCGTCCACACCGGCGCCGACGGCACTGAGCAACCGTTGCGGCAAGTGTTCATCCACTCGTCGCCCGACGGCAGCGCCGAGGAGTTCTCCAGCGCGCGGGTCCGGGCAATGTGGACCGATGACCTTGCGCAATCCACAGTGGTCAATGACAAGGTCGCCGAGGTCACCGGCCGAGCCGAGCTGGCCAAGGCGGTCCAGGACGGTTTGGCGGCACACCATGGCGGGGATCCCGACCTGGCCATCGACTGCCTCAGCCGGGCGCGCAAGCTCGCGGAGGAGGTCCATGACGACAATATGCTGGCCCGGCTGGACCAGATCTACGATCCGGATACCGGCACCTTCCGGCTGAACAGGATGAGCGCCCAGCAGGAGATGCGCCTGGACATCGAGTCGACCAAAACGACGCTGCTGGGCCGCGGTTAGTGGGTGGTGTCGTGATGGCCAGCGATATCGCCGAGTCGTGCCCGGGCTGTAGCGAGCTCCGGATCGGGCTGTTCTGCGAGCGGTGCGGCCACTGCTTCGCCGCCGCCTCGCCGTCCGCGCCGCCGCCGTCGTGGTGCGCTGTCATCGCGCCGGATCGGGACTACTTCGAGGGCAGCCGTACAGACAGCGAACGGTTCACTTTCCCCGCTTCGAGCCCTGCCCGCAGCGTGGCGCTGCGCGGTGAGTTGGCCCGCATCGGGCGACGCAGCGGCTCCCGAGGGACCATCCCGGAGATCGACCTGAGCGACCCGCCAGCCGACCCGGGAGTGTCTCGCGAGCACGCCCGGCTGCTCGCCCAACCCGACGGCACCTGGGCGGTGATAGACGACGGATCCACGAATGGGACCTATGTCAACGGCGGCTCCCAGCGGATCCCAGCCCACCAGCAGATCGCGCTGGCCGACGGTGACCACGTGCACCTAGGCGTCTGGACGACCATCACTGTGCGCCGCGATTCGGACCACCCGCGTTCAGCGGGCTCAGCGGGGTAATCGGGACGCTCACCACCCCGCTGAGCCCGCTCAATGCGGCGGCACGGGTTCGGCGGCCGTAGGATCGGGGCACGATGGCGGATAACCGGGTGCGGGTTGGCGGGCCGTATTTCGAGGAGCTGACCCACGGGCAGGTCTTCGCCGACTCTCCAGGCTTGACGCTGACCCCGGGCTACGCCGTGCTGCACCAGGCGCTGTCCGGTGACCGGCTCCGGTTGCCGCTGGACCACGAGCTGTCCGCGGCGGTCACCGGCCGGGTCGAGCCGTTGGCCCATCCCACGCTGGTCTGCCATGTGGCGATCGGGCAGACCACGGCGCCGTCGCAGCGGGTCCGCGGTAACTTGTTCTACCGCGGCCTGCGACTGCTTCGCCCGGTGTACCTGGGTGACACGCTGCGTACCCGAACCGAGGTCGTCGCGCTGCGGCAGAACCGTCCGAAACCCGGGCGCCCGGCGACCGGTCTCGCCGTGCTGCGGGTACAGGTCCACAACCAGCGTGGGGAACCCGTGCTCGACTTCTGGCGCTGCCCGATGCTCCCGCTGCTCGATCCTGACGTGGAGACCGGGCAGGCCGACAGCTTCGACGACATTCCGGCTGACGCCGATCCCGTCGACGACCTGCCGTGGGGCTGGGATCTCGGTGCGTTCGCCCCCACCGTGACCGAACCCGGCACGGTCTATGACATCGAGGTACGGGACACCGTGACCGGTGCGCCTGAGCTGGCCAGAGCCACCCTCAACCTCGCGGCCACGCACACCGATCCCGGCGCGTCTGCCTATGGGCGTCGCCTGGTCTACGGCGGGCACACCATCTCGATCGCCGGAGCCCAGGCCACCCGGGCGCTACCCGACCTGGTGACGATCGTTGCCTGGCGCAGCTGCGACCACACCGGCCCGGTGTTCGAGGGCGATGTGCTGCACACCGAACTGCACGTCGAGGCCGTCCACCGGCGCGATGGTTACCAACTGATCGATCTGCGGGCGGTGGTGCACAGCTGCTCCGCGCAGGACGCCGGTGATCCGGCCGCGGCGCAGAAGCCGGTGCTCGACTGGCGATTCGTCGCGCTCGCCCGATGAGCGAGGTGGAGATGACCGGGATTCTGACGGGGATGCGAGTGGTGGAGGGTTCGGCCTTTGTGGCCGCGCCGCTGGGCGGGATGACCTTGGCCCAGCTCGGCGCGGACGTGATCCGGTTCGACCCGATCGGCGGTGGCCTGGACGCCAACCGCTGGCCGGTCACTGCCGACGGCAAGAGCCTGTTCTCGGCGGGTCTGAACAAGGGCAAGCGTTCGATCGCGGTTGACATGCGGTCACCGCAAGGCAAGGCGTTGCTCACTGACCTGATCACCGCGCCCGGCGACGACGCGGGGCTGTTCCTGACGAATTTCCCGGCCGTGGGCTGGTTGGACTTCGCCAAGCTCACCTCCCTGCGGTCGGACCTGATCATGGTCAACATCGTCGGCAACCCCGACGGCTCGTCGGCGGTCGACTACACGGTCAACCCTGCCACCGGTTTCCCGTGGACGACCGGCCCCAGCATGCTGTCCATGCCGGTCAACCACCTGTTGCCGGCCTGGGACGCGATCACCGGGACGCTGGCGGCGACCGGGCTGCTGGCCGCTGAGCGCAAGCGGCGGACCGGGGGCACCGGTCAGTTCGTCCGGCTCGCGCTGGCCGATGTGGCGTTCGCTATGGCGGGCCACCTCGGCAACATCGCGGAGGTGCAGATCAACGGCAGCGAGCGGCCCAGGCACGGCAACGACCTCTACGGGGCATTCGGCCGCGACTTCGCTACCAGGGACGGCAAGCGGGTCATGGTGGTCGGTTTGACCCCACGGCAGTGGCGCAGCCTGGTCGCCGCGGTCGGGATCGGTGACGCCTGCGCGCACGTCGAGACGCTGCTCGGGGTCGATCTGGGCAAGGAGGGTGACCGGTTCGCCGCTCGCCAGGTGATCGGCGCGCTCATCGAGCCATGGGTCAGCAGCCGCACGTTGTCCGAGGTTGGCGAGGTCTTCGACGCCCACGATGTGTGCTGGGGCCAGTACCAGACCTTCGCCGAGATGGTCAGCAACGATCCGCGCTGCTCCACCGCCAACCCGATGTTCGCCGAGGTCGACCAGCCCGGTATCGGGACCTACCTGATGCCCGGCTCGCCGCTCGACTTCTCCGCTGTGCAGCGGGTACCGGCGGCGCCGGCGCCGCAGCTCGGGCAGCACACCGACGAGATACTCGCCGGTGTCCTCGGCCTGTCCGGTGCGGAGATCGGACGGTTGCACGACGAGGGCGTCGTCGCCGGGACCCCGAACCCGGCCTGAATCAGGTTCCGCCATTCAGGTGATGGTGGCTTTCGACCGTGTTAAAGCTGCCTCCAGTTCCGATCTAAGAAATATGGGAATGGGGGATTAGTCATGACTATGGTCGACACGGCGGCCACGACGGAGCGACAGCAAACCACCGGACAATGGCAGAAACCGCGCCGGTGGAGTGATCGTGGGGACGGCGGGCCCGGTGGGATCATGCTGGCCGGGGCCGGTTTGGTAGTGACCCTTGTGGTGGTGCTCCTGCTCTGGGTAGTCGCAGCGCGGCAGCCGCAAGTCGAAGTTCCCAACCTGGTCGGTATGTCCCGGATGCAGGCCGAGGGGCTGCTCACCGGCATGGGACTGAAAGTGCGCGCGACCCAGGACCAGGTTGCCGCCCAGGCAGCAGGGACAGTGCTGCGGACTGACCCGACCGTGGGGCAGAAGCTTGACCAAGGTGGCGGGGTGACCCTTACGGTCGCGGTTGCACCACCTGCCGTGACGCCGGTCGGATCCGTGGAGACGCCTCCGGTTCAACAATCCCCGGCGGCTTCCGAAGTTCCAGCGGCGCCGCAACCCCCTCCCGCTATCGTGCCGCCTCCCGTTGTTTTGCCGGCTCCGGTTGTGGTGCCGCCTCCGGTTGTCCTGCCACCCCCGGTTGTGGAGCCGCCCCCGGCCCCGGCCCCGGAGCCGCCTCCACCCCCCGCGCTTCGGCCGGTACCCGATGTGGTCGGTTTCGACCAGTACCGGGCGGGACGGGTGTTGGCGCAGGACAGGCTCAGAGTCGGGTCGGTTATCGAGGAGGGGTCCAACCAGCCGTCTGGGACGGTGTTGCGCACGGACCCGAGGGCGGGCGTCGCAGTGTGGCCGGGCAGCACGGTCGATCTTGTTGTGGCCAGGGCCCCCCGTGAGATCGCCATGCCCAATGTGGTCGGTTTTGACAAGGCGTCGGCTGAACGCGTGCTGGTGAGGGCCGGGTTGAAGGTCGGGTCGGTGACCGAGGAGGAGTCCACCCGGTCGTCCGGGACGGTGTTGCGAACGGACCCGAGGGCGGGTGCCACGGTCCGGCCGGGCAGCACGGTCGATCTTGTCATCGCCAAGCCACCGGCGACGACCGAGCCACCCGTGAAGAAAGAGCCACCCGTGAAGAAAAAGCCACCTGTGGCGGACAAACCAGAGTGAGCGGGGATACCAAGCCCGGCCCTGCGCGCTGGCTCATGAACAACGGTGAACCGGCGACTGTGCTCCTGACCGGGCGTCAGGGTGTGAGGCGCGGGCGTCATAACCCCCCGGGGACCACCCCAACCACCACACCAACGGCCATGATCGCCGCGCGCGAGACGGATAGGCATCAGCCTCTTTGCCGCGACGATGGGCCCGTGAACAACGACCATGGCCGCAATGACGGCACCCCACCGTTGCGCATGCAGCGCCTGGTCTCCGCCACCTGCCAGCTCCCACCTGCGCCTCACCCTGGTGGGCTGAGCCGTGGGTTGAAGAGTACGCCCGACTTCAATCCGCATGGCCGTAGCCGGTGTCACCAGCCCCGGGCGCGCCACTCGGCGAGGTGGGGGCGCTCGGCACCAAGCGTGGAGTCCTTACCGTGGCCGGGATAGAACCAGGTTTCGTCGGGGAGTTGGTCGAACACTCGCGACTCCAGGCCATCCATCAGGCTTGTGAAGTCCTTCGGCGACGTTGTCCGTCCCGGACCGCCGGGGAATAGCGAATCACCGGTGAACAGGTGCGTGGCGCCATCGGCGTCCCGGTGCAGCAGGGCGATTGAGCCGGCGGTGTGTCCCCGAAGGTGGATCACCTCCAGTGCTACCTGGCCGACGGCCACGGCGTCGCCGTGGCCGACCAGGCGGTCTGGCGGCACCGGCAACTCCGGGGCGTCGACCGGATGGGCGACCGTCTGCGCTCCGGTGGCGCCGGCTACCGCACCGAGGGCCTGCCAGTGGTCACCGTGCCGGTGAGTGGTGACAATGGTGCGCAGGTCGGGTCGGTCCGGGCCATGGCCTAGCAGGTCCATCAGGCGTTCGGCATCGTTGGCCGCGTCGATCAGCAACGCCTCGCCGGTAGATCTACAGACCAGCAGGTACGCATTGTTGTCCATCGGCCCGACGGAGATCTTGGTGACGGTCAGTTCGTCCAGCGTCCGCCGTTGCGCCAGCCCGCCTGGCTCGACCGCGCCGTCATAATTCTCAAGGACGTCCACAGTCACCGACCGTAGCGCGCATGGGTTCGCGCCGCGAAAGATTCCAGTCGGCCGCTCACCCGGCCCGGCGGCAGCCGCCAGTTGGGGACTGCTGAGTCCGCGACTGTCGGTGCCTCCGCATAGCATGGATGGGGCCGTCGGTTTCCGCGACAGGCCGGATCCGAAGGGAGCCGTGTGGCTGATCGACTTGTGGTGCGCGGTGCGCGGGAGCACAACCTGCGCAACGTCGATCTCGACCTGCCCCGCGACAGCCTCATCGTGTTCACCGGGCTGTCCGGTTCCGGAAAGTCCAGCCTCGCCTTCGACACCATCTTCGCGGAGGGCCAGCGCCGCTATGTCGAGTCGCTGTCGGCCTATGCCCGCCAGTTCCTCGGCCAGATGGACAAGCCCGACGTCGACTTCATCGAGGGTTTGTCCCCGGCGGTATCGATCGACCAGAAGTCCACCAGCCGCAACCCCCGCTCCACCGTCGGCACCATCACCGAAGTGCACGACTACCTGCGTCTGCTCTACGCCCGCGCGGGGGAGCCGCATTGCCCGAAGTGTGGTGAGCCGATCTCCCGGCAGACCCCGCAGCAGATCGTCGACCAGGTACTCGCCCTCGACCCGGGCACCCGGTTCCAGGTCCTGGCGCCGGTGGTGCGGACCCGCAAGGGCGAGTTCGTCGACCTGTTCGCCGAGTTGCAGTCCCAGGGCTACTCCCGGGTGCTCGTCGACGGCACCGTGCATCAGCTGACCGACCCGCCCAAGCTCAAGAAGCAGGACAAACACGATATCTCCGTGGTGGTCGACCGGCTGTCGGTCAAGGACAGCGCCAAGCAGCGGCTCACCGACTCGGTGGAGACCGCGTTGCGGCTGGCCGACGGCCTAATCGTGCTCGATTTCGTCGACCGCGACGAGCACGACTCGCACCGGCAGCGCCGGTTCTCCGAGCGGATGGCCTGCCCTAACGGCCATCCCATCGGCGTCGACGACCTCGAGCCACGCTCGTTTTCGTTCAACTCGCCCTACGGCGCCTGCCCGGAGTGCACCGGGATCGGGGTCCGCAAGGAAGTCGACCCGGAGTTGGTGGTGCCCGACGAGGAGCTGTCCCTGGCCGAGGGGGCGATCGCGCCGTGGTCCACCGGGCAGACCGCCGAGTACTTCCAGCGGCTACTGGAGGCGTTGGCCGAGACGGTCGGCTTCCGGATGGACATCCCGTGGCGGCGGCTGCCGGCCAGCGCGCAGAAGGCCGTGCTGCACGGCTCCGACGTGCAGGTGCATGTCCGTTACCGCAACCGCTACGGGCGCGAGCGTTCCTACTACGCCGCGTTCGAGGGCGTCCTGCCGTTCCTCGAGCGCCGGATGAACCAGACCGAGTCGGAGTACATGCGGGAAAAGTACGACGGTTACATGCGTGAGGTGCCCTGCCCAGCCTGTCGTGGCACCAGGCTCAAGCCGGAGATCCTTGCGGTGACCCTGTCGCACACCACGGAGGGCAAGAAATCGATCGCCGATGTGTCCGCCCTATCGGTTCGCGACGCCACGGCGTTCCTCGACGGTCTTGCGCTGGACACCAGGCAAGCGATGATCGCCGGTGCGGTGCTCAAGGAGATCCAGGCCCGGCTGCACTTCCTGCTCGACGTCGGACTGGACTACCTGTCCCTGGACCGCGCCTCGGCCACGCTATCCGGGGGTGAGGCGCAGCGGATCCGGCTGGCCACCCAGATCGGCTCCGGGTTGGTCGGGGTGCTCTACGTCCTGGACGAGCCGTCGATCGGCCTGCACCAGCGGGACAACCACCGGCTGCTGGCCACCCTCACCAGGCTGCGCGACCTCGGCAACACGCTGATCGTGGTCGAGCACGATGAGGAGACCATCCGGGCGTCCGACTGGGTGGTCGACATCGGCCCCGGAGCCGGGGAGCACGGCGGTCAGGTCGTGCACAGCGGGCCCTTTCACGAGCTGGAGCGGCACGACACCTCGATCACCGGCGCCTACTTGTCGGGCCGGCGAAGCATCCCCGTTCCAGCGATCCGGCGCCGGGTGGACCGGTCCCGGCGGCTGACCGTGGTCGGGGCACGCGAGCACAACCTGCGCGACATCGACGTGTCCTTCCCGCTCGGCTGCCTGGTAGCGGTCACCGGGGTGTCCGGGTCGGGCAAGTCCACGCTGGTTAACGACATCCTCGCGACTGTGCTGGCCAACCGGCTCAACGGAGCTCGCCAGGTGCCCGGACGGCACACCCGGGTCACCGGCCTGGAGGACGTCGACAAGCTGGTCAGAGTTGATCAGTCACCGATCGGGCGAACGCCGCGGTCCAACCCGGCCACATATACGGGCGTGTTCGACCGGATCCGCAAACTCTTCGCCGCTACCACCGAGGCGAAGGTCCGCGGTTACCAGCCCGGGCGGTTCTCCTTCAACGTCAAGGGCGGTCGCTGTGAGGCGTGCGCCGGCGACGGCACCATCAAGATCGAGATGAACTTCCTCCCCGACGTCTATGTGCCCTGCGAGGTCTGCGGCGGTGCGCGGTACAACCGGGAGACCCTCGAGGTGCACTACAAGGGCAAGACCATCGCTGAGGTACTCGATATGCCGATCGAGGAGGCGGCGACGTTCTTCGAGCCGATCTCGGCGATTCACCGGCACCTCAAGACCCTGGTGGACGTCGGGCTGGGTTACGTCCGGCTCGGGCAGCCCGCGCCCACGCTGTCCGGTGGGGAAGCGCAACGCGTCAAGCTGGCTAGTGAGCTGCAGAAGCGCTCCACCGGTCGAACCGTCTACGTGCTCGACGAGCCCACCACCGGTCTGCACTTCGAGGACATCCGCAAACTGCTCGGTGTCATCAATGAACTGGCCGACAAGGGCAACACCGTGATCGTCATCGAGCACAACCTCGATGTGATCAAGACATCCGACTGGGTGATCGACATGGGTCCCGAGGGAGGTGCGGCCGGCGGCACCGTGATCGCCGAAGGCACTCCCGAGCAGGTCGCCGCCATCGACACCAGCTACACCGGTCAGTTCCTGCGCACCGTCGTCGACGTGCAGCACGCAACCCCGCCCCGGCGTCGCCGGACAACCGTCGCCGCCGGCTGACCAGCCGGCACCGAGTCACAGATCTCGGTAGATCTCACGGCGGTGGCCCAAATCGACCACCAGAACCATCAGCCGGCCTGCGTCGACCGTGTAGATCACCCGGTAGTCGCCCACCCGGAGGCGGTACGCGCCCCGAAAGCCCGGCAAAGCGATCACATCGGGCGGCCTGGGCTGCTCGCCGAGCCGGTCGATAGCGGCCTGCACGCGGCGGCGGACCGGATTTTCCAGCTTCGACAGGGCGCGCAGGGCATCACGGGTGATCTCGAGTCGGTACCGACTCATCGCCCGCGGGCACCGGTTCCCGCGTCGCCCTCCTCTAGCTCGGCGACTGCCTGCTCCCAGGACACAGTGGGCTCATCCCGTTCCAGCACCTCGGCGGCCCGGTGTGACCAGTAGGCGTCCTCCCAGCGTTCGAACCGCTCGGCAACCTCGGCTGGAACCACGGCACCGACCCGTCGGCCGTAACGAGTGAGGTACACCACTCCACCGTCGCGGATCTCGGTATCAATCAGTTCCGGCAGCTTTGCTCGGGCGTCTGTCACGCTGACCTCGACGTCGTCTCTCGGCTCGTGCGGGTGAGCAGCAGTCATGTACAGAAAGTACATGTTGCCGGATGGTTGTGGCCAGTACGTAACCCGTGCCGAACAGTATCGATGCCTGGACCTGCTAGTCTTATAGCACGACCAGCTTCCGCTCCGGCGGAGGCGGCAAGTGGAGCCCGCTCCCACCCGAACCGCCGCGAGGTGGCCCGGGTCCGGTCGCCGGAATCCCCCGGTGGATTCCGGCATTGACGTCGTGTGTTGACTTAGCACACGCGGCGTCGACCGGTCGGATCTACGGGCCCCGGCACGCCAGGAGGCGTACGGGGCCGCGTTGCGTCCGGGGGTGTACCAACGGGCAGGGGCGCCCACCCGCTCGGTCGCGCCGTGAGTATGACGACCGAGGAGGCCACATCACCGTCGAGACACGCATCAATGATCGCATCCGCGTTCCTGAGGTTAGGTTAGTTGGTCCGAATGGCGAGCAGGTCGGCATCGTCCGTATCGAGGACGCGCTGCGACTAGCTCAGGAAGCGGACCTCGACCTGGTCGAGGTTGCGGCGCAGGCCCGCCCACCGGTCTGCAAGCTCATGGACTTCGGCAAGTTCAAGTACGAGACCGCCCAGAAGGCCCGTGAGTCCCGCCGCAACCAGCAGATGACGGTCATCAAAGAACAAAAGCTCCGCCCCAAGATCGACGCCCACGATTACGAGACGAAGAAGCGACACGTTGTGCGGTTCCTCGACGCGGGGCACAAAGTGAAGGTCACCATTATGTTCCGGGGCCGCGAGCAGTCCCGGCCGGAGCTGGGATTTCGACTGTTGCAGCGGCTGTCCAACGACGTCGCGGAGCTCGGTTTCGTGGAGACCACCGCCAAGCAGGACGGCCGGAATATGACGATGGTGCTGGCTCCGCACCGTAATAAGCCCAAGGTTGTCAAAGACGATCGGAGTTCGACCGAGCCGGTGGAGCAACCAGCGGAGTAACGGCCTGTGTAGCGACACTGCACGACACCGGGTAGCCCGTCTAGGGCTATCGCATTTATCGCCGCCCTACCTCAGGTGGCAGGACGAGGACGGACATGCCGAAGAACAAGACCCACCGGGGCACCGCCAAGCGTGTGAAGGTCTCCGCGACCGGCAAGTTGCTGCGCCAGCACGCCGGCAAGCGCCACCTGCTGGAGAAGAAGTCCTCCAGGGTCACTCGCCGACTGGACGGTGTAGTCCAGGTGGCCAAGCAGGACGCCAAGCGGATCCGCAGACTGCTCGGTCTCTGACCGCCGCTGCTGACCCCACCCTGACCCTGGGCGACTAGCCCGCCCCCGAGACCGACAGGACGAACCAGTGGCACGCGTCAAGCGAGCGGTCAATGCCCAAAAGAAGCGCCGCACAACTCTGGAGGCCGCCAGCGGCTACCGGGGCCAGCGTTCCCGGCTGTACCGCAAGGCCAAGGAACAGATCCTCCACTCGATGCAGTACGCCTACCGCGATCGGCGGGCCCGCAAAGGTGACTTCCGGCAGCTCTGGATCACCCGGATCAACGCTGCCGCGCGGCAGAACGGGATGACCTACAACCGGCTCATCCAGGGCCTGCGCATCGCCGAAGTCGAGGTGGACCGCAAGAACCTAGCCGAGATCGCCGTCTCCGACGCCACCGCGTTCGCCGCGTTGGTCAAGGTCGCCAGGGCCCACCTGCCGAGTAGCCGGGGGGCAAGCGCCCCGTCGTCCCAGGACGGCGACGCCGCCTGAGCGCAGCGGCCGGCTACAACGTGAACCCCCTAGCCCAGCCGGACGCTCCGTACACCGAACGGACCCCGCGGGTGGCCGCCGCGCGCGGGCTGCTCCGGCGGCGGGATCGGGAGCGCGCCGGGCGGTTCCTCGTCGAGGGCTCCCAAGCAGTGCGGGAGGCGTTGCGGTACGGATCGGTGCTGGAGCTGTTCCTCACCGAGAGCGCCGCTAACCGGCATCCTGAGCTGCCTGCGGCACCCGGTGTGCGGGTATCCGTGATCACCGAGCGGGCCGCCGCCGGCCTATCCGAAACCGCGACCCCGCAGGGCATCGTGGCAGTCTGCACCACGCTTGGGCAGGCTGCGGCCGACGCGCTGCGCGGCGCCCGGCTGGCAGCGGTACTGGCAGCTGTCGCGGACCCGGGCAATGCGGGCACGGTCATCCGGGTGGCCGACGCCGCCGGGGCCGCGGCAGTGGTCTTCGCCGGAGACGCAGTCGACCTGCACAACGGCAAATGCGTGCGGGCCTCCACCGGCAGCGTGTTCCATCTCGCACTGGGAGTGGAACCCGATCCGCTGCGAGCCATCGCGGCATGCCAGCAGGCCGGGCTGCAGGTGCTGGCCGCCGATGCCGGCACTGGCCGCGACCTCGACGAGGTGGTCGATGCCGGAACCCTGGCGGCGCCCACCGCGTGGTTGTTCGGCAACGAGGCGCACGGGCTGGACCGCGAGCTACTCGCCGCCGCTGACCAGGCCGTCGCTGTCCCCCTGCATGGGCGCGCCGAGAGCCTCAACCTCGCCGCCGCTGCGGCGGTCTGCCTGTACGCCAGCGCGCGGGCGCACCGTCGGCGGGCTGACCCAGCTGATCATCTAATATCGGACCAGAACTGATCGCATACCGGCACTGCAGGCGCCCGACGTCGCGGCCCGCCGCAAGCCCAGGAGTTCGCACCCTATGTCTGGATCCAACGAGGCCTACGACCCCAAGCAGGTCGCCGCGCTGACGTCCGAAGCGCTGGCGCAGGCTGTCGAGGACGCCGAGAAGGCCTTCGCCCAGGCCCGTGACCTGGAGGAACTCGCTGCGGTCAAACCCGTGCACCTCGGCGACCGTTCGCCGCTGCTCACCGCCCGGCGCGAGATCGGTGCACTGCCACCCAAGGCCCGCGCCGAGGCCGGCAAGCGCCTCAACCACAGCCGCACGGCCATGCAATCGGCCTTCGACCAGCGCCGGGCCGCGCTGCACGTCGAGCGGGACTCCAGGACGCTGCGGGAAGAGGCCGTCGACGTCACCTTGCCGTGGGATCGCGTCCCCGTCGGCGCCCGGCACCCGATCACCGCGCTGTGCGAGCGCATCGCCGACGTATTCGTCGCCATGGGCTACGAAGTCGCCGAGGGTCCGGAACTCGAGGCCGAGTGGTTCAACTTCGACGCGCTCAACTTCCCCAAGGACCACCCGGCCCGCACCATGCAGGACAGCTTCTACGTCGCGCCCGAGGGATCCGGCATGGTCCTGCGCACACACACCTCCCCGGTGCAGATTCGCGCCCTGCTGGAGCGGGAGCTGCCGGTCTACGTGGTGTGCCCGGGACGGACATTCCGCACCGACGCGCTGGATGCCACCCACACCCCGGTCTTCCACCAGATCGAAGGCCTCGCGGTGGACAAGGGCCTCACCATGGCGCATCTGAAGGGCACTCTGGACGCGTTCGCGCGCGCAATGTTCGGCGACACCTCGCGGATCCGGTTGCGGCCCTCGTTCTTCCCGTTCACTGAACCGTCCGCCGAACCCGACGTGTGGTTCCCGGAGAAGAAGGGCGGCCCGGGTTGGGTCGAGTGGGGTGGCTGCGGCATGGTCAACCCGAACGTGCTGCGTGCCTGCGGGATCGATCCTGACGTGTACTCGGGATTCGCCTTCGGCATGGGCATCGAGCGCACCCTGATGTTCCGCAACGGCATCGCCGACATGCGCGACATGGTCGAGGGCGATGTCCGGTTCACCTGCGCGTTCGGAACGGAGGCCTGACCCGATGCGCATTCCCGTGTCCTGGCTGCGCGATCATGTCGCGCTCCCGGAGGGTAACGACGCCCCCACCGTGGCGGAGATCGCCGACGCCTTCGTGCGGGCCGGTCTCGAAGTCGAGGAGGTGCACCACCTCGACTTGGTCAGCGGACCGCTCGTGGTGGCCCGCGTACGGGAGATCGAGGAGCTGATCGGCTTCGCCAAGCCGATCCGGTACTGCTTGCTCGACGACGGTGAGCCGGCGCCGCGCGGGGTCGTCTGCGGGGCCACCAACTTCGTCGTCGGAGACCTGGTGGTGCTGGCGCGGCCCGGCACGGTGCTACCAGGGGATGTCGCGATCGCGGCGCGGACCGCCTACGGCCGGACCTCCGACGGGATGATCTGTTCGGCCGCCGAGCTGCGGCTCGGCGACGACCACACCGGGATCATCGTGCTGACCGTCGATTCCGCGGCACCCGGGGACGACGCCGCCGAGGTGCTGGGCCTCGATGACGCGGTGATCGAGCTGGCGATCACTCCCGATCGCGGCTACTGCTTGTCGGCGCGGGGGCTGGCTCGGGAACTGGCCATCGCGTTCGACGTTGACTACGTCGATCCTGGCCTTCGCGAGGTGCCCCAGGTTGACGGTGTCAGCCGGCCGGTGCGCATTGAGGATGAGCAGGGCTGCCACCGGTTCCTGGTCCGCCAGGTGTCGGGGGTCGACCCGACCGTTGGGTCGCCGTGGTGGATGCGCCGGCGGTTGCAGCTGGCCGGGATGCGGCCGATCTCGCTGGCCGTGGACGTCACCAACTACGTGATGCTCGAGCTCGGGCAGCCGATGCACGCCTTCGACGCCACGAAACTCGACGGCGACCTGGTCGTTCGCCGGGCCACCGAAGGGGAGAAGCTCACCACGCTCGACGGTGTCTGCCGGGAGCTGGACCCCGACGACATGGTGATCTGTGACAGTGCCGGACCGGTGTCGCTGGCAGCGGTGATGGGCGGCGAGAGCACCGAGATCGGCCCGCAGACCACCCGCCTGCTGCTGGAGGCCGCGACCTGGGATCCAGCCTCGGTAGCCCGCGCGGCCCGGCGACACAAGCTGCCCAGCGAGGCGGCTCGGCGCTTCGAGCGCGGAGTGGATCCCGCCCTGCCCCCGATAGCTGCCGAGCTCGCCGCGACGCTGCTGATCCGGTACGGCGGCGGGGAGATCCTGCCGGGCCGCACCGACGTGGGCACGCCACCAGCGCGGCTACCGGTGGTGATGCCGATCGAACTGCCGGATCGGGTGGCCGGACGAACCTACGAGCGCGGCGCGACGGTCCGCCGGCTGTCCCAGATCGGCTGCACGGTGCAGGTGGGTGGTGCCAACGGCACCACCACAGTGACCGTCGCCCCCCCGTCCTGGCGCCCGGACCTGGCCCAGCCCGCTGACCTCGTCGAGGAGGTGCTGCGGCTGGAGGGCTACGACACCATCCCTTCGGAACTCCCGCCGGCACCGCCCGGACGCGGGTTCACCGCCGCGCAGCGCCGCCGGCGGACAATCTCCCGAGCGTTGGCCGGCGCCGGGTACGTGGAAGTGCTGCCCAGCCCATTCGTCTCGGCGAGCACCTGGGACGCCTTCGGCCTGACCGAGGATGATCCACGGCGGCGCACCGCCGTGCTGCTCAATCCATTGGAGTCCGACCGTGACCAGCTGGCCACCACGCTGCTGCCCGGCCTGCTTGAGGCACTGGTCCGCAACGTCGCCCGTGGCCGGCGCGATGTGGCGCTGTACGGGATGGCCCCGGTCGTGCAGCCACCCGCCGACGCCGTTGTGATGCCGGATCCCGGGGTGCTCGACCGACCCACCGATGCCGAGGTCGCGGCGCTGATCGGTGCGCTACCTGCGCAACCGCTGCACGTCTGCGCCGTGCTCGCCGGGCAATGGGAGCCCCATGGTTGGTGGGGCCCTGGCCGGACGGTGACCTGGGCCGACGCGGTACAGGTCGCGCGGCTGGTCGGCCGCACCGCCGGCGTCGAGCTTGAGGTGCGAGCCGTCGCGATGCCGCCGTGGCATCCCGGCCGATGCGCCGAGCTGCAGTTCGACGGTCACCCGGTGGGGCATGCTGGCGAGCTGCACCCCGCGGTCGTCGAGGCGATGGGGCTGCCGCCGCGGACCTGCGCGATGGAGCTGGATCTCGACGCGTTGCCGCTGACCGACCGGCGCCCCGCGCCCGTGGTGTCCCCATACCCGCCGGTGCTGCAGGACGTCGCGTTGGTGGTGGACGTCACCGTGCCGGCCGCGGAGCTGACCACCACCCTGCGTCGTGGTGCGGGCGAGCTGCTGGAGGACGTGCGCCTGTTCGACGTCTACACCGGGGACCAGGTCGCCGCAGGCAAGCGGTCACTGGCCTTCGCGCTTCGCTTCCGAGCCCCCGACCGCACTCTCACCGTCGCCGAAGCCACCGCCGCCCGCGACGCAGCCGTCGCCGCCGCGGTCGAAACCCACCGCGCCACCCTGCGCTCCTGACACCGCGTTCTGGATGCAGAACGCGCCAAAACCAGCTCGAGTAAGCGCGTTCTGCATCCAGACTGCGACGTGATCATCGTATGTGTGCGTAGAGCGACACACGATGTCGCTAGAGGCACCCAAATGATGATCACTCGCCTGTGCCGCGCCGCGCTCGTCCTGCTCGCTAGGTGGCATCGAGCCGGCGTCGACCAGGCGTTGAATTATGTTGCACTACCGTGCATAATCATCCAGGTGTCGTTCAGGGTGGCGGTGGCGGGGGCGAGCGGGTACGCGGGGGGTGAGCTGCTTCGGTTGATGCTTGGCCACCCGCAGATCGAGATCGGTGAGCTGACGGCCGGCGGGAACGCCGGAAGCACGCTGGGTGAGCATCATCCGAATCTCATCCCGCTCGCCGAGCGCGTCCTGTCCGGCACCACAGCGCAGCAGCTGGGGGGGCATGACGCGGTGTTCCTCGCCCTGCCACACGGTCACTCCGCAGCGCTGGCAGCCGAACTGCCCGAGGACACAGTGGTGATCGACTGCGGTGCCGACCATCGCCTCGCGGACCCCGCAGCCTGGCAGCGCTGGTACGGCGGCGACCACCCCGGGACCTGGCCCTACGGGTTGCCTGAGCTGCCAGGAGCGCGGGAGAAGCTGCGCGGAGCCCGCCGCATCGCGGTACCCGGCTGCTACCCGACGGTGGTCAGCCTCGCGCTCGCTCCGGCGCTCGTGGCCGGGCTGGTGGTTCCCGACGTCGTGGTGACCGCGGTATCCGGTACGTCGGGCGCCGGGCGCACCCTCAAACCGCACCTGCTGGCCTCGGAAGTGATGGGCTCGGCCAGCGTGTATGGGATGGCCGGCGCGCACCGGCACACCCCGGAGATCATCCAGAACCTCGCCGGGGTAGCGGACCAGGCGGTCGCCGTGTCGTTCACACCGGTGCTGGCGCCGATGCCCCGCGGCATCCTGGCCACCTGCACCGCGGTATTGCGCCCAGGCATCGACGACGAGACCGTCCGGAACACGTACCACACCGCATATTCAGCGGAGCCATTCGTGCACCTATTGCCAGCGGGCCACTGGCCGGCCACCGGAGCCGTGCACGGTTCCAACTCCGTGCAGTTGCAGGTGGCGGTGGACGTCGACGCGGGGCGGCTGGTTGTTGTGGGTGCGGTTGACAACCTCACCAAGGGCACCGCGGGAGCCGCCGTGCAGTGCCTCAACCTGGCGCTGGGGCTACCCGAAACCACCGGTCTACCGGCCTGGGGAATCGCACCATAAGACGCACCGACAGGGAGGGCAGCGCGATGAGCGTTACCGCGGCCGGCGGGTTCCGGGCAGCCGGAGTAGCCGCTGGAATCAAGGTCAGCGGTGGTCTGGACCTGACCCTGGTGGTCAATGACGGACCCGACACGACAGCCGCGGGGGTGTTCACTCGCAACCAGGTAAAGGCGGCGCCGGTGCTGTGGTCGGCGCAGGTGCTCACCGGACGGCGGCTGCGCGCCGTCGTGCTGAACTCCGGCGGAGCCAACGCCTGCACCGGTCCTGGCGGGTTCCAGGACACCCACGCCACTGCCGAGCACGTCGCTACCGTGCTGGAGTGCGGGGCCGTCGAGGTCGCCGTGTGCTCCACCGGACTGATCGGCGAGCGGCTGCCCCTGGATGCGCTGCGCGCCGGCATCGACACTGCAGCCGCCGCCCTGGCGGCCACGCCGGAGGCCGGCCTGGCCGCCGCCACCGCGGTGCTCACCACTGACACCGTGCCCAAGCAGGCCGCGGTCACCGGCACGGGCTGGACGGTGGGCGGGTTCGCCAAGGGAGCCGGCATGGTCGCGCCCAGCCTGGCCACCATGCTCTGCGTGCTCACCACCGACGCCGTCATCGACGAGTCCACTCTGGATGCCGCACTACGCGGTGCCACGACCGACACCTTCGAGCGCCTGGACATCGACGGCACCTGCTCGACCAACGACACCGTGCTGCTGCTGGCCTCCGGCGCCTCGGGGGTCACGCCGAGGGCCGGCGAGTTCGCCGCCGCGGTGGCGCAGGTGTGCCACGCGTTGGTCAAGCGTTTGCAGGCCGATGCCGAGGGCGTCACCAAAGAGATCGCGATCACCGTCCGGGGGGCGGCCCATGACGCCGAGGCGCTTGTGGCGGCCCGCGCGGTCGCTCGGGACAGCCTGGTCAAGACCGCCTTCTTCGGGTCCGACCCCAACTGGGGCCGGATCGCCGCCGCACTAGGGGCCTCGGCCGCCACTGTGCGGGCTGACACGCTGGATATCCAGATCAACGGAGTGCTGCTCTGCCAGGGCGGCGCGGTGACAGCGGATCGCTCCAAGGCGGACCTGTCCGGCCGGGAGATCACCGTGGAGGTCGACCTGCATCTCGGCGCGGGGCAGGCCACCGTGCTCACCACCGACCTCTCGCACGCGTACGTCGACGAGAACAGCGCGTACTCGTCATGACGACCGCCGACGCACTCGGTCCCGCGGAGGCGGCATTGTGACCACCCAGATCGATACGCCCGCGCAGAAGGCCGCGGTGCTCGCCGAGGCGCTGCCCTGGTTGCAGCGTTTCCACGGGACCACCGTCGTGATCAAATACGGCGGTAACGCGATGCTGGACGACGAGCTGAAGTGCGCGTTCGCCCAGGACATGGTGTTCCTGCGGCTGGCTGGGCTGCGCCCGGTCGTGGTGCACGGCGGCGGCCCCCAGATCAACGCCATGTTCGAGCGGCTGGGCATCGCGGGGGAGTTCCGCGGCGGCCTGCGGGTCACCACGCCGGAGACGATCGACGTGGTGCGCATGGTGCTGTTCGGCCAGGTGGGCCGGGAACTCGTCGGGCTGATCAACGCGCACGGTCCGTTCGCCGTCGGCATCTCCGGTGAGGACGCGCATCTGTTCACCGCCGCCCGGCGCACCGCCACCGTGGACGGTGAGCAGGTCGACGTGGGGCTGGTGGGCGACGTGGTTGCGGTGAACCCCGACGCGGTGCTCGATATCGTCAACGCCGGGCGTATACCGGTGGTATCCGGATTGGCTCCGGACGCTGACGGTGTGGTGCACAACATCAACGCGGACACCGCCGCGGCGGCGCTGGCCGTCGCGTTGGGCGCCGCGAAGCTTGTCGTGCTCACCGACGTCGAGGGGCTCTACACCGACTGGCCGGACCGGAGCAGCCTGCTGTCCCAGATAAGGGCAGACCGGCTGGCGGAGCTGCTCCCGGAACTGTCCGCTGGGATGGTGCCGAAGATGGAGGCCTGCCTGCGTGCCGTCCGGGGTGGAGTACCACGGGCCCATGTGATCGACGGCCGGGTGGCGCATTCGGTGCTGCTCGAGGTGTTCACCACCGAGGGGGTGGGGACGATGGTCCTGCCCGCACAAGAGGAGGCCTGATGCCTACTGTGGACTTGCAGCGGCGGTGGCAGGCCGCGTTGATGGCCAACTACGGCACACCGCCGCTGGCGTTGGCCCGTGGCGCCGGTGCCGAAGTGTGGGATATCGACGGCCGGCGCTACCTGGATCTGGTTGGTGGCGTCGCGGTGAACGCGCTGGGCCACGCCCACCCGGCCGTGGTGCGTGCCGTCACCGAGCAGATCAACACCCTCGGGCAGGTCTCCAACCTGTACCTCACCGAACCTGCGATCACGCTAGCCGAGACCCTGCTGGACCTGCTGGGCGCCACCGGATCGGGACGGGTGCTGTTCTGCAACTCCGGCGCGGAGGCCAACGAGATCGCATTCAAGATCGCCCGGCGCACCGGGCGGCGCACGATGGTCGCCACCCATGGTGGCTTCCATGGCCGAACCATGGGGGCGCTCGCGCTCACCGGGCAGCCCGCCAAGCGGGATCCCTTCGAGCCGATGCCGCCCGGTGTGGTCTTCGTGCCCTACGGGGACCCGGCGGCCCTGAAATCGGTCGTCGACAGCGACACGGCCGCGGTGTTCCTTGAGCCGGTGCAAGGCGAGAACGGCGTGATCGTCCCCCCAGCGGGCTACCTGCAGGCCGCCAGGGAGATCACCGCGGCGCACGGGGCACTGCTGGTGCTCGATGAGGTCCAGACCGGCATCGGCCGGACCGGCACCTGGTTCGCCCACCAGTCCTGCGGCGTGGCCCCCGACGTGGTGACGCTCGCCAAGGGGCTCGGCGGCGGCCTTCCGATCGGCGCGTGTATCGGCATCGGACCCGCCGCACACCTGTTGCAGCCCGGTCACCACGGCAGCACGCTGGGCGGCAACCCGGTCTGCTGTGCGGCCGCGCTGGCTGTGCTCCGGACGATCGCCGACGACGGGTTGCTCGACCACGTCGCCCGGCTCGGCAAGGAGATCGCCACTGGGGTGACGGCACTGCACCACCCACTCGTCAGCTCGGTCAGCGTGGCCGGCCTGCTGATCGGGATCGGTCTGACCCGGCCAGTGTCCGCCCAGGTCGCCACCGCCGCGCGAGACGCCGGCTTCCTGGTCAACCCTCCGGTGCCCGACCGGGTCCGGCTCGCCCCGCCGCTGGTGCTCACCGAGGCGCAGGCGCGAGAGTTTCTCAACGCGCTGCCTGCCATCCTGGACGGGGTGTATTAACGATGCCGAGACATTTCCTGCGCGATGACGATCTCACGCCGGCCGAGCAGCGGGAGGTCCTCGACCTGGCCGATGAGTTCAAGGCCGACCCGTTAGGTAGCAGCCCGCTGGCCGGCCCGCGATCCGTCGCGGTGATCTTCGAGAAGAGCTCGACGCGGACCCGGCTATCATTCGAGATCGGCATCGCCCAACTCGGCGGTCACCCGGTGATCATCGACGCTCGGACGATGCAGTTGGGTCGCGAGGAGACCGTCGAGGACACCTCACGGGTGCTGTCCCGGTACGCCGACGCCGTGGTGTGGCGAACCCACGCGCAATGCCGCATCGAAGCGATGGCTAGTGTCTCGCGGGTGCCGGTGGTCAACGCGCTCACCGATGAGTTCCACCCCTGCCAGGTGCTCGCCGACCTGCAGACCATCCGGGAGCGGCACGGTCGGCTGGCCGGGCTCACGCTGGCCTACCTGGGCGACGGGGCGAACAACATGGCGCACTCACTGCTCCTCGGGGGCGCCACCGCTGGGCTGCACGTCCGGATCGCCGCTCCGGAGGGATTCCAGCCCATGCCCGAGGTGCTGCTCGCGGCGAAACACCGGGCTGCGCAGACTGGTGGAGGTGCCACCGTGCTCGCCGATCCACACGCGGCGGTCGACGGGGCCGACGTGCTCGTCACCGACACCTGGACGTCAATGGGCCAGGAGAGTGACGGACTCGACCGGCTCACCCCGTTCCGGCCGCTGCAGATCAATGCCGAGCTGCTGGATCGTGCGTCCGGCGGCGGCGTCAGGAAGGTCACGGTGCTGCACTGCCTGCCGGCGCACCGCGGCGTGGAGATCACCGATGAGGTGCTCGACGGGCCGGCCAGCGCGGTGTGGGACGAGGCCGAGAACCGGCTGCACGCGCAGAAGGCGCTGCTGGCCTGGTTGCTGCATCCGGAGCGAGTGCCATGACATCGACCCGGGTCGGCCGGCAGGCTCGCATCGTCGAGTTGGTGACCAACCATGCGGTGCACAGCCAGGCTGAGTTGGTCGCCCTGCTTGCGGGCGAAGGCATTGAGGTCACCCAGGCCACCCTGTCCCGGGACCTCGACGAGCTCGGAGCGATGAAGGCGCGCCGTGACGGCTGCGCGCCGACCTATGTCATTCCCGAAGACGGCACTTCGGTGCGCGCGGTGGCCCGCGGCACCGAACGGCTGGCGCGGGTGCTAGCCGAGCTGCTGGTGTCCGCTGACGCCAGCGCGAACCTCGCGGTGCTGCGCACACCCCCGGGTGCGGCACATTTCGTGGCCAGCGCGCTGGATCGGGCGGCACTGGCTGAGGTGGTCGGCACCGTCGCCGGCGATGACAGCATCCTGGTCGTCGCCCGAGAACCGCTGTCTGGGGAGGACCTCGTGCGGCAGATTATGGCGCTGGCGCGCCTTGTGAGTGGCGATGCGAGCGATAACTCACATCCCCACTCACAAGCTCGACCGAAGGGAGAGCAAAATGGCTGAGCGGGTCGTACTCGCCTACTCCGGGGGTTTGGACACCTCGGTGGCGATCGGGTGGATCGCTGAGGAAACCGGAGCTGAGGTCGTCGCCGTAGCGGTTGATGTCGGTCAGGGCGGCGAGGATCTGGAGACCATCCGCCAGCGAGCGCTGACCTGCGGCGCGGTCGAGGCCGTCGTCGCCGACGCCCGCGACGAGTTCGCTGAGCAGTACTGCCTGCCGGCGCTGCAAGTCAACGCTCTGTACATGGACCGCTACCCATTGGTTTCAGCGTTATCCCGACCGCTGATCGTCAAGCACCTGGTGGCGGCCGCGAAGTACCACGGTGCCTCCACGGTTGCGCACGGCTGCACTGGCAAGGGCAACGACCAGGTGCGCTTCGAGGTGGGCATCGGCGCACTCGGGCCGGACCTGCGGGTGATCGCCCCGGTCCGGGATTACGCGTGGACCCGGGAGAAGGCGATCGCCTACGCCGAGGAGCGCAACCTGCCGATTGACGTCACGAAACGCTCGCCGTTCTCCATCGACCAGAACCTGTGGGGCCGGGCGGTGGAGACCGGGTTCCTCGAAGACCTGTGGAACGCCCCGACCAAGGACGTGTACTCCTACACCAGCGACCCGACTGAGTGGAAGGCGCCGGATGAACTGGTGGTCACCTTCGACAGCGGTGTGCCGGTCGCCATCGACGGCGTCCCGGTGACGGTGCTGGAAGCGATCAAGCAGCTCAACACCCGGGCCGGAGCCCACGGTGTCGGCCGGCTGGACATGGTCGAGGACCGACTGGTCGGCATCAAAAGCCGGGAGATCTATGAGGCGCCCGGCGCGATCGCCCTGATCACGGCGCACCAGGAGCTGGAGAACGTCACCGTAGAGCGTGACCTGGCCAGGTACAAACGCAGCGTCGAGCAGCGCTGGACCGAGCTGGTCTACGACGGGCTGTGGTTCTCCCCGCTCAAGCGCGCGTTGGACGCCTTCGTCGCCGACTCCCAGCGCCACGTGACCGGCGACATCCGGCTAGAGCTGGTCGGCGGCCGGGCCACGGTGACCGGGCGGCGCAGCCCACAGTCGCTCTATGACTTCAACCTCGCCACCTACGACGCGGGTGACACCTTCGACCAGTCACTGGCCAAGGGTTTTGTACAGCTGTGGGGGCTTCCGTCGAAGCTAGCGGCGCAGCGAGACCTGCTTGGCAGGGTCGAGCCAACGACACCGCGGCGGCTGCCGTCGTGAGCGCGCTCTGGGGTGGCCGGTTCAGCGCGAAACCGGCCGATGCGCTTGCGGCGCTGAGCCTGTCGACACACTTCGACTGGCGCCTCGCCCGGTACGACATCCGTGGTTCCCGGGCGCACGCGCGCGTGCTGCACGGCGCTGCGCTGCTCAGCGATGATGAACTGACCGCGATGCTCGACGCACTGGATCGCCTCGACGCCGACGTCGACTCCGGTGCGTTCGTCCCGGTACCCGAGGACGAGGATGTACATACCGCGCTGGAGCGTGGCCTGATCGAGCGGGCCGGGCCGGAGCTCGGTGGCCGGCTGCGCGCTGGCCGCTCCCGCAACGACCAGATCGCGACGCTGCTGCGGATGTGGCTTCGCGACGCGGCCCGCCGGGTCGCCGCCGGCACCCTGGACGTGATCGACGCGCTGCTCGACCAGGCGCAGGCGCATCCCGATGCGCCGATGCCGGGCCGGACTCATATGCAGCACGCCCAGCCGGTATTGCTCGCTCACCACCTGGGGGCCCACGTCCAAGCCCTCCTGCGAGACGTCGAGCGCCTGCGGGACTGGGATGCTCGAGCTGCGATCTCCCCGTACGGCTCGGGTGCGTTGGCCGGATCATCGCTCGGTCTGGACCCGGCTGCGGTGGCCGCCGAACTCGGCTTCGATGCGGCGGTGGAGAACTCGATCGACGGCACGGCATCGCGGGACTTCGCCGCCGAGGCCGCGTTCGTGCTTGCGATGCTGGCCGTCGACCTGTCCCGGATCGCGGAGGAGATCATTCTCTGGGCCACCGCCGAGTTCGGATATGTCGCACTGAACGATTCCTACTCGACCGGCAGCTCGATCATGCCGCAGAAGAAGAACCCGGATGTGGCCGAGTTGGCCAGAGGTAAGGCTGGCCGGTTGATCGGCAACCTCACGGGCCTGCTTGCCACGCTCAAGGCGCAGCCGCTTGCATACAACCGGGACCTGCAGGAGGACAAGGAGCCGCTGTTCGACTCCATCGACCAGCTCGAGCTACTGCTTCCCGCTATGGCCGGGATGGTCGGCACCCTGACTTTTCACACCGGGCGGCTGGCTGACCTGGCCCCGGCCGGGTTCACCCTGGCTACCGATCTTGCCGAGTGGCTGGTGCGCCAGGGGGTGCCGTTTCGCATCGCGCACCAGGCGGCCGGAGCTTGCGTGCGGCTGGCTGAATCCCGCGGGGTGGAGTTGGCAGAGCTGTCGGAGATGGAGTTCGCCGCCATCCATCCTGAGCTCACCGTCGACGTGCGCCGGGTGCTCAACGTCGCCGGGTCGATTAGGTCCCGTGACGGCTACGGCGGTACCGCATCTGACCGCGTCGCCGAGCAGCTGCAGCGCGCCCGGGGTGCCGCTGGCGGGCACCGGGCCTGGATCAACTAGTGGCTGTGGGAACTCTCGCCCGCGAGCACCTCGCCGTTGACGTCCTGGCAGCAGCCCGGCTGCTGTTGGGCTGCCTGGTGGTGGCGGACAGACCCGACGGCCAGGTGGTGGTCCGCCTCGTCGAGCTGGAGGCCTATCGCGGTTCGGATGACCCCGCGGCGCACTCGTACCACGGCCGCACCGCCCGCAATGCCGTGATGTTCGGTCCGCCCGGCCACCTGTACGTGTATTTCATCTATGGCCTGCACTTCTGCGTCAACATCTCTTGCCTGCCAGACGGCGAACCCGGGGCGGTGTTGCTGCGCGGCGCTGAGGTCGTCTCCGACCTTGACGCCGCTCGGCTGGCCAGGCCCACCGCCAGGTCCGACACCGACCTTGCCCGCGGGCCGGCTCGGCTGGCGACGTTGCTCGGGCTCCGCCGCGAGCACAACGGTCTAGACCTCACCGACCCCACGTCGCCGGTGCGGCTGTTGCCCGGCGATCCGGTTACCGCCGAACGAGTGCGCGCCGGTCCACGGGTTGGCGTCGCCGCCGCGCAGGACCGTCCTTGGCGGTTCTGGGTGGATGGCAGTCCGGCTGTATCTGCGTACCGCCGTCGACCGATCCCGGCGAGACCTCGAACCGGCTAAAGGCCATCGATTTGGGTGCGATCGCTAGGCACCTTCGGGTGACGTGGTGGAGCTGTCGCACCGCACTGGGACTGTGAGTGCGCGCATACCCACTGACTCGGGCCACAATTTCACCGAGTTAGGCGATGGCCTCATACTGGGCCTCGTACCGACGGTTCACTACCGTGCCTAGCAGGGTCCACCTCGCTGTACGCGTGCGGAGGACCACCAGGTTCGGTAGACTCGGGTGCGCTGTAGCGCCGCCCGGTGGCCGCTCTGGCAACCGCCGACCACCGATTTGACTTCCGCGGCGCGCTGGCCGTACCTTTCGCTTCGCCCCGCAAGCGGAACGGACGAAGCGCTCAGCGAAGATGGTGTTGAGATGTTAGGCCGGGGCCGCGGGGAGCTCGACTCAGACGGCTGGTAAGCTCGATGAGTCGCCGGGCTCGTAGGAGGACCTCTCGAAGGTTCACCAGAACGGGACCGGAGGACGTCGGAGTGATTCATCCCGGAACGGGTCGCCATAGCAGCGG
>QHBZ01000043.1 GCA_003244055.1 Pseudonocardiales bacterium | reverse complement strand
GTCACGATAGTTACGTCTCAGCCAGGTTGTCGAGCGCTTCGCCGATTGCGGTCAGTAACATTGCCCGCACGGAAGGCGATGTAGACCGCGAAGGAGAGCGAAACGCGCCCGGCTGCTGTTACAGAAAGTGGTCACGGTTGCGCGGTCGGTAGCGGCTGAGTCGGTACACAGCTCTGGGGGATCCATGGTCGACGCTTCACCTACCTCGCAAGCCGTGGTCCCGGAGCCGGACGCTTACCGACCCCTGCTGGCTGATCGCGCGCGGGGGCCCGCGGGCGTCGTCATCCTGTTGGCGGTCGTCGTGATCGCGGTGTTGGGCATGCGTTACGCCAATCAAGACGCGGCTGGGCGACTGGACCTCACGCTGGATGCGTTCATCAGGACCCATATTCGCCGGGATGAACCCATCACCGGTGCCCTGGTCAGCCTCGGGGACCCGCCACAAGCCGTCATCCTCGTCGCGGCGGTAGCGGGTGCCGCTGCCGCTGCCAGGCGCTGGTCGGGCGTGGTGCTGACCATCGGCGGCACCCTCGCCGCGGTCACCGTCACCGAGTTGATCCTCAAACCGCTCATCGGGCGGCTCAGATATGGACACCTGTCCTTCCCCAGCGGCCACACCACGGCACTGTTTTCGGTCGCGATCGCGACCGCGATCCTGCTCACCAGCGCGCAGCGACCCCGCAATGTCGGGCTGCGTCTGGTCGCGAGCCTCGCCGCAGTCGTGGTAGCGGCCGGCACCGCGATCGCCCTGGTCGCCCGCCACGTTCATTACGCCACCGACACCGTCGCCGGCTGCTGCGTGGCTGTGGCCACCATGCTCGCAGTAGCACTAGCCCTCGACTTCGTCGTGCCGCGCTCCCGATTCGGCCCATCTCAGCCTGGATCCACGTGTGTCACGAATGGGCAGAGGGGCTTGATGTAGGAGAAGCTTCTTGAGGCGGTGCTTGGGAAGCTGTCAATCGTGCCAGTCTGTGCCCCACCTGCGCAGATACCGACCATGAAGGTCTCTGGAATTCCGCTGTTGACCGGTCTTCACAGGACGTGGAAGCACCACGATACATCACAATCGATCTTGAACTCGGGTGGTGTGCGGGTACCCGAGGTGAGCATCCGGTCGCGTCGGCGAGCCTGAGCCGAGATGAATTTGAAGCAGCGTGGCTATCTGGGGTCATGACGGTGGGGTGGTGGTCGCGACGCTGTGGGTCAAGACGCGGGCCAGTCCCGCGCGCGTCGCCAGGACGATCAGTCGATCACCTTGGGTGAGGCGGTGGTCGTGGGGTGCTGGTAGTTCCAGGGTGTCCGTGGCGTGGCGGTGGATCGCGATCACTCGGGTCTGGCGGGCAGTGTTGACGGTGTGCCAAGCCACCCCGTCGAGTGCGGAGCCCGCCGGGATCGGCACCTCGGCGATGAGCAGGACCCGGCGGCCGACCGAGATCGTGCCGAGGACTTGGCGGTCGAGCATCGCGGCGACGAACGCCGGAGCAGCCAGGTAGGACACGCTCCGGGAGATCGTCATGCCGAAGTGACGCTCGACCCGTTCAGCGAAATCACTGTCGAACAAGCGGAGCACGACGCGCAGGTCTTGTTTCATCGCACGCCCGTGCAGGGCGGCTTCGAGGTTGGTGACGTCGTTTCTCGTCACGGCGACCAGGGCGCGGCTGGTACCAAGGTAGGCGGCGCGCAGGGTGTCCTCTCGGCTGGCGTCACCGAAGACGATCGGCACCCCGATCCGCCGTGCCAGCGGCACTCCCCGGGCGTTCTGGTCGCTTTCTACGCATACCACGGGCACACCGAGATCGTGCAGTTGCGCGACCACCCGGGCGCCGACGTTGCCCAACCCGACGACCACCACGTGGCCGGCGATCGGGCGGGGTTTGCCCAGGGCGGTGTCCAGCCGGGAGCTGACCACAGCATCGACCACGGTCGCGGTCACCAGCGGGATGATCGAGATCCCGACGATGGTGACCATCGTCTGGGTGAGCTTGTTGACGGCGCTGAGCCCGGGGTCGGGTTGGGCCGCCCCCGCGGCGTCGAGCAGGGTCAGATACAACGCGTCGGCCCAAGAAAAGCCGCCCATGCTGGCGAACAGGACCGAACCAAGCGCCAGCAGCGCGAACAGTCCTAAGGTGGCGATGCCGAGCTTGCGGTTAAACGACGCGGCGATACGCCACCACAAGGTCCGCAGCAGGTCCCGCCCGTGACGGTGGGTGGCGGCATCACCGAGGCCGGCCCGGCCGTCGGCCAACGCGAGCACCAGATCTGCGGTGTCCGGGTCGGTCGGCAGCAGTTCGGGCTGGCCGGGCTCGCGGGTATCGGCCAACGCGCAGATCACCCGATCCGCGGCTACGTCGCTTCGCCGGGCGACATACAGCGTCCGACCGGGCAGCCGCACATAACTGGGTGCCAGCTCACCCAGCGCCCCGGCCACGAAGGAGGGCGCTGCTGTAGCGGCATCGGACAACACAGTGCAGCCAGGGAACAGGGTCCGGATGCGATGACCGAGGCTCATGTTGAAAAACCGGATCACCAGCCGCACATCACTGTTGAGCTCCTGCGCCCGCAGTGCGGCGTGGATGTTGCCGACGTCGTCCTGGCTGACCAACGCAACGGCACTGGCCTGCTCGACTCGTGCTGCCAGGAAGGCGCCCTCGCTCAACTCGGCCGCCTCGATGACACGCACCTTCGGTAACGCCGCGATCTGCGGTCCGTGATTGCGCTCCACCGACGGCAGGATCACGGTCACCTCGTCACTGATCCGAGTGACGAGCTCGTCAACGAGGCGATAGGCCAGCGGGTTGTCACCGCACACGATCAGATGCGGACTCCGCCGACTCCGCTGTGCCTCGGCCCCCATAACGCAACGAGACTACGCCCGACCGCAGCGATGACCGTCGACATCAGCGATACGCGGTTGCGCTCCGGAACGGGGAGATTCGCGGCGCAACGATCAAGCGATGGCCGGCGTGGGGCGTCCCGGGAATACACGCTATCTTGCCGGCGCCGGATTCCGGGGTGACCCGTGCCGGTGAAGGGTGTCGCGTCACCACGGTGGCGCGTCGTCGAGACAGCCGGTCACCTCGGAAAGCATCGGTGTTCTCCGGCGTGGCGGTGGCCGTGGCGTTCTCACGGAGCGTTGCCATGCGTCACGGTCTGTCAGGTCCAGATGGTTCGTCGAGTCCGAAGGAGCAGCGTCATGAGAGTCCAGGCAAGGTTGATGGCAGGAGCGTTGGTACTCGCTGGGGGAATCATTGGCCTGGTAGGTGTTGAGGCCGCGGCGTCCCCGGCGCCGCCCCGTGCCGCCGTGCGCCACGTCACCGGAACAGCGGGGAAACCCGGTCAATTGGTCTGCGGGGTCAGCACCCGAACCAAGGGCTTGCCGGGCAGCATCAGCATGGTGCTCAACCACGCCCCGGGCGGCCAGCTGCTGGTGAGGCTTCAGGATGCTAAGAACGGGAAGTTCTTCGGTGAGCAGAAGGCGGTGCAAACCGGGAAGACCAGCTCAATCCTGGTCAGTGACGTCGTCGCCGGCACCCAGTTCCATGTCTGCGCGGCCAGCCCAAGCGGGTCGCCCGGCGGCCCCTACGACGCAGACCTGTCCTACTGAGCCCCAATTCAACGGTGACTCCCGCATTGATCGTTTCCTCTGACCGCCCATCGGACCCGCATAGCCAGCTTGGAAGGCTGCGCTCACGTAAGCATTCGGTGATCCTGTGGTTCTGGGCGCCTGTCAGCGACTGGTCGTTGCCGCGACACGCCGTGTGGGTCCCGGGTGGTGGACGCGGGCTGGTGGTGGTGATCTTGTGTTCTGGTCATGGTCGACAGCGATCTCGGTGGGGGCGGCGTCGAGTTTTGGCGTGCCGAGGCGGAGCGCTGGCGGGGTGAGGCGCAGCGCCTGGCGACCGAGGATGTCGTGCTGCGGGCCCAGGTCGCAGATTTGACGGGTCAGGTCGGCGCGCTCACCGAGAAGGTGTCGGTGCTGGCGAGGATGGCGTTTGGGACGTCGTCGGAGAAGGCGGCCAAGGCGGCGTCGGGCGTGGGCGGCGCGCCCGGCGGGTCTTGTGGTGACGACGCGGGCGGCGATGAGACGCCCGACGGGCAGCCGAAACACCCTCGTGGGCAGCGGCGGGGCTCGCGGGGGCACGGCCGCCGTGACTACTCGCATCTGCCGACCCGCGAGGAGATCCACGACGTTTCTCCCGGCGAGCGGGTGTGTCCATGCTGCGGCGCGGGCTACGCCCGGTTCGGGGAGGAGACCTGCGAGCAGATCGACTGGCAGGTTCAGCTGATCCGGATCGTGCACCGCCGCCCGACGTATCGGCGGACCTGCCGCTGCCCGGTCCGTGGGGTGCTGGTTGCCCCGCCGGTGGGCAAGGCGATCGGCAAGGGCCGGTTCACCACCGGGTTCCTGGCCCGGCTGCTGGTCGAGAAGTTCGTGCTGGGCCGCCCGGCGCACCGTATCGCCGCGGCGCTGGCCCACGACGGGCTCGATGTCGCCGAGGGAACCCTGGCCGGGGTGTTCGCGGGATGCTCCGCTCTGCTGGGCCCGCTCGCGGCGGCGATCAGCGACCGCAACGCCGCCGCGGCTCACCTGCACGTCGATGAGACCAGCTGGCAGGTCTACGCCGCGGTGGAGGGCAAGGACAGCCACCGCTGGTGGTGCTGGGTGTTCGTCGGCCCCGACACCACCGTGTTCCGCATCGCCCCATCACGCTCGCTGAAGGTGCTCACCGAGCAGCTGGGCATCGACACCGACACCGACACCGACACCGGCGCCTTGCCTGATGCCCTGCCCGGGGGCCGCCAAGTGCTGCTGTCCTCGGACTTCTACGCGGTCTACCAGTCGCTGGGGCGCATCGAGGGGGTCGACAACCTGTGGTGCTGGTCCCACATCCGGCGCTACTTCATCCGCGCCGGGGACGCCCACCCCGAGCTGGCGACCTGGACCGCCAGCTGGGTCGAGCGGATCGCCGCGCTCTACGTCGCACACACCGCGCTGACCGCCGCCACCCCCGCCAGCCCCGCGCACACCTGGGCGCGCGCGCAGTTCTCCGCCGCGCTCAACACCATCGACGCCGACCGCCTCGCCCAGGCTCGCCATCCCAAGCTGTTGCACCCGGCAGCCGCGAAGGTGCTCGCCACCCTGGACCGGGAATGGGAAGGGCTGGCCCGGCACCGCGAGTTCCCCGAGCTGCCCCTGGACAACAACACCTCGGAGCGGGCGCTGCGCGGGCCGGTGGTCGGACGCAAGAACTACTACGGCTCCGGGTCGGTGGTCTCCGCCGAGTTGGCCAGCCGGGTCTTCACCATCACCGCCACCGCCGCCCGGGCCGGGCTCAACCCGCTGGCCTACCTGCACGCCTACCTCGACGAATGCGCCCGGGCCGGCGGCACCGCCCCCACCACCGAGACGCTGACCCGGTTCCTGCCCTGCACGGCGAGCCCCGACGACCTCACCGCCTGGGCCTACCACTCCCAACCCGAGACCACCGAGCCCGACACCACCGAGCCCGACACCACAGGAAGCGACACCCATCCCACCGCCGATCCCGACACCGGGCCGGCGCCATAACAGCACACCGGACCGAAGCCCTACACCCCACGGACGGGCCTGCAACCTCACCGATCGCCAACACCCCGGTGACTTACCTGCCAATGGCCACCGACGAACTCCTCGTGCCCACGACCACGGACTGGACAACCCGGCCGACGGGAACTCCGAATACTTACGCGCTCACTGCGCCGTCAGAGACCTTGATCGGTGAACAGGTTGGGTCACAGCTACCCGCTGTTGACCGTGGTTGACCGCCCTTGATGGCACGCGCGAAGGTGTTGGTTCTGCCGCAGAGTAGGCGCGCGAAGCGCTATCCCGTCGCGTCGGCGAACGTGTCTCGGGAGGTCAAGGTCAACGCCACGCTCCAGCCACAGCCACTGGAGTGTTCCCGATTTTATTGACACCGATTTAGGCTGCCAGGTCGGTTAGTTTCCTATATCCTAGCTCGTATTCGTGAGGTCGTTCCATGGTCGGGTGTGGATGAGTTCTTTTTTGTAGGTCGCGAAGAATGACTCGGAGACGGCGTTGTCGTAGCAGGTGGCGCGGCGCCCCATCGAGCGGCGCACGCCGTTGATGGCGCAGAAGTCAGCGAATTCTTTGGAGGTGTATTGGCAGCCGCGGTCGCTGTGGAAGATGACGCCGTGGGGGGGTTTGCGGGTCACGAGGGCGGCGGCGAGGGCCTCGATGACCAGGGTGGTGCGCAGGTGGTCGGCGACGGCGTAGCCGACCACCTTGCGGGAGTGCAGATCGATCACGGTATAAGTTACGTG
>QHBZ01000042.1 GCA_003244055.1 Pseudonocardiales bacterium | reverse complement strand
TTGTACGCCACAGATTCATGGCCACCTCCTCCGCGGGTGGTGACGGCGTTCGGGCTCGGACACCGTCACCACAACCCTCAAAGTGTCCCATGATCGGCGGTCGGCACGCCTCGACACGAGGTCCGGCCTGAGCGGTCCTACCGCGGGGGTCGGAGACGCTAGGCATCGCCGAGGTGGGCGCATCCGTGGGAAGGGCCTGGCGGTGAATCAGTCACTGCTGCCGCTGAGAACCCGAGGTTTACTGTGAGGTGAGGCCGGGTAACTGAGTGCAACCAAACGGTTTGACTTCCGAGCGGACGCCGGGCCGTCGGGGCAGATCTGGCGTCCCACCGGGGCGTCACCCGAAGATGTAGAAGGGAGCTGGAGATGGCGCTATTACCTAGCACGCTGAGCAGGGCGGGACCGTTGTCATCCGACATCCTGGATCTACAGGTGGCCGAGCGCGGTCACGATGTTCGGGTGGTCACCGTAGTGGGCGAGATCGACGCGCTGAGCGCGCCTGAACTTGCCACTTTTGTGACCGCGCAGCTGGTCGCTGCCCAAGTAGTGGTGGTGAATCTTGATGGCGTGCGTTTCCTGTCATTTGCCGGGTTGCGCGCATTGGTGGCGGCGAACGAATTCGCTACTCGAGAGGCCCGAGACTTGTGGTTGGTATGTAACTCTCAGACCGCCAACTGGGCGCTGGAGACCACCGGGCTGCGGGAGCGTTTCACATTCACCGACGACCGGGCCGCGTAGCGCCGGGCCCCTGCCGTAGCGGTACGAACTCCACCCTATACGCGGCGATCACACGGAAACACCGGAGCAACCGGCCGCGGTGCGGCCCGGATCCGCGCCAAGCACGGTGACCAAGAGGGTCACGTGACTAGCCAAGGAGTAACCATGGATCACAGCACGGTACGTAAGCTGATCAAGGCGGCGACCTTGTCCCTTCTTGTGGTAACGACGACATCGGGCGTGGCAGGCTTGGAGGTAATGGCCGCTAGTCCTGCTATGGCCCAACCGGCAGGTTCGGGCGGTGATTCGACCCAGGGAACGAGCTCAGACCAGCCGGACCCGACGTCCACTCCGGCGCCGGCGCCGGCGCCCGTTCCCGCTCCCGTCCCGCCCCTCCCTGCGCCGTGAGTTCCCGGTCGGGTTTGCTATAGGTGGGAGCGGCACTTCGATGGTTATGGAAGCGGGTATCCCGTCACGTCGGCGAGCATGCCCCCGGTCTGCTAGGCCTCGGGCGTCGACGCGACGGGATACCCGCGCCGCCCTGGTGACCCACCGCCTTCGTGGCCAGCACGGGGACCATCCCTGGAGCGGAGGCCCGCCGGAGGCACCCGCGCTCAGCCCACCGCGCTCTTACCGGTATCCAGCGGCGGCCGTCCGTACCGGCGCCACGCCCAGTTCAACGTCGTCACCACAGCGTCGATCCATCCTGGCCGCTGTTCTATGTCTCATCGGGTGCTGGCACACATGGAGTCGGTCGCGAACGGGGTAAACGCATGACCACGCGGTGTCTTGGCGCGATCGCCATCGAGGAGGGTGGCGTGGCCCAGATCGTCTCGGCAACGGGGTCAGCGCCGATGGGGCAGGATCCGCGGGCACCAGCGCGCCGCCGCAGCCGGTCTTGAACCCGGGCTCGTATTGTGCTCGTCGCGTACATCGCCTGGGCGCGAGATCGGCCGCGGCAAGGGTGAGTATCTGTTCATGCACTGACATTGGTTTTAGCCGTTGTCAGCAGGTGCTCGAGCGCACTCACCCAGGTTTCCACGATGGAGTGGTCGTCAACCTTGCCATGCGCGGTGCCCAGCAGGTTGGGAAGTAGTCGTGCAGAGATCAGGGCGCCGAGCCCGATCGTCGCGATGGCATCAGCCTGTTGGGTGGACACCCCCGATCCTGATCGATCGATGATCCACTCAGCGAACTCGCGGTGGGTCAGGTCGACGACCTGGGCGACGGCGTCGGTGAGGATTCTCGGGCCGTGCCGAGCCTCGCTGGCGAGCAGGCGCAGGAGTTGGGCTTCCTGGTCGAGCTCGGTAAGCACGTATCGAGCGACGATGGTGAGTTCGGTATGCAGATCTCCGAGGTCGGCGAACAGCCGGCGAATGTCACGCAGGGCGGTAAGGCGACTCAGCTGCCGTTCGACCCCGGCGGTCAGTAGTGCTTCCTTGGACCGAAAGTGGTGGTAGATGCCGCCGGCGCCGGGGCTGAGCCCGGCAGCCTGCTCGATCCGGGTGATGCTGGTGCCGCGGTAGCCATGCTCGCTGAACAGCTCCATCGCCGCGTCGATGATCCGATCCCGGGTCGCCCCGGTTGACAGATCGCCCATGGCACCAAAGTATTTACTTAGGCACGTCAAGCGTCAACTGAGGGAGCGACGATGACCGCGTACGGTCGAAGTCGGCTGAGCCGCACGGTTCCGCTGGCCGGGCTGGCTGGCCGGACCGCCGGTGAGGCGGTGATCGCCGCCCTGCGCAAGCGGTTGACCGGCGAGGACAGCGCCGAGTTCCACGAGCGGACCAGTGAGCGTTACGCGGCCATGCTCGGCCACTCCAAGGGGGTGCTGATGAAGGCCGGGCAGGTGCTGTCCTTCGTTGCGCTCGGGGCGCTGGTCCCCCCGGAGCGCCAGCGCGTCTACCAGGCGGCGATGGCCCGGCTACAGGCCGACGCGCCGCCGATGGCCCCTGAACTGGCCTCGGCGGTGGTGGAGGCTGAGCTGGGCGCGCCTCCCGAGGAGGTCTTCGCGGAGTTCAACCCGCATGCGTTCGCGGCGGCGTCGATCGGGCAGGTCCACGCAGCACGGCTGACCGACGGGCGGCGGGTGGCGGTCAAGGTGCAGTATCCCGGGGTCGATCAGGCCATCCGAGCGGATCTGGACAACACCGAGCTGCTGGCCACCTTCCTGCAGCTGGTCGGGGCGATAATGCCCGGTTCCAATCGGCTCGATGTGCGCGCGGTGGCTCAAGAAGTGGCGGCCCGGATCGGCGAAGAGATCGACTACCGGATCGAGGCCACCCACCAGACCGACTTCGCCAACGCCTACCGGGATCATCCGTTCATCCGCATCCCCGAGGTGGTGCCGGAGCTGTCGACCCGCCGGGTGCTCACCATGGATCTCGTGGACGGCATGCGCTGGTCGCAGGCGGTGGCGGCGGATCAACAGATGCGGGACCGGTGGGGCGAGGTGATCTACCGGTTCGCTCTGGGCAGCCTGCGGATGGCGGGCATGTTCCACGCCGACCCCCATCCCGGCAACTACCTGTTCCACGATGACGGCGGGGTAACCTTCCTGGATTTCGGTTGCGTCAACCGGTTCTCAGGAGAACAGATCGCGCTGATGCAACGGCTCGTCGCCGCCGCGATCGCCAACGACGCCACAGCTTTGTGGGACACCTTCGTCGAGATCGGCTTCCTGACCGCGTCCGACGCGCCCACCCCCTCGGAGCTGCTCGAATGGTACCGCGACAAGCTGCAACCACTGGTGGCCGAGCAGCCGTTCACCTACACGCCGGCGTTCGCCGCGTCCGTGGTGCAGGGCTACTTCGAACGCCGGGGCGCGGCCGGGTCGGTGGTGCGCCGCGTCGAGCTGCCCCGCGAGTACGTCTTCCTCACCCGCATCGACCTCGGACTCACCGCCTTGCTGGCCGAACTGCACGCCACCGGTCCGTGGGCGGCGATCCGCAGCGAATGGGACGAGAACGGACCCCCCGCCACCGAGATCGGCAAACTCGACGTCGAACATTGGGCACGGCAAGGACTGCGACCATGAGGACCGCGACCGTGATGATCCCGACCGGTGATCCGTACCCGGCCTATCGCGCGCTGCGGGAACAGCACCCGGTGTACTGGGACGGCGACTTGGAGGCGTTCCTGGTCACCTCCTACGCCGAGGCGAGCACCGTGCTGCGCGGTCCGGGATGGAGCAGCGACCCCAACCGCAACCCCGCACTGGCCGCACGGTTCGATCGCGCCGAACTCGGAAACCAGGCGCTGCGCACGACCCTGCTGACGATGGACCCACCCGACCACACCCGGCTGCGGCGGCTGCTGGCCCCGCCGTTCACCCCCCGGGCCATCGACGCGCTGCACCCCCGGATCACCGCGGTGGTCAAGGCCGCCCTGGCCGATTTCGGCACGGCCGGTGAGGCCGATGTCATCGCCGACATCGGCTACCCGATCCCGCTCGCCGTGATGTGTGAGCTGCTCGACGTCGACATCGAGGGCGCGCAGCTGTTGCGTACCGAAACCCCCAAGCTGGTGGGGATACTCGAGTTCGACCCCGACGAGGAGGCGGTCCTCGCGGCCGAGGAGGCCACCGCCAGCCTCGCGCTGCATCTACTGCCCATCCTCGGCGACCGCCGTGTCCGGCCCGGCGAGGACCTGGCCAGTCAGCTGCTGCGCCTCGGAGACGGCAGCGACGAACCCGGAGGCGGCGCACTGGACGGCGACGCCCTGGGACATGACGCACTGGGACATGACGCACTGGGACTCGACGAAGTGCTCGCCACCTGCATCCTGCTGCTCACCGCCGGGCACGAAACCACCGCCAACCTGATCGGCAACGGCGTGCTCACCCTGATGGAACACCCCGATCAGCTCCACCTACTCCAGGGTGATCCCGCGCTGGTCGAGCCGGCGATCGAGGAGATACTCCGGTTCGAGTGTCCCGCCAAGATCGTCGGCCGCACCAATCTCACCGACCGGCAACTAGGCGGGCAGACCATCCGCGCGGGTCAGCGCGTGCTCGTTCTGCTTGGCGCAGCGAACCGGGATCCGGGGCAGTTCCGCGACCCCGAGCGCTTCGACATCACCCGAGATCCCGCTCCGCATCTCGCTTTCGGTGGGGGACCACACTTCTGCCTCGGAGCTGCTCTGTCTCGCGCGGAGGCCCAAGAAACCCTGCGGCAGCTGCTGCCGCTACTGACCGAGTGGCGACTCGCACCTCAAGCGCCCGCCTGGCGAGTTTCCGACACTTTCCGCGCACTCGAGAAGCTCCACCTCGTCAGCCCCGCGGGCTGATTCGCATGATCTGTGCGACTGAAGACCCTTTCCGGCAGAACTTCAGACCAGCACGACTGTTGCCGGGATTCTGCGCGTCTCTACCAGCGTCCGCAGGTCCTCGCCGTCGCTGGTCAGGATCTGGTCGCCGGGGAGTACCAACAGCGCGACCAGTGCATCGACGGCGTCAGACATCCCACCGGCAGCCAGGAGTTCACCCGCCGCCTTCGCGTCGGCGAGCCGCGTGTCACGGATATCAATCATCGCCAGATGGCGGGCCAGCCGGGCCTGCCGCGAGCCATTCCGCCACGCCTGCGCCACCACCGGGGCAGCGGTCACGAGCGACGCCCTGGCGCGGCGGCCCAACTCGATCAGACCGGCGACGCGACGGTCGTCGCGGGCGATCCCGATCAGTGCTCCGGCGTCGAGTACCAGGTTCATGCCGCCGAGTCGTCCGCGCGGCCCGGCCCGAGGTACGGAACGCCGACCTTCGCGGCAAGCGTTTGCAGCTCGGCCTCGTCGAACGGCCCGTGCTGGGCCTGGTGCTCAGCGAGCCACGCGTCGACCAGCCGTCCGGCCAGCGCCTCCGCGACGACCGCGGAGAACGGGACACCCCGCTGTTCGGCGACAGCCTGGGCGGCGCGAAGCATCTCGTCGGGTAGGGAGACCGTGACCCGCTCACTGCTCATACGGTTTAGTGTACGGAGGTGGACGGCCGCAGCGGCATCCCGAACGCGTAGCCGACCAGATAGCCGCCATGGCGGGCCTCAGCCAGGACAAAGCCCGGCTGACGGCGCTGGACCCGGATGCGTTCTTCGAACAGCGCGGCATCATCATTGTGCCCGCACGGCGGGTTCGCGTATACCTCGGCGTGAAGGGCCTGCAGTTCATCCGCGCGCGTGGCGGTATACGTCCCGTCGAGCAACTGGAACGTTATCTCGGGCGGGTCACGACCACCTTCTCTGCTCCGGCTTGAGGAACTACTCAATTGCAACGCAGTAGCTCGTGCGCGTGGTCTCCTCTAGGCTACACCAGGCCTCCGTCATCGCCGGGGTAGGTGAAGTCCGAAGTGGTGTCATCGTGTTGAACCCACACGCGGCGAATTGCTGCCGTGACAGCGCCCACAACAGCTCTCTGCCTGTATTCGGTCAAGAACAGTCCCCTGGTGGTGTCAGGTGCCCGGTCCAGCGGGTATGTACTGATGCATGTTTGTTGTCGTCGGCGAGGCGCTTGTCGACCTGGTCGGCCAGCGCGGAGGTCGGACGTTCGTCGCCCATCCGGGCGGAAGCCCGGCTAACGTCGCGCTCGGTCTTGCGCGGCTGGGTGTTCCGGTGACTCTCATGACGCGCATCGGGCACGACGAGCTTGGTGAGATGATCTTTGAGCATCTGCAGGCCAGCGGCGTCCGGGTTAACGGAGGTCCCGCTCAGGGCATGTCGACCAGCCTCGCCATTGCGACGCTCGCCGCGGGCGTCGCGTCGTACGACTTCCGGATCGAATGGGACATGCCCGCACTCGCGCCCCTGCCGATCGAGACCCGCTGCCTGCACACCGGTTCGCTGGCGACAGCCCTTTCGCCCGGCAATGTGAACGTCGTGGACCTGCTCGAGCGGGAGCGCGCGAGGGGTCGGGTGACTATTTCTTACGACCCGAATGTACGGCCGGCGCTGCTGGGTGACGCGGCGCGGGCGCGGCCGAGCACCGAGCGTCTGGTTGCCCTTTCCGACGTTGTCAAGGTCAGCGACGAAGACCTTCGGTGGCTCTATCCTGACCAGCCCGATGAGCTCGTGGCACAGGACTGGCTGGGGTTAGGACCGGCCCTTGTGGTGGTGACTCGCGGTGGGATGGGGGTCTACGCCGTCTCCGCAGGCCTTGAGTTGCACCGACCGGCCGCGCCGATCGACCTGGTGGACACCGTCGGCGCGGGCGATTCCTTCACCTCCGGGCTTCTCGAGGCGCTGCACCGGGCCGACCTGATCGGCGGTTCGCGCCGCGAGGCGCTATCGGCGATCGACGAGTCGACCCTGGTCAGCGTCGTGGACGCGGCGGCCCTGACCGCGGCGATCACATGTTCCCGGCCGGGTGCCAACCCGCCGACACGAGCCGAGGTCGATGCGCTGCTCGCGGCCCGGGACTACGCCCGCGACGCGACGGGCGCTTCTACCACTGACGTCCGCCACGGGACGTGACCCCGGCACATCGGTCCGCGAAGGGAGAGCCGCGATGAGCACAACCGAGCAGCCGGCCGACGCGAGCTGGGCAGGCGCGGGTCGGGCGACCGCTGCGTCGGACCGATCCACCCATCCGTTGGTCTACCAGAACATGATCGTGCTGTTCGCCGTCGTGATCTGCTGCTTCACCGCATGGGGAATCGCCGCGGACATGACCGCGCCCATGGTGGCGGCCTTCAAGCGGACCTTCACGATGAGCACGTTCCAGGCTTCGCTGGTGCAGTTTGCCTACTACGGGGCCTACTTCGCGCTCGCCCTCCCGGCGGCGTTCATCAATCAGCGGTTCGGCTACAAGACCGGACTGTTGACTGGACTCGGCCTGGCGTCGCTGGGGGCCTTGTTCTTCTACCCGGCCAGCAAAATCATGACGTACTCAGTGTTCCTGGTGGCGCTGTTTGCGCTCGCCGCCGGGTTGTCGATTCTGGAGACGTCGGCAAATCCTTTTGTCATCTCGATGGGCCCGGAAGCCAACAGCACCCGGCGACTGAACCTGGCGCAGGCGTTCAACCCAGTCGGCACCAATATCGGGGTCTTACTCGCCACCGTCCTGGTCCTACCCAAGCTGAATTCGCCCATCGACCGCGCCTCGGTGACGCCCGAGCAGTTGCGCACCATCCAGGCCGCGGAGCCAAAAGGCTCCGACGATCCGGGAGGAATTTCCGCAGGCAAGCCCCAGTGTAGGGCCGCGCGGCGAGATCATTGGGCGGCTCTGGGGAAACCGACGCTACCGATTCGGCGTCATAGCGCAGTTCTTCAACATCGCCACCCAGGTGTGCACCTGGACGTTCACGATCCAGTATGCCGAGCAGGCCCTCAACGGGAGCCTGGAGCTCGGCGGTTTCGTACCAGCAGTCCGCGGCGAAAGCCTTCGCGCAGTTCCAGCAGGGCTTCTACGACGCAATCGCGACGTTCGCCCAGAGCAAGGACGTCAACGTCTTCAACCAGGCCCTGCTCGACGCCGTGAACCAGGTGCCGCCGCCTCCGCACTGAAGCGCCAGAACCCAGAGCACTGGAGTTATTGGACGTTCTACCGACGCTCCACACCTTCACCCTCGTTACACTCCCCGACCTCCTGGTGCCCACCCATCGGGCTCGCCTGGGCTGGCACTGGCCCAGCATCTGAGCGGGCGCCCGCCCTATGCTTCGAGGTCATGCTCAGACTCGGGATCGCGGTGATCGGTGTGGTCGACATGCCTCGCGCCGTTGCCTTCTGGACCGCCGCGCTCGACCTGGTGGCCTCCGACGAGTGGCAGAGCGACAACTGGATGACGCTGCACCACGCTGACGGTTCCGGCCGAGCGCTGGGCTTGCAGCGCAGCGAGTCCCCCGTCGAGGCACACCCGCGCCTGCACCTCGACCTGTTCGTCGACAGCACCGCCGAGCAAGAAGCCGCAGTCGAACGGCTCGTCGAACTTGGGGCACGCAGGCTCGATTGGGACCTGTATCCGCCGGAACCAGACTTCGTGGTCCTCGCCGACCCAGACGGCAACCCCTTCTGCGTCGTCGACCTCAGCCGGGCACCATCTGGTGATCACCGTCCGAGCTAGGACCCGGTGCAGTCCCGGCGGGCGTCTCATCGGCGGGCCTGCAGCAGCCACCGAGCGTCGGCTGCGACATCATCGGCGAGCCACCCGGGCAACCGATGTGCACCCGCGTAGTGGCGGGTGACGCTGTAGGGCAAGAAGACGATCGCGCGGGTCACCGCTGCGACGGAGCGCGCGTTCATGGTCCCATGCAGGGCTCGGGTGATCGCCCGGATTTCGGTTTCGAGGGGTCGGTTGCTGGCGTCGATCCGCTGTTGCAGCCAATCGTCGGGAACGGCGTCGAGAAGATCGTCGCGGCGAACGGCGATCAAGAGGCGAGTAAAGGGTGGATCGACTTGCCAATGCATCGATCGGTACCTGACTCGTGAGATGACCAGGGCTACCGTTGGTTCATAACCTGAATCAAGCTCACCAAGACCAACCGCACCGACGGCGGGGCCAGCACCGCCGCCCGGTCGGGACAGCAGGACTAACGGCTCGTGATTGGGGCGAGCCACTTGTAGACAAGGGCGGAGGTGAGACGCCGGAGATATTCGGCTTTGCCCATACGGCACCGGTCGGGTTGCATAACAGATAGCCGTCGGCGTGGAGCTCGTTGAACCTGCCCTCATCGACGTTGAGCAGAGCTTGAATGCGTTGCTGCTCAGTGCGGGAGAGATAATCGGCGACATCGGTGCCGACCAACTCAGCGTCTGGCAACAGCCTGGCCGCCTCGGCGAGCGTCTCGCCGCCACTGCAGCCCACATCGAGTGCTCGGCTGATCGGCCGAGCAGCCATCGCGATCCCACATGAAGGCTCAGCGAGCACGTCACGCGGGTTTCACGTTTGTCGTACCGGCCGCTCACCTGCCTCCGGCCTGGGCCGGTCTACCACGAACGGGCATGCCGCTGTTGATCGGCACGCATCTTCAGCCCGTCCAGCAGCCGGTTTTCTGGTCCTGCGGTCATCCCACTGCCTCCCGACGTGAACATAAACGGCTGCACTGCATGAGATGGGGTGTGGACCGATGCGGGCGTCGTGGATCTGCGACCATTTATCCCGACAACTCAGTCGTGATTATCCGCATCTTGTCTTACCAACACCCACCCGACTTTCATCCTGCCGTCGAGGACGTCAGGTAGGCGTCTACGACAATATTGTCGTCGACGTCGACGCCCCCTTTGACGCCGCAGGTGATGACGACCACTCGGTTCGGGGTATTGGCCACCAGGGACTTCACGTCTCCAGCTTGTGCTTTCGGGACGGCGAACACGCGTGTGACCGTATAGGTGAGGGTGCCGGTCGGTGTGCGAAGCACGATTTTATACCCATTGATCGCCTTTACTGGGAAGGTCGGGACGCTGCTTTGCATCTCGGGGTTCTGCCCGGTGACTTCCTGCATCGCGAGCTCGGACAACGGGTTGAAGATCAGTGGGGTCTTCGCCCACGCGTGGCCGAGGATGTAGCTCGTGCCGCCGGAGTCGCTGCCGGGTGCGACGCCGAAGCCCTTCTGCACCCAGCACACCGTGTGCTTCTGGTCGCCTGGCGGGTCGAGTGGCCGGACGTACTTCATCTGGCAGACGTCGGCCTTGATGTCGAACGCCGGACCGGACATCTCGAACCCGGTTGGTGCGGCGGGCGCAACGAACTCGTGGGGCAGAGCAGGGGGATCGGGCGGCGAAGCAGGGGGATCGGGGGGCGGCGCAGGTGGATTTGGAGCCGGGACGGCAGCTGGCGCGACCGTGGCTTCGCGAACAGACGATGACTCAGTCGCACCGCAGCCGATGATGCCCAGGATAAAGGCGGCCGCGACGGTGAGAGCGACCCTCGTGCGACAGCGCATGGCGATCCAGCTTCTCCGTCCCTCAGCGGAGCGGTGGGCCATGGTAGCTAGATCGGCCGAACGCGCGCGCGGCGACACCGACCGCCGTGACGACGTCAGTGTGCCGGTAGATCGTGGCTCGGGAGACCGATCGCGTTGGCGATCTACGAGCGACCGGCTGGGACATCGTTCGGAGGCTGCTTGCTGCGTGCCATGTGGGCGAGTGTAAGCGGCGGAATTGGACAGTTGGACAGAAGATGGATGAAAGATCATCGCGGACGACCCTCTGGGGCTCCGCTGGTCAGAGGTGGTGGCCAGGGGCGG
>QHBZ01000041.1 GCA_003244055.1 Pseudonocardiales bacterium | reverse complement strand
ATTCTCGAGAAACCGCCGTTCCCGCCCATCGGGCACCGGACTGTCACCGAATCGAATGGCTCCAACCGGTTGGCCCCGGACACCGAATAGTAAAACAACGGATCCGCGATGCAGTACACCTCGTAACCGCTGTCCACTGAGTCTGCCTTGCCGACCGATCATCGCTATGCGGCAATAGTCGTGCCAATGCCATGGGTGCGGCAAGTGGTGTTCGTCAGGCTCTCCATGTGAAGGAGTCACGGGTGTCGGCGGTGATTCACACGCCATCTTGGCGCGTGATCGTCAGCTCAGACAACCGGGGCGAGGGGCGACGCCCCCGACACGTTCGGGAGTGCCGGGCCGTGGTGGCTCGCCTGAGGACGGCTCCTGGCAAACGGCGGCAGGCCGCGGCCTTTGGAGCTAAGACGCGGCTCTTCGGCGCGGGGAAGGACCTCTGAGCGCCGTCGAGTGCCCAGAGTTCTCAGGTCCCGACCAGCGGGCTACTACGCGTCATAGTGTGCGCCGCGGCGATGGCTTGTTACCAGGACTCCAGCCGCAGCAGCGACGGTCCCGGCCAGGTACGTCCCGGCAGTACACCCCCCGTTCGGCCTGCCCGCACCCAGCGCCCTGCGCACGGGCGTGTGCCGACTGGCGAAGCGGTGGCCACTGCCCCGCTCACTGACTCGAGAGAGGTGGCGTTGGTGCCTCCCCGCACACCACGCTTCGTCGGATGGAGACTGTTCGCCGTCGCGGCCGCGCTGCCGATCGCGATCATTGCGCCCTGGCAGGCCCAGGCCAGCCCCGAGACGGCGGCACCGGGAAGCGCCGCAGACTCGACCAGCGACGCTCCTGTCACTCTGACGAACGGCCAAATCCCGGTCTTAGCCGCCGACCCCGACCCCGAGCCCGAACCAGACCCAAATCCGGCTGGCCGAGAGCGGAACAACGAGCGCCACCGCAACCGGCAGGCCGCGCCTGATGGTGGGCGAGGTAAAGCGCCCAACCCGAACTGCACGCTGATCGTCCCAGATGCGCCACTGACAGCGCAGGGCTTGGCCACGCCCTACCAGTTGGTGGCGACAAATCGCCGCAACGGGGCGTGCCACGAGGTCAACGCCAAGCAGTCGGCGTTCGTCGAAGCCACGATCATCGATCCAGCGACGGGCGCATTGTCGATCTACCGGCCGCTGGTCATCGACCGGGGCACCCAGCCGGCGGCCCCGCCGGTCGTGCCGAAACTGCCCACGGGCTCTGTGGTCGGGCTGTGGTTCGGTTTCCAGGGCACCACTTTGACCCTGCGCGGCGCCACCGACGGCTGTGTCAACGGGTTGCCCGGCTCGCCGTTTGGGCAGTTCGCCTACTGCGGTGCCCCAGAGTTCTTCCGTGCGGCCAACGCCGCGATCAGCGCTGGCAAGCTGAAGGTGCCCCCGTTAGGTACGGGCCGCGACGGCCAACCCTGCCCGAGCACCCGTGACTTCACGGTCGTCGATCAGGATCAGAGCGACAACCTCACCACCAGCTACCTAGCGCTGCGCAACGGGCGCACCGCGCAGAACGACGCGGCGAACGCCACGGCGCTGCCGGCAACTACCGTCCTCAAAAACGCCAGCGACAACGGACTGCTGAGCACCTTCATCGACCCGGCGCTGGGCTGCCAGCCGTTCAAGGCCCCGGACGTCACCGCAGGCGGCGCACCCGCACCGTCGTTGGCGCTGAACGAATTGCAGGCCGCGGCCGCGCAGGCGCCGCCGATGGCATTCATCCCGCCCAATGATCCGATGGCGCAGGTCAACGGGAAACCGAGCGTGACCAAGGTCAACCTGTACCGAGCTGGTGTGAACATGCCGCCGTTAGATTCTGCGGTCGACACCGCGGCGAAGACGTACTGCCGCAACCTGGCCACGATTGCTCCGAGGCGACTGCGCCTCGATCGACCGTTCACCATCCAGGCTCCCTCCCCGGACCCGGCAGCGGCGAACAACCTGTTCACCTTCCTGCAGCAGCGGCTGAAGGCCTCGTTGACCAACCTGGCCTGCACCCCACACGTCGCAAAGGCTGACGATCTTGGTGAGGAATAACCCACAAAGGAGCCCGCTATGTCCAATCAGCTGCCGGCGCCCTCAGTCGACGACCAACTGCAGATCAAGGACTTGCCCCACGAGGCCACCGTGCGGATCGCCCCCGTATGCGGGCATGAGTACAGGCGCCTGGTTCGCGAAGGAACAGCCGTGAAGTACGGGGCGATCACTGAAGTCGAGCTCACCGCCGAGATCCGCGCGGCCCACGACCTGCACGGCAACCCCGGCGTGCGCCGAGTCTGGACCGAGCTGGTCGGGCGCGGCTGGCGGCTCGCAGCAAGCGCGTGTGGTGTCTCCTGTGCGCCGCCGGCCTGCGCGGACGCCACTCGCGGCGTTCACGTGCACGATCACCCGTGGTAACCGGCCCATCGAGGCCCCGGAACCGCTCGGACAGGACTTCCACGTCGAGGCGCCCAACATGGACGGGAGCAGGTCATGAACGCGCCACAGATCCCACCGCTTGAGTTCACCGGCCCACTGTGCTCGCTTTGTGGGATTGAGGGCAGCCACAGTGGACGGCTGATACCGTTTCCCTCCGCGCCGACATCGTGGCGGAGTACGGCGCGTGGGGCGAATGGCGCTACCGCTGCGTCCTCGCGGACGGTCACAAGATGGACCACATCGGGGTCCGCATCGACAAACCCGACCTCGGTGGCACCTACGGCTGGCGAGATGACCACCACCTTGACCAGGCGGTGAAGTCGTGATGACCGCGACGGAACTGGCGTGGCTCGCCATCAAATGCGGGTCCGTAGCAGCGGCCTGCTACCTCGTCATCTACGCGACCATGTGGGTATTGGTTCGGACACAGCCAGCGTCTACTGACTCATGCGCGGATGGTGCGCCGTGAATGGGTCACCCGAGACTTGAGAGGCGCTCAGATCAGACTGCGGCGGCCGCGAGGCAGGCAAAGCCGGCAATGCCGGCGATGTTGCGGATGGCATGGAAGCGGCGCCAGTGAGTGCGATAATGCTCGGCGGCGGCAGGAACCTGACCCTCGCGGAGTCGCCGGAACTTCGAGTTGATCGGTTCGGCAATGACGACGGAGCTCAGGATCACCAGGGTGATCAGCGTGACACCTGTCCACCCGAGGAGCTGGGCGTGACCGCTGCTGTCGCTACCGGGCCAGCTGACAGCCTGGCCCCGGCACCCGGCAGGCTCCCCGGTGCGACACGTGGCAGATCTTGCCGGTCCGCAGGGTGGGTCGCCGTGCTCATGGTGGTGCTCCTTCCGGCGCGGACAATGCCACGCATCGGCCCCTCACGGCAGGGTGGCCCAGCCACCCTGCCACGCGATGTCACGCGGGCGGATCTGCTGCCGGAACAAGATGGCGCCTGCTGGCGGAGAGGTTCTCCGGCTGTCTGGTTGTGTCCGGCTGCGTCGCGAACCAGGGTCGCTTCTACGGCGGATTCGATGCCGTGGTCGTGCTGAGCGTTCCGCCCGACGTCCTGCTGGCATGGATCAATGGGCGCGTCACCAACGACTTCGGCAAGCATCCCGCCGACCGGGCACGCATCCTCGAGGACCTGCGCACCGTGGAGCCGCTCCTGCGCAAGACCGCCACGGCCGAGATCGACGCCGCTCGTCCCCTCGAGGAGGTCATCGACGCAGTCGAAACGATCGCACACAGGCTCCACGCCGGACCTCGACCGCACTGACGTGAGGTCGGAATTCGTGGTCGCGGTGCCGTAGCCCGGGGGAGACGATAAGTGTTCCCGATCGCTCTGTGGGAAGAGGCCGCATTGACGGCATTCGTCTCGCAAGCTGGCGGTCCGGTCAAGATCCTCGCGCTCTCGCGAAGCCCGTCCCCTGTCAAGCTCGCCGAGCTTCGGGCCACCCGGATCAGCTACGGGAGCGTCCTGCACCGATACGCTATGGATCTGTTCAGCGACTCGCTGTCGACGCTAGCAGCGGGCGCGGCGGTGGACGTGTAGTTGACGCTCTGACCCACAGTTCTCCAGCTGCGAACCAGTGGGCAGAGGAATGGTGTTCACTCCTGGCAAGTCGGCGACCGGGAACGGTGCCCGGAACCTGTACTACCTCCTCGTCGGCGGCGGCATGTCTCCGTCTGGCTGCGCTTCGAGTAGACCGTGGCGACGACAATGCCGTCTCCACGGTTACAGCTCAATCCGCGTTCCCACCGTGTTGGGGATGAACGCAAGGGGGAAGCGCTGAGCGAGAGCCTGCTGCGCCGCCCAGCCGGTGCAGCAGGCCGGGACGATCACGTCCGGGGACAGTGCGGCCAGCTCGTCGCAGACGCGTGGGATCAGCGGTTCGAAGATGGCGCCGCCGAGGTGGAACCCGCCGATGACGGCGTGGACATGGTCAAGGGCAGTGAGCCGGCGCGCGTACCGGGTGATGTTGACGATGCCGGCATGGCCGCAGCCGGTGAGCACGACCAGGCCCTTGTCCCGTACGTGCGCGATCAGTGCCTGGTCGTCGAGCACCAGCGGGTCGGGTTCCCACCGGCCGTCGCGCAGCGCCTGTTGGGGCGGGAATCCGGGCTCGAAGCCCGAGGTGCGGTCGATCTCCCCGGTGACGAGGATGCTGTGGTCGAACAGGAAGCTCGGCGGGACCTGATCGTCGCCGACACGAGGGAAGGTCTCGCCGCCGCCCTTGCCCCGGCCGCAAGGGGGCCGCAAAGCCCAAACTCAGCGGCCACCAAGTCCAGCCGATGCAGCAGCTCTACGACACTCGGGACAAGACCGTCGCTGAGATCGTCGCGATCTTCAAAGCCCGCACCGATCTACGGACACCTCGACAAGGCCGCGATCTGCAGTCGGCCCTGCGCGCCCAGACAGAACGTCCGAGCAGCGTGCGGCTCCGGCGGCCCGGTGAACCGATAACCCCCAGGAGCGCGAGCTGCGCGACCGCCTCGTACGTCAGCGGACCCCGATGCGGGTTCCCGCGGTACAACCTGCGGCAATGAACCGCGACTACATCCGCCGGGCCAACGCCGTCTCGACCTGGACGGGAAAGAGCCGCTTCCTCTCTCTACAGGGCGGGCAGCGGCTCGTATGTCCATAGGTTTCGTAGCTGGGACGCGTAGTCGTTGAGGTTATAGGAGGGGCAGCCGGCGCCGCCGTAGCCGATGTAGTTGCCGTTGGCGTCCCGCCGTCCGCCGTTCATAACGGTGCTGAGGCCATGGTGGGCAATCATGCTGCGGATCCCAGCGGTGATGTTGGCCACCGGATCGGTGATCGGGCGGTCGGCCAGGCTGGGCAGCACGCAGGCTCTGAAGGTGCTCGGGATGGTCTGCATGAGACCCTGCGAGGGGATGCCCGCCTTCGCGTTGCTGTCCCAGTTGTTGATCGCGTTCGGGTTGCCGCCCGATTCGTACATGATGATTTGCTTGACCCCGGGGGCGAGGGCCTGGGGTAGGCCCATTGTCCCGAGCGCTTTGGCGATCCAGCCGTCCAAGCTATGGCTATTGCCGGCTTGGTAGGGCCGCCCGAGGCGGGTTCCTAGGGCCTCCTGGTAAGCCGCCGCCCGATCCGCCCGCTCGACAGCGCGGCGCAGAGCGGCCACTCCGGTTGGGGCATCACGGGTAAGGTCCAGCTGCAGAACCTCGGATGCCAACGACGGGCCGGTCAGTGCGGTCGGCGCGACCTCGGCCACCTGCTTGTATTGTCCCGCTGTCGTGGCCTGCATCGTATGACCGGCCACGGCCAGGGCACCAGCAGCGACCGCCGCGGTCACCGCCCGACCGCGCAGCACGGGGCCTGGCCGGGGCATGCGATGCGTGCCGCGAGGTTTGGGGTCGGGCGTAGGGGGAAATGCACGCTCGGGATGGGGTCGGCGACCGCGAGGGGAGCGGTGACGCGCCAACGGTCGGTCCTTCCGAGCCGGGGACCTGGTGCAGGGGCCAGACAGGAGTCGTCCCAAGTTCGGGGGCAACGGGAACGATCCCGCTCGCGACCAGGTCATGATCTGCGACCGCCGGAAAGTAACGGTAAGGCCACGACTGGGGCAAACCCTGTAATGGCGATGCTGTGTCGCATGCGCCCGATGCAGGAGCCGGCGCGCCGAGCGGTCAGGCACTGACTCGTCGAGCGGTCAGGGCGCCGTGCTGGCCGACGATGAGCGGTGGGATGCGCCGCGCGTTACAGGCTGGTTCTGACCGCGTCACGGCGGTACCCCAGCAGCGCCCACATCACCGGCGGGACTGCAGCGGCAGTCGTCCGTAGGCCAGTGCCCGCATCCAGGCCGGCCGATCCGACCTGTCGATGGCAATCTTCACGTTTGGTTGGGAAGACCGCGACGAACAGCAGGTCGGCAAGCAGTCCACAGAGCCCCAATGCCGGTGAGCAGGACGACCAACCCCCAGCGGCCGCTACGGGGCCGGCTGGCGGCGGAAGTCACCGCACCAATTCTGGGCCGCAGCTACCCGGGTGAAGCATCAGCGAATCTTCAACCAGTGCCCCGCTGGTGGCGAGGTCTCCCGGCAAGATCCATCCCCCAATCGGGGGTTGCTGTCAATCCCCTAATTCGGTCTGCCGTGTTAGGGGACGATCCCCGATGACCGGGTGCCACGGGGCACCTAGCTTTGGCCCCTCACCGCCGGACAGGCCAACCCCAGGCCCGGCCCCGTACTACTACTAACGGGGCTTCGCCCCAGC
>QHBZ01000040.1 GCA_003244055.1 Pseudonocardiales bacterium | reverse complement strand
TATACCGTGATCGACTTGCACTCTCGCAAGGTGGTCGGTTACGCCGTTGCCGACCACCTGCGTACCAGCCTCGTCATCGACGCTCTCGCAGCCGCGCTACTCACTCGCACACCCCCGACCGGGGTGATTTTCCACAGTGATCGCGGGTGCCAATACACAGCGAAGGAATTCGCCGACTTCTGCGCCATCAACGGCGTACGCCGTTCCATGGGACGACGCGCCACTTGCTACGATAACGCCGTCGCCGAGTCGTTCTTCGCGACCTACAAAAAAGAGCTCATCCACATCCGCCCATGGAACGACATCACCGAAGTCCGGCAACACACCTTCATCTGGATCGAAGGCTACTACAACCGCCGTCGGCGACATTCCACTCTCGACTACTTGACACCCAACGAATACGAACTAGGATACAGGAAACTAACCGACCTGGCAGCCTAAACCAGTGTCAATAAAATCGGGAACACTCCGCCTTAGGTCCACGCGGCGTGCCGTGGTGAGGGCATCGAGCAGGGGGAGGCGGTCGTGACTTCAGTTCTGACCCTTGTTCTTGTGCACGGGGCTTGGCATGGCCCGTGGTGCTGGGAGCTGCTGATGGAGCAGCTCAGTGGCGTTGAGGTGCGCACGGTCGCCCTGTCGAGTAGCGGCAGCGATCCGTCTAATCTCGGGGATCTGTATGAGGATGCCGCGATCGTTCGATCTGTTGTCGCAGAGGTGGACGGACCGGTGGTTGTCTGTGCCCATTCCTACGGCGGTGCGCCCGTCACCGAGGCGTTGGCGGGCATGGGCAAGGTGAGGCGCCTGGTCTACCTCTGTGTCTTCCAGCTCGACGTAGGCGAGTCGCTTTTCGGCGTGGGACACGGCACGCCACCGCCATGGTGGGAGATGCACGAGGCCGAGGGGTACATTGATCCGCTTCGACCGCGCGAGATTTTCTACGGCGACGTCGACCCCCTTATTGCTGATGCGGCAATCGCTCGGCTTGGCCATCAATCGCTCGCGGCGGTGTCGCAGCCGCTGACCCAAGCTAGCTGGCACAAGATCCCGAGCACGTATGTGATCTGCGAGAGAGACTGCGCGATCCCGCCCGCCGGGTGGCAATGGCCAGCCGCCGGCCCGGCAGGCCATCGGCGCACAACCGCCCGGCCAGCTCGTCCAACACGCGCAGCATCGTGGTGTCCGAGGCCCCATCCCCGGGACCGAAGATCTCCTCCTGCGTGACATCGTCGACCACCTCACCGCCCTGAACACCGCTGCGGCGCACGGAAACCGGGGCCATCGGGTGGAGCACTCCATCGGCTGGCCAGTCGACGAGCGGACCTGGGCGCGATCAGCGAACTGCGCCAACGCGACTGGGGCCAGGCGCTGGACGCCGACGGTGTCTGCGACCCCGACGCGCAGGTCGGCGAGGACGCCGACTGGGAGTACGGCGCGTTCGCCACCAACACGCTCACCGGGCAGACCCAGTGGCTCGACGCCCGCCACCGCACCCAGGCCCACGTCGAGGACCGGAAGCAGTTCAAGGCCTGCGACGCCCGCAACCTGCCCGACTACGACCGCAACGCCGCCTGGCTCCAACTCGCCGCGCTGGCCACGTCGCTGACCGCATGGCTGCGCCACCTGGCCCTGGACGGCGACCTCGCCAAAGCCGGCACCAAGACCCTGCGGTTCCGGCTCCTGTCCGCCCCGGCCCGCCTCGTCACCCACGCCAGACGCAAGACCTTGAAAGTCCCACCCGGCTGGGCCTGGGCCCAGAACCTCGCCACCGCCTGGGAACGCTTCCAAACCCTGCACCCCGCCTGACACCCCCACCACCAACCAGCACCAACCAGCCGAACCGTGGAAACTGGCGCCCACCCGAGCACCCTCGGGACCACCGCCATACCCAAGACCACTGTCTGCGCCGATCACGCCCCGAAATACAGACGATCATGAAGTTGTGGATCAGCGTGAATGATCTAGGCCCAAGCCCGATTTGGCTATTTAGGGGCAAAAACGATAATTGTGTCCTGCTCGATTGGGTGGTAGTGTCCCGGGCGATTGTCGCTGACGTGACTACCGTGGCCATATCTTTTCTAATGGCGATCTGTCGAGCTCCTCAATGATTGAGGAAGTGAAAATGAGGGTGGACCCCATTGAAGATGGTACCGTTTGTGGACCTGGATCTGCCGTCTGGGCGCGTGATCGAGTGGGTTCTTCGACCTTCCTCGAAGGCGGATTCCGCGACGGTCGCGATCGAAGCGACCAAACGTCCGTCGTTCTCCCAAGAACTTTATTATCATTTCATAGAATGGCATTCTCGCCGGCACGAAGGTAGGCAGGCAATTTGGCTCGCGACGACCGTAGAAATCGCGGGAAATATCAATCTGGACGCGCTGCGCACGACGTTTCGTCACCTTGTTATTCGCCACGAAACGCTGCGTTCGGAGTTCCGCATGAACCCGGATCCCGACGGGACACAGGGACTTTTTGGGCTTCTCCAATGCGACGTACTCCATCCCGATGCGGTAGTGTTCGAGGAGACCGAGCTTGGCGTATTCGACCGTGTCGAGCCGCTGCGCGAGGCGTTGCTCGATCGAATCGACAAGACGATCGACACCAACAAAGGTCCGGTGATGTTGATGGGGGTCGTTATTGGTGAGGAGAAATCAGTTGCGTACATCATTTGCGATCATCTGGTGACCGACGGTTTCTCCTGCGCCATCAAAGCGAATGAGCTCGGTACGATCTACGATGCCACCGTAGCCGATGAACCGGTGGAGTTGCCGGAGGTCGGTAGCTATCTCGACTACACAACGCAGGAATACGTCGATGAGGAGAAAGTGGAACCGGAAGACCCGCGAATCGAGCTATGGCGCGGCTTCGTGCGACGTAATGGCCACGTGTTCACTGAGTTTCCCGTCGAACTGAACACGAAGAAGGGTGAATGGCACCCAGCCTTACTCGACGTCATCCAGGTTCTCGACTCCTACGAGGCCGACGCTTTCGAGCGAATGTGTCGCGCAAGAAGCGCGAGCGTCGTGTCCGGGCTTCTGGCCGTGGATGGGATCGCCCTCCACGAGATCGGCGGAGCCGACGTGCTGCGCGTCGTGATGCCCATTGCACAGCGCCGATCGTCCGAGTGGCAGAACGCCGTCGGCTGGTTCGTCAACATCGTGCCGCTGGAAGTCCCGCTGGCGGGCGTCGACAAGTTTACGGAGGTGCTCGCAGGAGCACACAAAGCTTTCCGGACAGCGCTCACAGCGGCCGATCTACCCGTGGCCTCGCTGTTCATGCATCTCGGTACGCAATACCTGCCGCTCAACAGCTTTTTCAACCTCAAACCGCAGACCCACTTCTCGTACATCGACTACCGCAAGCTCCCGGGCGCGGCGCATGTCGAGAGGTGGAACCAGACCATGGTTATGGGGGTGGCAAACACGAGCGATGCGCGCACGTGGTATTTCCGCACCCATGAGGGAATTTTCATGTTCAACGATTTCATCGACACGCCCCGCGCGCGCGAAGTGCTCGCTGCATACGAGGCCGGTGTCCGGCGCGTGTTGACGGAAGTCATTGACCTCACCCCGGTTGCCTACAGCAAGCCGGAAGCGGAGTTGGCGCAGGTACCGCGAGCCGCTCACGCGGAGTCACCGAGGAAGCAACCAGCAGCCACGACCGCGCCGGCTGGGGCCACCGCTGCTCGACGCCATATCGCCGGCAGGTCCCGGGTGATGACCACCAGGCCTGGGGTATTCACCCCGATTTTTATGATCAAGGATTTGGGAGGTGTCGGGAGGGTGAAAGATACCCCTGAGCTGTGATGATACGGGTTGTTGAGGGACCGTGTCGCTGCGAGGAAGGGACACCTTTCAGGTGCAGGTTACAAGGAGTCGACGTGGGGTGGTGGATCCCGCGCTGGCGTGGTCGGACAAGTTGTCGGTCCAGAGGACGCTGGTCGCCACGTCGGCTACCTCACGAAATATTTAGCCAAAAGCATCGGACAGGCCGCTGGCCTCACTGAGCACACCAGTGACGCCCACCGCGACCACGCCCACCGGCTCCACGCCCAACTCCGCGTCACACCCTGCTCACCGCGCTGCCCGGTGTGGCTGCTCTATGG
>QHBZ01000039.1 GCA_003244055.1 Pseudonocardiales bacterium | reverse complement strand
GTGCGTTTCCCCGCTCCGGTGCCGGTCGGGTCCACCGTGCGCGCCGAGGTCGCGCTCGCCGAGGCAACCGAGGTGACCGGCGGGCTGCAGCTCGTCGTGCGCGCCACACTGCAGATCGACGGCGGCGCGAAGCCGGGTTGCGTGGCGGACTGGGTCACCCGGGTCTATTTCTGACCCGCGCGGGTGAGGTCGTCGGGCCGCAGCCGGAACACCTGCAGCTGTGTCCCGTGGTACTTGTCGCTCTCGCCGACCCATTCCATCCCGATCCGTCGCGCGGTGGCCGCTGCCCGCACATTGTGCGGCGCGACCAATGCGAACAGCTCGACCAACGAATGCCGGAAGGCCCGGTGCGCCAGCGCCCGGGCGGCCTCGGTGGCGTAACCGCGGCCCCAGTACTCCGGCGCCAGCTGGTAACCGATCTCGACGTCCGCCTCGGGCACCGGCATCGGTAGTAGGTTGATCCCGCCAACCAGCGGGCCGCCGCCGCGCAGAGTCAGCGCCCATCGGCCGGTTCCGGGCGCCATGTCGTTGCATTCGGCGTCCCAGCGTTGCAGCACCGCCTGCATGGTAGCTGCGTCGGGGACGCGCTCGGAGTCGTGCAGCCACCGGCTGACATCGTCATGGCCGTAGATTTTCAGCGCTGCCTGGGCGTCAGTGGCCGACCAGTTGCGCAGCAGGAGCCGGTCGGTGTGCAACAGCTCCACCATGTAATGAATCTACTCCGGCTCGATGCGCCCGGTCAGGCACCTCGGCAACGGTGCCGGCTTGATGTTCGCGTTCATCCGGAAGACGTTGTCCGGGTCGTAGCGCGCCTTGATCCCAGCCAACCGCTGGTATTTCGTCGGACCGTAGGCGGCTCGAACGCGGTCGGCGTCAGAGTCTGCCATGGCATTGACGTAGCCGCCCGAGCCGCTGGCATGCGGGACCAATGCCTGCCACATCGATCTGGCCCAGGCCCGGTCGGTCGCCAGTAACTCGGCGTCCGGGGCAATAGCCGTCACGTTGACCACGAACCGGGTCAGTCGGCTGCCGCCGAATGCGGTTTCCTGCTCACCGACATCGGCGAATGCGCCGCCCAACGAGAGGATCGTGATGAACGACATCAGTGAACTCTTGCGCGGCATGTTCTCGCTGAGCACCGAGATCGCGTCCTCGCTCAGCTCCTGAAGGTAAAGGCTCTCGTCATAGGCGTGACTGCCCCACGGCGCGGTGTCGTCCAGCGCCTTCTGTAGTTCGACGTACGGCAGCGGGGTCACGAACTCGAACAGCGGCGGTAGTGCTTGTCTGACCGGCGCGATCAGCCGGTGGTGCTCCAGCGCCGACCCGAATCCGGCAATCATCAGCCCGTACCCGGGTGTCCCGCGGTACGCCACGGGGACGAAGGGCGCGTCCGGTGCGGCCAGCCCGGCGGCCATGACAAGCCCGGCATTGCGCGGCAGCGACGCCGCCACCTCCCGGCCGATGCGAAGTGCTTCGGAGCCGTGTTCGGGCGTCCAGAAGAACAGACCGAGGTACACCAGCCGGCCGATCTCGTGCAGCCGGAACTCGAATCCAGTGACCACGCCGAAATTGCCGCCGCCGCCCCGCAGGGCCCAGAAAAGGTCAGGATGCTCGTCGGCCGAGACGCCCAGAGTGCGCCCGTCGGCGGTCACCAGCTCAGCGGACAGCAGGTTGTCTGCGGTCAACCCGGTCTGGTGGACCAGCCAGCCGAGCCCACCACCCAGGGCCAGGCCGCCGAGCCCGGTGTGGCTGATCTTTCCCCCGGTGACGGCGAGGCCGTGCCGGGTGGTGGCGCCGTCCAGATCACCGATAGTGGCGCCGCCGCTGCACCACGCCCGCCGGCTGCCGGGGTCCACAGATACCCCGCGGAGGTCCCTGAGGTCGATCACCAAGCCGCCCTCGGGTTGCGCGGCGCCCCAGGAGCCGTGCGCGCCGCCCCGCACCGAGATCTGCGCATCACCCTCGCGCGCGAAGGCGATCGCTGCCGCGACGTCGGATGGACCCGTGCATCGGGCGATGACCGCCGGATGGCGATCGATGCCGCCGTTCCAGACTGCGCGGGCCGTGTCGTAGTCGAAATCGAATTTGTCGATCACCCGGCCGGCGAGTTGAGTGCGGAGCACGTCGATTCCCAGGATCTGCGTCATCGCCGACCTCCACGACAGGCGAAGTGGCGAGTCCACCCACTCCGAAAACCATTACGCTAGGCCATGCGAGTCGGCATCGCATCAGTCTGTTGGGGGCATTCCGCACGTTCAACTGGCCGTAATATAGCATTGAGCGATCAAATAGTCGCTCTACGTGCCCTGCTTCACCCTGTCTGGGTGTAGTCATAAATCCGGATAATATGCGCGACCGCGCGAGGAGTGGCGGTTCGGCGGTTGGATCCGCTGGAGCGAAGACGCGCGTACCAAAACGGAAATCAGGGAGTGCACCGACCAGCATTGCATGAACGTCGAGGTGAATTGCGGTTTCCAGGGCCTGGATCCAGACTCGCCGCTTTCCCAGTCGGCCGGCGTGAGCGACGATCTC
>QHBZ01000038.1 GCA_003244055.1 Pseudonocardiales bacterium | reverse complement strand
AGCAGGTCCACTCCCTCGTCGCCCAGCCGAGAGAACCCGGCGAGGTCGGTCAGCCGCCCATCCAGCGGTAGCTGGTCGAGCTTGACGTCGCCGGTGTGCAGCACCAGGCCGGCCGGGGTGCGGATCGCCACCGCCAGCGCGTCGGGAATGGAGTGATTCACCGCGAAGAACTCGCAGTCGAATGGCCCGCACCGATGCCGACCTCCTTCCGCGACCTGCACCAGCTGCGGTTTCTGGCGATGCTCGCGGCACTTCTCCCGGACCAGTGCGAGGGTGAATTCAGAACCCACCACCGAGAGGTCGGGCCGCAACTTCAGCAGGAACGGCACGGCACCGATGTGGTCTTCGTGCCCATGGGTGAGTACCAACGCCTCGACGTCGTCGAGCCGGTGCTCGATCGCCCGGAAGTCGGGCAGGATCAGATCGACCCCGGGCGCGTCGTCCTCCGGGAACAACACCCCACAGTCCACCACGAGCAACCGGCCGGCGTGCTCAAAGACAGTCATGTTGCGGCCGATCTCGCCGATGCCGCCAAGTGCGACCACCCGCAGGCCGCCGTCGGGCAACGGCGGTGGTGCCGTGGTGGGTACACCCGGCACGGGCAGCGGGGTTCCGGTGGGGACAGTGCTCATGTGAGAACTCCGGCCTCGGCCAGCGCCGAGGCGATCGCGGTGACTTGGTCATTGTCGGCGGCAACCTGCGGCAACCGGGGGTCACCGACGTCAAGCCCGGTCAGACGCAGGGCGGCCTTGCCGAAGGCCACCCCTCCCGCCAGGGAGAAGGTCCGAATCAAGCCCAGGGTGGAGACGTGCACCTCCAGTGCCGTACGTAGCTCGCCGGCATCGAATGCGGTGATCATGGTCCGCAGCCGATCGGGTACGACATTGCCGATGACGCTGACGAACCCCACCGCACCCACCGACAGCCACGGCAGGTTCAGCGCGTCGTCCCCGCAGTAGTAAGCCAGGTCGGTGCCAGCGATGATCTCCGCGCCCAAAGCGAGGTCTCCCCTGGCGTCCTTGACCGCGACGATCCGTGGGTGTTGCGCTAACCGGTAAAGGCTATCCTTCGCGATCGGCACCACCGAGCGCGGCGGGATATCATAAAGCATCATCGGCAGCTCGGTGGCGTCGGCGACCGCGGTGAAGTGCGCGAGGAGCCCCGCCTGCGGTGGGCGGGAGTAGTACGGGGTCACCACCAGCACGCCGTGCGCGCCGGCCTGCGCCGACCGCCTGGCCAGCTCGACGCTGTGCGCGGTGTCGTAGGTTCCGGCACCGGCCACCACGGCCGCCCGATCCCCGACTGCCTGCACCACCGCCCGCACCAGATCCGCCTTCTCGGCATCGGTGGTGGTTGGCGACTCACCGGTGGTGCCGTTGACCACGAGCCCATCGCACCCCCGCTCCACCAGCTGGTGGGCGAGCTTGCCCGCGGTGTCCAGATCAAGCTCACCATCGGCGGCGAACGGGGTAACCATGGCGGTGAGCACCCGACCGAAGGGTCGGCCGGACGCAGAGGTCGGCGCAGTACTCATACGTGGACGCTACCGTTGCCCGCCAGCACACACCGATGGCGACTCCTCGCCGGTGCCGACTAGAACCCCCGCTGGCTGTCCTGGAGCTGCTGGACGTCCATCGGGTCACCTTCAACGTCGACCAGCGCCTCAGCACGGCCGTAGGCGTGCAACGTCAGCTCCTCGGGCGGACCGACGACGGTAACGCTTCGGCGACCGCGCCGTGCGACGCGCTCCGTGCCGTCCGGGCGGCGCAGCACGACACCGACCGGCGAACGCCGGTAGCACAGCCGGGCAAGCCGGGACAGTACCGCCCACAGCGCCTCGGCACGGTGCGCGTCTGCCGGCCGCCGTTCCCACCTCCGCCCGACTCGCCGCACGTCCTCATGGTGTACAAAGAACTCGACTCCGTTGATCTTCTCGCCCAGCGGCCCCAGCCGCATCAACGACCACCACGGCGGCCCGTTGCGGACCAGTGCGACGAGCTCTGGCCAGGGCCGTTCGGCGGTGCTGCGCTGCACTCGAGCCGTCAGCGGAGCCAGTGGTGGTAGCAGAATGCCCGCCGCAGCCGCCGGTCGACCCTCCCTGACCACCAGATGCGCCGCCAGGTCGCGGGTCGTCCAGCCCTCGCAGAGCGTGGGGGCGTCGGGGCCCAGCTGATCCATCAGATCGCACAGCTCGTGCCGCTCGCCGGCGGCAAGCGTCTTGTCCCCCACTCCTGTCATCACCCTTCTCGGTCGGGTCCCGCCGAGGTGAGCTCGACCTGCAGGAGCACTCGCTGGTCGCGCTCCATCGCCGCCCGATAGTCGTCCCAGTCCGGGTGTTCACCGGACACCCTCCGGTAGTAGTCCACCAGTCCTTCCATCGCCTCTGGCAGCTCGACTATCCGCACCGAGCCACCGACCTGGACCCAGCGGCCGTAGAAGCCGTCCGCCAGCACGCACAGCCACGCTCGGGGGTCCCGGCGTAGGTTACGCACCTTGAACGCGGTCTTGCGGGTGCTCACCACCACCCGACCTGCTCCGTCGACCGTTGCCGCCACCGGGGACATCTGCGGCGTGCCGTCGCTACGCAGGGTGGTGAACACCGCGTGATGCTGCCCGGCGACAACCGCCCGCGCCTCGTCGAGGTCCATGTCTGCACGCTACTTCAGCCCTCTGACACAAAGGGGCTCGAGGCGATTTCGGTACCGTCTGGAAGGGCGCTGATCTCGAAGTCACCGAACGCGTTGGGTGCTGCCTTGTGCAGCTGGCGCAGGCACTCCACGGCCAACGCACGGATCTCGACGTCCGCGTGCTCGGTGGCACGCATCGCGATGAAGTGCCGCCAGGCCCGGTAGTTGCCGGTGACCACGACGCGGGTCTCGGTGGCGTTGGGAAGTACCGAGCGAGCCGCCTGGCGCGCCTGCTTGCGACGCTGTGTGGCATTCGGCTCGTCGGCGAAGCGTTCCTCCAAACCGGCGAGGAGGTGATTATAGGCCTGCTGGCTAGCGTGGGCCGCGGCGTGGAACCGCTGGTGCAGCTCGGGATCATTGGCGATGACGTCTGGCTCGACCATCGCAGCGGTCCGCTCCGGAACGTAGCGCTGGGACAACTGCGAGTACGAGAAGTGCCGGTGCCGGATCAGCTCATGGGTCAATGACCGCGATACGCCGGTGAGGTAGAAGCTGACCGTGCCATGTTCGAGCACTGACAGGTGCCCGACCTCGAGGATATGTCTGAGGTACCCGGCGTTCGTGGCGGTCACCGGGTTGGGCTTGCGCCACGACTGGTAGCAGGCCCGACCGGCGAACTCGGCGAGCGCCTGGCCGCCGTCGGCATCGGTGGACCACGGCACTTCAGCGGGCGGGAAGAACTCGGTTTTGCCAACAAGCTGGACCCGCAACACCACCGTGCTCACCACGGTTTCATTCACTTCGGCGTCATCCACTCCGGTGTCATCCGCGCTCACTGTGCACTCCTCTCAGCCGGCCCCGGTTCCGAGCGTCCGCAGCGTACTGGGACACATGTGACGTCTTGACTGACGTCACATGTGACGCCATGCTTGACGTCATGGATCTCACTCCGTACATCTCACAGCTGCGCGAAGATCTCACCGCCGCAGCGTCGGCGGGCGACGAGCAGACCCGCCACACCGCGGCCGTGCTGAGCGCTGCCCTAGGCCCCGCTGCCCGCTTGGCCATCATGACTGCGCTGTCCGACCTCGCCGCGGAAGTCACCGCGGCGCTGGACGACCGGGTGGTGGAAGTGCGGCTGGACGGCCGGGACGTGCGGATCGCGGTGACCGCTCCGTCCGACGCCGGCTCGGGCGATAACGGGATGCAGGGCACCGACCCCCGGGCAGATGGTCCGCCGCCACCCTCCGAGCCCGGCACAACCTCCTTCGGCGACGCCAGCGGCGACATCCGGCGGATGACCCTGCGGCTGTTCGACCAGCTCAAGGGGCAGGCTGAGCGGGCCGCCGCCGAACAGGGCGTGTCCCTGAACACCTGGGTCTCGCAAGCCGTTGCGGGCGCATTGCGCGGTGAGCCGTGGAACGAGTCGCGCCGGGGCCCTGGCGATCGCCGGGGCCACAACCGGGTCCAGGGATGGGTCCGAGGCTGAGCTACGTCCCAGGTTGACCAATCTCGTTGAGGAGAACTCGTGGAACACGACGACACCGACGCATCGGTGGTTCGGCAGCAGGACTTCGAGTGCCAAGGACCGATCGACATCTCTGTCGAGCTCGATGCCGGACGGCTGGACATCACCCTGGCCGACGACGCCGCGGACCGTGGGATAGGCGTACAGATCCGCCCCGACCCGACCAGCCAGCCGCCGTGGAATGTAGCGATCGGCGGCCTACTGAACTGGCTGGGCGAGCAGACCGGGGCCAGCCCACTGAACGCGGTGGCGGCCGAGGCGGTGCGGCGCACTGTGATCGACTTCACCGGGCAGCGGCTGACGGTACGCACTCCGCGGGAGGGTCCGCTGCGCACCGTTGCGCTGATAATCAAGGTGAGCGCACCGGCGGGCTCGTCGATCAACGCTCGAAGCGGCTCCGCGGACGTCGCCGTTACTGGAGCGGCCGCCGCCCTTGACGTCGTGACCGGAGCGGGGCAGGTCCGGGCGCAGCGCTGCACCGGAGCGGCCGAGGTCCGCACCGGCTCGGGCGACGTCCGGTTGGGCACCGTCCTAGGCCAGCTGCGGGTTCGGACCGGGTCCGGAGAGGTCGACGTGATCAGCGTCGAAGGCGCGGGAGGCAGCGGCACCGTGCACACCGGTTCTGGCGACGTCCGGCTTGGCGCTGTCACGCACGACGTCAGCGCGCGCACCGGCAGCGGTGACCTCACGGTGGTCGACGCCAGCGCCGGTGGACTCGAGCTCACCACCGGTTCGGGGCAGCTGCGAGTCGGGATCCACCCCGGAGTGCTGGCCGAGCTGGACGTCAGCTCCGGGTCCGGGCGGGCGCGCAGCGACCTGCCGGTCGGCGCCCCGCCCGCCGAGGGCGACGTAGCGGTGCGGGTGCGGGCCCGTACCGGATCGGGCGATGCGCTGGTCACCGCCGCACCATCCTGACCGGCCTGCCCTCGGCGCCACGCCCGGTCGCGGCGCCGAGGGCGGTGACCAGATCTCCACGCTGCCCTACGGCGATCCCGTCCAGCTCCAGCCATTCGCCCAGCTCACGCAACGCCCTGGCGAGCTGGGTGACCACCCGTGACGTGTCGGCGATCCCGGGCTCGGCGAAGGCACCCGGCACCCGCAGCAGGCCGGCAGAACGGTCGGCCTTGAGATCGACCCGGGCGACCAGCTGCCCGTCCAGCAGAAATGGGAACACGTAGTAGCCGTGGCTGCGCCGGTGCTCCGGGACGTAGATCTCGATTCGGTAGCGGAAGCCGAACAGCCGCTCAGTGCGCGCCCGGTCCCAGATGAGCGGATCGAACGGGCACAGTAGCGCGGCGCCGGTGATCCGCCGCGGCGTGCGAGCGTCGCGGTGCCGGTAGGCCGGTGCCCGCCAGCCCCGGACCATTACCGGTTGCAGCTCGCCAGCTTCCACGAGCTGCGTAACCGCTGTCCGGCTGCGCTCCGGTGGTAACCGGTAGTAGTCCCGCAGGTCGGCTTCGGTGGCTACGCCCAGTGCGGCGCCAGAGCGCGCGATCAGCTCTCGCGCGCCCTGCTCGGCGTCAACCCGGCGGCCGAGCAGGTCGGCCGGCAGCACCCGCTCCGGTAGGTCATAGAGCCGCTCGAATCCCCGCCGGGTACCGGCGACGAGCTCGCCCCTGCCGAAGAGCCACTCACAGATCCGTTTGGTGTCGGTCCGGTTCCACCACGATCCAGACGCTGTCCGGACCCCAGCACCCAACTCCCGCTCCAGGGCGCCCGCGCCGACCGGACCGTGGTCCTTGACCGCGTCCAGCACTGCCGAGACCAGCTCTGGAGCTCGCGCCGCCAGTTCGCCATACCGTTGCCACCAGCCGGGGTTCTTCGCTCCCGAGTGCAACAGCGGCCAGTCGTGGACCGGAACAAGACTTGCCTCGTGCGCCCAGCACTCCACCAGCAGGCGGGGACGGCGCACCGGGTGCGCCCAGGCGGCGGCGTCGAGCAGTTCCCTCGGGTACGGACCCAGCCGGCTGAACATCGGTAGGTAGTGCGCCCGGGCCAGCACGGTGACCGAGTCCAATTGCAGCAGCCGGATCCGACCCAGCACCCGCAGCAGATGCCGCCGGGTCACCGCCCCGGTGGGGCGCGGGTCGGCGAAGCCTTGCGCGGCCAGCGCAGTGCGCCGCGCACTGTCCTGCCCAACGATCTCCACGGTTACCGATGCTGCCATCAGGCACCGACAGTCCCGCGCCAGCGCCCTGAAACGGCTCCCGGTCGGCCACCGCATACCGTGAGCGGCATGGCAGTGGCTCGGGTGCGCGTGGCGACACCGCAGGACGTTCCCACCCTGGCGGCGCTGCATGCCGCCACCTGGCGCGCCGCCTACGCCGAGCTGTTGCCGCCCGATGCCCTCACCGAGCTGGACGCACCGCACCTGCACAAAGCCTGGGCGGACGCCATCGAGGGCGGGGCCATGGTGTTGATCGCCACCGAAGGCGACACTCCGGTCGGGTTCGTCGTGGCCGGTCCCGCGCCCGAGGACGACGTGGCCGCCGCCGATGGCACACTGCCGCCGGACGCGGCGCGGACCGTGCTGGTCAGCACCCTGCTGGTGGAACCCAGATGGGGGCGTCGAGGCCACGGTGGCCGGTTGCTCGCCGCCGCCGCGGCAGCGCTACACGACGCCGGAGCAACCCGGGGAATCGCCTGGGTGCCTGCCGAGGACCCGGCGTTGCTGAGTTTCTACCGGCGCGCCGGTTGGAACCCCGACGCCACCGTGCGCACCCTCGACGCCGGCGGCCGGTTTCTGCGCGAAGTCCGCCTCACCGGCCCCCTGAACCTCGTGCTCACCTAACTCAGCATCGCCAGCGGCCGCCATTCGGAGTCGAATGCGGTTCACCTGCCGTAGACCGCGATTCGGCTCCGAATGGCGATGCGGGACGCGGGCTAGAGATCGAGCAGGGGTTCCAGCCCTATGGTCAGGCCTGGGTGGTCGAGTACCGAGCGGACGCCGAGCAGGACGCCGGGCATGAAAGAGGAGCGGTCGAGGGTGTCATGGCGAATCGTCAATGTCTCGCCCTCGGTACCCAGCAGTACCTCCTGGTGCGCGATCAGCCCGGCCAAGCGCACCGCATGGACTCGAACCCCGTCGACATCAGCGCCGCGAACGCCCGGCAGGGCACGCGTGGTGGCATCTGGGGACGAGCCCATTCCGGCCTGCGCGCGGGCCGCCGCGATGAGTGCCGCGGTGCGGGCCGCGGTGCCCGACGGCGCGTCGGCCTTGCGCGGATGGTGCAGTTCCACGATCTCCACCGATTCATAGAATCGAGCGGCCATCGCAGCGAAACGCATCGACAGGATCGCCCCGATGGCGAAGTTGGGGGCGATCAGCACCCCGAGATCGGGCTTGGGTGCGAGCCATTCGCGGACCTGCATCATTCGGGCCTCGGTGAAGCCAGTGGTGCCTACGACGGCGTGAATGGACTGGTCTACGCAGAAGCGGACGTTGTCCATCACCACGTCGGGGTGGGTGAAGTCGACGACGACCTCTGCGCCCGCGTCGGCGACATTGAACATCCAGTCGCCCGCGTCGACCATCGCGACGAGTTCCATATCGTCAGCGGCGTCAACCGCCTTGCACACCTCGGTCCCCACCCGACCGCGCGCCCCGAGCACCCCGACCCGGATAGGGTTGTCCGCGGAGCGCTTGCTCGCAGCGGGCGTCTGCTCCGCGGGGGTCATGCGATCAACTCCGCTATCTCGTCGGGCAGATCGTCCGTGTGCGGGTACGGGCCCACCACGGCGGCGGTGATCGGTTGGCAGAGCAGCTCGCGGGCGAGTTCGCCGACCTGCTCGACGGTCACCCCGTCAATCCGTCGTAGCTCGTGTTCGACGGTGTCGTGCTCACCGTGGTTGAGCTCTGCCGTCCCGATCCGGGTCATCCACGAAGGTGCGTCTTCCAGACCCAGCACCAGCGCACCACGCAGCTGCCCTTTGCCTCGGGCCAGCTCGGCATCCGACAGGCCGTCCCGGGCCATATCGGCCAGTACGTCCCCGACCACCACCGCCACCTCACCCAGCCGGCCCGGAGAGCAGCCTGCGTAGATCGACAGGCTGCCGGTGTCGGCGTAACAGTCCAGCGCGGAGTAGACCGCATAGGCCAACCCGCGCTGTTCACGAACCTGCTGGAACAGCCGCGAGCTCATCCCGCCGCCCAGCGCGGCGTTGAGCACGCCGAGCGCGTAGCGCCGGTCGTCATGGCGGTGTATGGCCGGGACACCCAGCATGAGGTGGGCCTGTTCGGACGAGTCGGGGCACAAGGCCAGTGCGCGCCGGGCGCTGATGTGAGCCCGACCGCGACGAGGTCGCACGGGTAGTGCGTTACCGGTCAGGTGGGGTCCGAAACTCCGGGACACCGCAGCCAACACCGCACTGTGCGTGACGTTGCCGGCCGCGGCCAGAACCATCCGCTCCGGCGTGTAACGGCGCCGGTAGAAGCGGTGCAACGCCTCGCGGCTCATCCCGCTTACCGACTCCTCCGTGCCCAGCACCGGACGCCCCAGTGGGTGCGACCCGAACAACGCGGCGCAGAACTCGTCGTGCAGCAGGTCCTCCGGGTCATCGTCGCGCATCGCGATTTCCTCGAGTACCACGCCGCGCTCGGTCTCCACGTCGGCCGGGTCGATCTGGGCGTCACCCAGCACGTCGCACACCAGATCGATGGCGAGCTCAAGGTCAGAGTCGAGCACCTGCGCGTGATAGCAGGTGCAGTCCCTGGTCGTGAACGCGTTGAGCTCGCCACCCACCGCGTCGATCTCCTCGGCAATCGCCGCCGCAGAGCGTCGCGTGGTGCCCTTGAACAGCAGGTGCTCCAGGTAGTGCGCCGCGCCGGCCACCGCGGTGGGCTCGTCTCGCGAACCCACCGCCACCCACATCCCCACGGCCGCCGAGCGGGAACCAGCCAGCTGCTGGGTCACCACGCGCAACCCAGCCGGCAACACAGTGCACTGGAGAACACTGCACTGGAGCGTTGCGTCCGGAGACATTCCTCCTTGGGGATGCTGCCGCGGGATCACGTGCCGGCCGGGACCTCAGCGGTGTCCGTTGCAGGTCCGGTACCTGACGCGGCGGTGTCGGCAGCGTCGTTTTCGCTCACCGGCACCAGGCTGATCTTTCCGCGGTTGTCGATGTCGGCCACCTCCACCCGCAGCTTGTCGCCGACCTTCACCACGTCCTCGACCTTGCCGATGCGCTTGCCGTTACCCAGCTTGGAGATGTGCACCAACCCGTCCTTGCCGGGTACCAGCGAGACGAACGCGCCGAAGGCCGCAGTCTTCACCACGGTCCCAAGGAACCGCTCCCCGACCTTGGGCAGCTGCGGGTTGGCGATCGCGTTGATCCGGTCGATGGCGGCTTCCGCGGAAGGACCGTCGCTGGCGCCGACGTAGATCGTGCCGTCGTCCTCGATGGAGATGTCCGCGCCGGTCTCCTCGGTGATCGAGTTGATCATCTTGCCCTTCGGGCCGATCACCTCACCGATCTTGTCCACCGGGATCTTGATCGCGGTCACCCGCGGGGCGAACGGGCTCATCTCGTCCGGTCCATCGATTGCTTGGGCCATCACCTCGAGAATGGTCAGCCGGGCGTCCCGAGCCTGCGACAGCGCACCTGCCAGCACCTCCGACGGAATCCCGACCAGCTTGGTGTCCAGCTGCAATGCGGTGACGAACGCACTGGTGCCGGCCACCTTGAAGTCCATATCGCCGAAGGCGTCCTCAGCGCCCAGGATGTCGGTAAGCGCGACAAACGCGTCCTGGCCATCGACTTCACCCGACACCAGGCCCATCGCGATACCCGCCACCGGAGCCTTGAGCGGAACCCCCGCGTTGAACAGCGACATCGTCGACGCGCACACCGAGCCCATCGAGGTGGAGCCGTTGGAGCTCAGCGCCTCGGAGACCTGGCGAATCGCGTAGGGGAACTCAGCCCGGGTGGGCAGCACCGGGACCAGCGCCCGCTCAGCGAGCGCGCCGTGACCGATCTCGCGGCGCTTGGGCGAGCCCACCCGACCGGTCTCGCCGGTGGAGAACGGCGGGAAGTTGTAGTGGTGCAGGTAACGCTTGGTCGTCTCCGGGCCCAGCGAGTCGATCTGCTGTTCCATGCGCAGCATGTTCAGCGTGGTGACACCGAGGATCTGGGTCTCACCGCGCTCGAACAGCGCCGATCCGTGCGCCCGAGGAATCAGCTCGACCTCAGCCGACAGCGGTCGGATGTCGGTGATACCCCGCCCGTCAATGCGTACCTTGTCGCGCAGGATGCGCTGGCGTACCGCCGCCTTGGTGAGGGATCGGAACGCGGCGCCGATTTCCTTCTCCCGACCCGCAAACTGCTCACCCAACCGCTCCAGAGCGCCGGCCTTGAGTTCATCGAGCCGGCTTTCTCGCTCCTGCTTGGCCGCGATGACCAACGCCTGCGCCAGCTCGTCGGCCACCACCTCGCGGACGGCGTCCAGGACATCGGGCTGGTAAGCGGGGAAGGTGGGAAACTCCAGCTCCGGGCTGCCGGCCGCCGCGGCCAGCTCCTGCTGGGCCTGGCACAGGGTGCGGATGAAGGGCTTGGCGGCCTCCAGCCCGGCGGCCACCACCTCCTCGGTCGGTGCCTGGGCGCCGCCCGCGATCAGCTCGATGGTGGCCACGGTGGCCTCGGCCTCGACCATCATGATCGCCACATCGCTGGTGGCGCCGTCGCCGACGACCCGACCGGCGACGACCATGTCGAATACCGAGCGGCCGATCTGCTCGTGAGTCGGGAAGGCGACCCACTGGCTGCCGCCTTCATCCTGGGTGACCAGGGCCACCCGGGTAGCGCCGATCGGTCCGGAGAAAGGCAGCCCGGACAGCTGGGTGGACGCTGACGCGGCATTGATCGCGAGCACGTCGTAGGGGTCAGCCGGGTTGAGGCTGAGCACGGTGACGACGACCTGGACCTCGTTGCGCAGGCCGTCGACGAAGCACGGGCGCAGTGGGCGGTCGATCAGCCGGCAGGTGAGGATCGCATCGGTGGACGGACGGCCTTCCCGGCGGAAGAAGGAGCCGGGGATACGCCCGGCGGCATACATCCGCTCCTCGACATCCACCGTCAACGGGAAGAAGTCGAACTGATCCTTGGGGTGTTTGGATGCCGTGGTGGCGGACAGCAACATCGTCTCGTCGTCGAGATGAGCGACAACGGATCCGGCGGCCTGCCGGGCCAGCCGACCGGTCTCGAATCGCACAGTGCGGGTACCGAAGGCGCCGTTGTCCAGTAACGCGATCGTTTCGTGCACCGTCTGGGTTGAGGTGGTAGCGGAGTCGGTCAATTCTTCTCCTCCTCGCCACGCATACCGCTGGTGGAACCATCGGCGCGGGTACGAGGACGGCTGGCCGGTCTTCGATCGAAGCCCCCGGAGCACGTGACATGCTCCCGGGAGCCACTACCGAGGACCGGGCGACGACGGTCCCGACGACGGTGACGTGGCGGCTCGTGCGGCGATCTGTGGTTGTGTGTTCAGTGCCGGCTCAAAGGTCAGCAACCCGTGGGTCAGCGGCGTAGGCCGAGGCGCTCGATCAGGGATCGGTAGCGCGCGATGTCGACCTTGGCGAGGTAGTTCAGCAGGTTGCGGCGGCGGCCGACCATGAGGAGCAGGCCGCGCCGGGAGTGATGGTCGTGCTTATGCAGCTTGAGATGCTCGGTAAGGTCCATGATGCGCTTGGTCAGCAAGGCGACCTGAGCCTCAGGGGACCCGGTGTCCCCCCCGCGTAGCCCGTATTCGGCCAGGATCTCAGTCTTCTGTGCGGTGGACAGCGCCACTTAATCTTCTCCTGTCATCTTGTACCGTGCGGGCCACGAACTACGCGTGGAATAACTCACCGAGCCGACCACCACGGACCGCAGCCGGACCTCTGGGCAGGCTACCAGCTCACCCCTCGGCGTCGATTTCCTGGCCTGGGCCGGCGGCGCGTCGAAGCAATGCGGCGAGCACCGGGAACCGGTCCTGCAGCAGACCGGCCGCAGCGGCCAGCTCGGCCGGATCAGCCACCGCTCGCAGCGCCGGGACAAGCACCTCGTCACCGTGCTTGCCGGCGGTGGGTCGACTGACGGTGGGCCGGGAGTCGCGCACCTGCTCCAGCGCAGCCCGGATCGCACCCGGGTCACCGGAGGCAACCTCGGGGGTGAGCACTCGGCGCTCCAACATCACCATTCGGGCCAGCACGGCGGGATTGCCGATCTTCGCTCGGCGACCGCTCATCAGCTGGCTGAGCATCGGCGCGCTCAGCCCGAGGACCTCGGCCAACTGCGCCTGGGAAACATCGAAGGCGACCACGAGTCGCCGCACTCGATCGCCCAGCGGCTCGCCGTACCACTCCCGCTGCAGGGCGACGTTGCGCGCGACGGCACGCTGGTCATCCACCGGTCACCCCTTCCGCGCCAGGCCGGTCGAGCACCTTGCGGGTGCGCGCCACGTCATCGTCGATCTGGGTGACAAGCTCTTCGGGGGTGTCGAAGCGGCACATGCCGCGCAGCCGCTCGACGAAGTCCAGCGCCACCCGCTCGCCGTAGAAGTCCTCGTCGAGATCCAGGACGAATGCCTCCACCCGACGTTCGCGTCCAGAGAAGGTTGGGTTCGTCCCGATCGACACTGCTGCCGCAAACTCCCGGCCGCGGTGTGCGAAACGGCACGCGTACACCCCGTCGGCGGGGATCGCGGCGTGCCGCGGCGTTGACAGGTTCGCCGTCGGGTAACCCAGGCTACGGCCACGCTGATCGCCGCGGACGACGATGCCCTCCACCCGGTGCGGCCGACCCAGGGCGGTGCCCGCGGCGACCACGTCACCGGCGTCGATGCACGAGCGGATGTAGGTGGAGGAGAAGGTCAGCTCGCCCTGGGAAAGCAGGCCCACACCTTCGGCGGTGAAGCCGAACCGACGACCCAAGGACCGCAGCAGCTTGATGTCGCCGGCCGCCTTGTGACCGAAGGTGAAGTTGTCACCGACCACGACCTCTGCCACGTGCAGGCGCTCGACGAGCACCGCGTGGACGAACTCGTCGGCCAGCATCCGGGATAGCTCGACGGTGAAGGGAAGCACGAAGAACACCTCGACCCCGAGCTGTTCGACCAGCTCGGCCCGGCGGCGAAGGGTCGTCAACTGCGCTGGGTGGCTGCCGGGCCGGACCATCTCGGAGGGGTGCGGGTCAAACGTCATCAGAACGCTGGGAACACCCATCTCGCGGGCCCGCCGCACCGCGTGGCCCACCAGCTGGGCATGACCGCGATGCATCCCGTCGAACACTCCGATGGTGACCACGCTGCGGCCCCATCCATTGGGAATGGCCTCAATTGCCCGCCAGCGCTGCACAAGGTCTGAGGTTAACCGGACCCGGTGTCATCGGACTCAGTGCCACCGGACTCAGTGTCATCGGACTCAGTGCCACCGGACTCAGTGTCATCGGACTCAGGGTCATCGGACTCAGGGTCATCGGACTCAGTGCCCCGGACCCAGTGCCGCTGGGCTCAGTCGCCCGCTGGACGCAGCACCAGGACCGGCCGGGCTAGCCCCTCGCGCTCGGTGAGCAGTGCGATGGCGTGCCCGTGTGAGTCGATCGCGGCGTGCGTTGCGGCCAGCCCGACCGCCGGCAAGGATCCACCATGAGCCAATACCCGGGCCTGCTCGGAGTCCACGATGCGGTGGTCGAACGCGGTAGCCACCACGCCGTCGAGGTCCGCCGACAGCCGCGGTTGCGCCGCCAGCTCCTGCAGCGTGCACGCGACGTCCAAGCCGTAGGGGCCCACCCGGATGCGGCGCAGCGCGGTGAGGTGTCCCCCGACAGCCAACGCAGCCCCGAGGTCCCTGGCAAGTGCCCGGACGTAGGTTCCGCCGCTGCATTCCACCACCACGTCGAGGTCGGTCACCGCGTCGCCGCGGCGCAGGCCGAGGAGCTCGAACCGGGACACTCTCACCGGACGGGCGCTCAACGGCACCGGCTCACCGGCCCGAGCCAGCGCGTAGGCCCGCTTGCCACCCACCTTGACCGCGCTCACCGTGCTGGGCACCTGCTCGATGGCTCCGCGCAGGTCCTCGATACCCGCGAGGATCTCCGGTTCGGCCACCGCCGAGGCGTCGGCGCCGTGGACGCGCTCGCCTTCAGCGTCGTCGGTGCTGGTGGACATGCCGAGCCGCACTGTGGCGCGGTAGACCTTGGGTTCCAGCGGGAGATGCCCCAGCAGCTTGGTGGCGCGCTGCACACCGCAGACGAGCACGCCGGTGGCCATCGGATCCAGGGTGCCGGCGTGCCCGATCCGCCGGGTGCCCAGCAACCGCCGCAGCCGGGCGACGACGTCATGTGACGTCATCCCGGCCGGCTTGTCCACCACCAGCAGACCACCGGGCGCCAACGCGGAAGTCATGACAGCGCCGGCGTCGGCCGCGTTGTCACGCACAGGGTGGGTCGAACAGCGGCAGCCCCAGGCAGGTCCGGCCGACGAAGTCGTGCAATGTGTCTGTGGTGGGCGCCATCACGCGGGCCGCGAGCGCGTCGCGGAACAACCGTTCGATACCGAGCTCCTTGCGAAACACGGCTCCACAGCACGGCCGCAGCGCCCCGTCGGCGACCTCGGCTGCCGCCTCCGCCGCGACCGCCTTGACCTCCAGCACCCGAAGGGTCGCATCGTCGCGCACGGTGCCGATTGCCACCAGGGTGTCCCGCAGGAACGCTCGGACGCCGTCGGTCCGGATCCGCAGCCGGGCTAGTGCCGCCCGGGGAACCGGTTGCTCGGCCAGGGTCTGGTCGAGGTGCTGCAGCCGGCTGCGAGCCAGATGAGCGCCGGCTTCGGCGACCAGCGCCTCCATGATCCCCCGTGAAAGTGCCGCGTTGAGCACCAGGAAGGTGGGCAACGCAGTAGCCATCGCGATGACCAACCCCGCTCCGTCCCCGAGCCGAGCTCCCGCCGGCACCACCACGCCCGCCCCGGATACCGGGCTGGAGGCGTTGCCGCGCAGGCCCAGCCCGTCGAACCTGGCTCCCACTCGCAAACCCGACCGCCTTGCTGGGTACCAGCCACAGGGTCATGGCGCCTCCCGCAGCCTTTTTCTGGCGAGCCAGCGGCTGACTCGACCATACGTAGCTGTCAGCGTGGCCGGCCGAGGTCACCCAGCTCTTGCGGGCGTCGAGCTCGATGACGGCCGACAGCACCGACTCGTAACCCGTAGCGGTCACCGGAAACTCCGGAGCGATACCCAATGACACTCTCCCAGTGCTTCGAGGCGGTGGCGGTGTGGCGACGGTGGCGGGCAGTTGACCTTACCGAACTTCAGCGGCGGGACGTCGATGGTGCGGCGTGCTCACGAGGTCAGACCAGGGGGGCGTGGTGCAAGGCGGTGCGTAGCGCGTCCAGGACGTCCTCGGAGGTGCCCTCAGCACTGAAACCGGCAGCGAGGCGGTGGCCGCCACCGCCGAGCGCCGTCGCGGCGGCGGAGACGTCGAGGCGCTGCTTGGCGCGCAGCGACACCGCCCACCGGTCCGGGCCGGCTTCCTTGAGCACCGCGGCGACCTCGGCCTCGGCGGTGGTCCGCACGAGATCCACCACGCTCTCGATCTCCTCGCTGCGCAATCCTGCCGCGTCGGCTCGCCGCACCGTGGTGTGCACCAGTCCGAGACCCTGGGCCGATGCGGGCTCGAACCGGGCGCGACCGAGAACCGCTCCCAGCATGGCCAACCAGCCGAAGGGATGGGTGTCCAGCAGTGCCCGGGTAGTGGCGTTGGGATCGACGCCTGCGGCCAGCAGCCGGGCAGCGATCGCGTGGGTACCGGGGTCGGCGCGGCGAAAGCAGCTGGTGTCGGTGACCAGACCAGCGTAGAGGCAGCGCGCGATCGGCTCATCCAGCTCGACGTCGAGCGCGTCGAGCAGCTCGAGCACGAGCACCGCGGTCGCCTCCGCGCCGGCATCCACCAGATTGTGCGTACCGAACCGGCCGTTGGTGGCGTGGTGGTCGATCACGAGCACGGCACCGGCGGTGTCCACCCGATCCGCGAGGCAGCCGAGCCGGTTGCGGCTCGCCGTGTCCAGGGCGACGAGCAGCTCTGGCTTCGCCGGTACCTGGTCCGGCGACACGATGAGATCGGCGACGTCCAGTGTCCGCAGCGATTGCGGGGGCTGTCCCGGCTCACCGAAGGTCACCCGGACGGTGGCGCCGCGCCGGCGAAGTGCTAGGCCGAGAGCCAGAGCGCTACCCAGCGCGTCGGCGTCGGGTTGCACGTGGGCAACCAGGGTGACGTCATTCGTACGGGCGACGAGCTCCGTGGCGGCCGCCAGTTCCAGGTCCCACAGATCCCGGTCGCGGCGGCGGTCAGTCATCGTCTGCGGTGATGTCCCGCGGTGGGCGGTACGGATCGGGTTCACCGGCGGGCGACGCGTCCGCCGCGATGCGGGCGACTTTCGCATCCAAATCGTGTGCCTGGGCCAGCAACTCGTCGATCCGCCGCACCCCGTCCGGCAGCTCGTCGCAGCGGAAAGTCAGTGTGGGAGTGAACCGGACACCTGTGCCACGGCCGACCAGGCTCCGCAACACTCCGGTGGCACTCGCCAGCGCGGCGGCTGCCCCGGCGGTGTCCGGCGGCGTATCGACCGACGGGCCGAGCACCGTGTAGTAGACCGTCGCGTCCCGGAGGTCTCCGGTGACCTTCGCATCAGTAATCGTCACCATCGTCAGCCGCGGATCTTTGACCTCGTGTTCCAGGCCGGACGCGACGATCTTGGCGATTCGTTTGGCGAGCCGGCGGGCCCGTGGTGGGTCGGCCATCGCAGCGTTCTCCTCTTACGTCTAGTCATCATCTGGACCCAGTATCCGGTGCCGGGCGGACAGCAGCTCCAGCTCGGGCCGCCCGGCCACCAGGCGCTCGCATGCGTCGAGCACCTCACGCACGTGGGGAGCGTCGGCAGCAATGGCGGCCACCCCGATCAGGGATCGCCGGTGCAGTTCTCCATGCCCGGCCTCAGCCACCGCGACATCGAAGCGTCGCCGCAGCTCCGCGATCACCGGCCGGACCAGCGAACGCTTCTGTTTCAGGGAGTGAACGTCACCGAACAGAACGTCCAACTCCACAGCGCCGACGTACACCGCTCACCACCGGTTGGTAGCTGGTGTGGACCACCACACACGGGGTTGGTGGTCCTTGAAGACACCGTTGGTGGGGTTGGTGGCCTTGAAGGGCTACCAACCCCACCAAGCGGTCAGGCGCGGGGCTTCTCCCGCATCTCGTAGGTCTCGACCTCATCGCCGACCCGGAGGTCGTGGAAGGACGAGAGCGTGATACCGCACTCGAAACCCTCCCGGACCGAGGATGCATCGTCCTTGAACCGGCGCAGCGAGGTCACCGTGAAGTCTTCGCGGACTACCACGTTGTCCCGAAGCAGCCGGGCCTTGGCGTTGCGCTTGATCTCCCCTGAGGTGACCATGCACCCGGCGATGGTGCCGACCCGGGAGGACCGGAAGACCTCGCGGACCTCGGCGCGACCCAGCGCCACCTCCTCGTACTCCGGCTTGAGCAGGCCCTTCAGCGCCTGCTCGATCTCATCGATCGCCTGGTAGATCACCGAGTAGTAGCGGATCTCCACACCCTCGCGGTTGGCCAGTGCGGTGGCCTTACCGTCGGCCCGGACGTTGAATCCGAGCACGATGGTGTTGTCCGCGATGGCGAGGTTGATATCGCCCTCGGTGATGCCACCGACCCCGCGGTGAATGACCCGCAGCTCCACCTCTTCGCCGACGTCGATCTTCATCAGGGTGTCCTCCAGCGCCTCAACGGTGCCGGAGTTGTCGCCTTTGAGGATCAGGTTGAGCTGGCTGGTCTCCTTGAGCGCCTGGTCCAGGTCCTCCAGGCTGACCCGACGGCGCCGGGAAGCGAGATCCGCGTTGCGCTCCCGGGTTCGCCGGCGGTCGGCGATCTGGCGGGCGATGCGGTCCTCGTCGACGACGAGGAAGTTGTCACCCGCACCCGGCACCGAGGTGAACCCGTGGACCTGCACCGGTCGCGAGGGCAGCGCCTCGATGACGTCATCACCGTGTTCGTCGACCATCCTTCGGACCCGTCCGTAGGCATCACCGGCGACCACCGAGTCTCCGACTCGAAGCGTGCCCCGCTGCACCAGTACGGTCGCCACCGGACCACGGCCGCGGTCCAGATGCGCTTCGATCGCCACCCCCTGGGCTTCCATATCGGGGTTGGCGCGCAGATCCAACGAGGCATCCGCGGTAAGCAGGATCGCTTCGAGCAGCGAGTCGATGTTGGTGCCCATCTTCGCGGAAACATCCACGAACATGGTGTCGCCGCCGTACTCCTCGGGCACCAGCCCGTATTCGGTGAGCTGACCACGGATCCGGGTCGGGTCCGAGTTCTCCTTGTCGATCTTGTTCACCGCCACCACGACCGGCACACCAGCCGCTTTCGCGTGGTTGATCGCCTCCACCGTCTGCGGCATGACGCCGTCATCGGCGGCCACCACCAGCACCGCGATGTCGGTGGAGCGCGCGCCGCGGGCCCGCATAGCCGTGAACGCCTCGTGGCCCGGGGTGTCGATGAAGGTGATCAGCCGCTCCACCCCCTCCAGTTCGGTGGCGACCTGATATGCGCCGATGTGCTGCGTGATGCCACCGGCCTCGCCGCCCATCACGTTGGCCTGGCGGATCGTGTCGAGCAGGCGGGTCTTGCCGTGGTCGACGTGACCCATCACGGTGACCACCGGTGGCCGGAACGCGAGGTCGTCCTCGTCGCCGGAATTCTCCCCATAGGACAGGTCAAACGACTGCAGCAGCTCCCGATCCTCGTCCTCCGGGCTGACAACCTGGATCTTGTAATTCATCTCCTGGCCCAGCAGCTCGAGCACGTCGTCCGAGACGGACTGGGTTGCCGTCACCATCTCGCCCAGGTGGAACAACGCCTGCACCAATGCAGCCGGATTGGCGTCGATCTTCTCAGCGAAGTCGGTGAGCGACGAACCACGACGCAGCCGGACGACCTCGCCGCCGCCGCGAGGCAGCCGGACACCGCCGACCGACGGCGCCTGCATGTTGTCGAACTCCTGGCGCTTCTGCCGCTTGGACTTGCGGCCCTTGCGGGCGGGACCACCGGGCCGGCCGAAGGCACCAGCCGCGCCGCCGCGGCCACGGGC
>QHBZ01000037.1:2895-6155 GCA_003244055.1 Pseudonocardiales bacterium | reverse complement strand
CGGCTCCGCGTTTCCGCTGAGGGTCCACGCGGCCTGTCGAGCGGCGCCGTCGGCGACGTACTCCCCCGGTGGCGGCACCAGCACCGGGTGGCCCAGCACGGTGGGCGCGATCCGCCGAACCGCGGCCGACCGCGCGCCGCCACCGACGAGGAACACCCGATCGACCCGGGCACCGGCCGCGACCAGGGCGTCGATGCCGTCCGCCAGGCCACACAGCAACCCCTCGACAGCAGCGCGGGCCAGGTGCGCCGCGGTCGCCGTCGCCAGGCGCAGTCCATGAACGGCCCCGGTGGCGTCCGGTCGATCCGGGGTCCGTTCTCCCTCCAGATACGGCACCACCACGACACCGCCGGCGCCGGGCGGAGCCGAGAGCGCGAGCCTGGAGAGTTCCTCGTGGTCGACGCGGAGCATCGTGGCGACAGCGTCGAGGACCCGGGCCGCGTTGAGCGTGGCCACCAGCGGGAGGAACCGGCCGGTGGCATCGGCGAATCCGGCAACGGTGCCGGACGGGTCGGCGGCGGGGGTGTCGGTCACCGAGCAGGCCACGCCCGAGGTGCCGATCGAGACGACCACGTCACCCGGGCGGGTATCGAGCCCGAGGGCAGCGGCGGCATTGTCGCCGGTGCCCGGGCCGAGCAGGGTTCCGTCGAGCAGGGCGCCCTCGGCCATGCAACCGGCCGGTTCGGACGGGCCGAGTACCTGCGGCACAGCGGCCTCGTGACCGAGCGCGCGCACCAGCAAGTCGTGGCGGTAGGCACCGTGTGCGGCCGACCAGTAGCCGGTGCCGCTGGCGTCGGCGCGGTCGGTCCGCAGTGCCTGCAGAGCCGGATCAGCGCCGAGGCGCCAGGTCAACCAGTCGTGCGGCAGGCAGACCACCGCCGTCCGGGCCGCCGCGGCGGGTTCGTGCTGGGCGAGCCAGCGCAGCTTTGTCACGGTGAACGACGCGACCGGTACGACGCCGACAGCCTCCGCCCACGCCGCGCCGCCCCCCAGCTCGGTGATCAGATCGAGGGCAGCGCCGGCGGACCGGGTGTCGTTCCACAGCAGAGCCGGCCGCACCACCTGGCCGGTTTCATCGAGGCACACCATCCCGTGTTGCTGCGCAGCCACGGCCACCGCAGCGACATCGGCCAGGCCGCCGGCCTCGTGCAGCGCCGCCTGCAGCGCCGTCCACCACGCGTCGGGGTGTACCTCGGTGCCGTCCGGGTGCGTGCCACGCCCGTGCCGGACCAACTCGCCGGTCTCCGCGTCCCGGATCACCACCTTGCACGACTGCGTCGACGAGTCGACACCAGCAACGAGTGTCATGTGCCCAGCAGGATGTCGGCGAGCCGCTCGCGGTCGTTCCTCACACCGCGACGGCCTCGCCCAGAACCCGGTCCCGGATCCGGACCTTCAGGCCGCCCACCGTGGCGACCTGGGTGAAGACCCCGAGCAGGTCCTCGACCTGCAGCGCGTACCCCGCCATGTCGAAGTACCCATGACCCGGGTCGACGTCGATCAACAGATCCAGATCGCTGTCCGCGTCCGCTTCGCCGCGGGCAACCGAACCGAACACTCGGATGTTCCGTATGCCGTAACTCTCGGCGATCGCGAGTATCTCGTCCCGGTGACGGCGGATGTCATCGAGACTCACCACGCGACGTGGCATGTCCAGCGACATCGCGACCTCCTTGGCGAGGGTTGTGATCAGGGTACCCGCGGTGGGTCGTGGGCCGTCTTCGGCGGACACGCGCTATGGGGTGTCTTGGCCTGAGCAGCTCGCCCAGGCTCGTCTGGTGGCGTGGCTACGCCGACTCGGCATGCCGCTGGCCCGAATCAGAGTGGTCTGCGCGCTGGCATCTGGCGAGGGCAAGCCGGTGCCGGCCTCCCCTCACCGTCCACACAGGACAGCGAGAGAAAAGCCGATCAGGCCCCAACGTCAAGCATCAGGTGAAACCGCAACGTCAAGCATCAGGCAACACACCGGCAGCGAGGCCGCTGGCGTCATGGTCTGGTGCCGATCTCAGGCGGTGCGGTATAGCTCCCTATTTCGGGCTGCGAGTACGCGCGCCTTGTCTGAGCTGGTCGTGGTGAGGCTAGACGCGCACCAGCAGGGCGCCTGGGTCGACGCTTATCCGCAACCCCCGTACTTCACCCACTGGGTCACCGTCGAGTTGGGCCTGCTGTGGAGACTCCGTACTGATGATGACGGTGCGGCCTTGCCAGTGCTGCACGATCCGGTGGCCATGGCGGCGGCGGCCCAGCACCCGTGCGGCCACTGCTAGCCATCCGATGATGCCCCTTGGCCCGATGGACACGACATCGAGCAGCCCGTCATCGACCCGGGCTGCGGGCATCAGCACCAGCCCGGCGAGAAGCTTGCCGCAGTTGCCGACTACCACTGTGCGGACTCGGCGGGGCGGGTTGATCCGGCGGGTGCCTTTGGCTGGGGCATCCAGCACAATGGCGAGGTTGCGGGCCAGCAGGTTGGCCGTACCCGTGGGTACCATGCCCAGCGGGGTGCCCGATCCGGCGAGGACTCGCGCCAGGTGACGGACGGTGCCATCTCCGCCGCAGGCGAGCACCACATCGGCGCCGGCGGCCAGCGCGCTTCTAGTCTGACCGCCGCCCGGGTCCTCGACGGTGGTCTCAAGCCACAACGGTGGCGCCCACCCCAGTTCCGCGCACACTGTGGCGATCTGGGTGTGCAAGTGCGCCAGGTCCTCGACGTGGATCGGGTTGACCACCACTGCCGGCAATGGACGGTCGGGCAGCGAGCGCGGCGCCGGCTCGGGTTGCACAGACGCTGAAGATGCGCCCCGTGATGGGCTCAAGCCGACGTGCCAAGAGGTGGACCAGGCGCCCGACACGGCACAAGGTTTAACCGGCCGCCGCCTGTGGGCACCGCATCACGGGGGACGTGTTTGGTGGCCACGACTTCCGCATGATGTATGCCACGCCCAGTCCGATCGCGCCACCGGCGAGCACGTCGCTCACATGATGTTTCTCGCTCTGGATCAAAGACCAGTGAGCTGCGGTCGCGGCGGCTGCAAGGGGAATCGCCAGCAGGGGCGACTCCTGAGCCACGCCGAAGACAAAGCCACTGTCCGACGCGGTGTGACCCGACGGGAACGACGAGGTGACCGGACTGATTCGGCCCTCGCCAGCACCTTGCGGCCGGCGCCGGCCGACGAGGGGCTTGATAACGAGGTTGGCGACGAAGGCAGCGACGAGGTAACACACGCTGCCGCGCAAGGCTGCTTGCTGACCCCTTGTGC
>QHBZ01000037.1:0-2846 GCA_003244055.1 Pseudonocardiales bacterium | reverse complement strand
GAGCTGGGTTGCCACGTTTGCGCCTCCTCGTTGGCGACGATGGTTGGTCAGGGAGAATCGACGCGGATGTAGCGCATGCGTGGTGTCAGGGGCGCACACGCTACCTCAACGCCGCACTTGACGGTTGGCGAGCAGCTGTGCCGAAGTTTGGGGTGCAACACGACAGGCGCAGCGCGGCCTGACGAGGCCAGTCACGGTGACCGACCAGGGTCACCGCCCGGCCCGGAAGAACTACGCCAGCTGGGCAACCGGCTGGTCGGCATTCTGCACGGCTGCCTGAAAACACCACCCCGGAAACAGCCGTCTTCGGTGATCCCAGGTGGGGTACCCGTCCTGCCTTGGGTCGCCCTCTAACCCACCACCTCGCTATTGGCCCGGGCGGATCCAGCGGCGGCCTATAGTCCACAGTGGTCACGAACGAGTGAGAGTTGGGCTCAATTCGCGGCCGACTGCTTGATACACCTGTCGCCGTCGTAGGGTGACGCGCGTGCGGGGGGAGGAGAGGATCGCCGGTCTGCGGGCGCTCAGCGTCGGCTTCGCTTTCTGGGTCCTTCTCGCGTTCGCGATCGTGGATGTCGCCGAATGCGCGGCTGCTGTCGGTGCTGGATCGCATGGCACGGCGGCCGCTTTTCACAACACGGCGGAGCACTCGCATAGTGAGTCGGCGGGGGTTAGACATGTCGGCCACCGGTGCCACCACGACGTCGATCACCAGCACATGGGCGTCGCGGGCAAGCTGTACGCTGCGCCGCGCCGACTGGCCGATCACCAGTCCACCGATCCGGCCGGCTCCAACGCGGCTGACTGGTCGGCGGCCAGCGCCCTGGTCCTGCTCGGGATCCAGCGGCGAGGCCCTCCGCTCTCGGTTCCCCGATCGTCCCCGTCTGGACGTCACATCCTGATCTCCACGTGCGTCGCGCGGAGGTGAGGCGCGCCGTCGCGACGACCTGATCACCTGCTGGTAGGGCAGGCGTGGGTCGTTGCTGCGCGTCGTCGCCCTTGCCGCACGTCCCAGGAGAGATCAGGTTCATGAACACAGTGCTCAACCGCGCGCTCGACGCGCGGCGCATCAGCCCGTCCCCCGCCCGCCTCCTGACCACCGGCTACGCCCCGCGCTGCGACACGGTCGCCGGTGCGGTCGGCAGCACCCCGGTGCTGTGGGTCGACCGGCCGCTGAATCCCGCGGGACGGGGCTTCTGGGCGAAACTTGAAGGGCACAACCCGGGCGGGATGAAAGACCGGGCGGCGTTACACATGATCGAGCGCGCCCGGGAGCGCGGTGACTTGCCACCCGGCGGGATGATCATCGAGTCGACGAGCGGGACGCTGGGCCTAGGCCTGGCGCTGGCCGGCATTACCTACGGGCATCCCGTGACCCTGGTCACCGACCCAGGTCTGGAGCCGATCATGCACCGATTGCTGAGCGCCTACGGGGCGCGGATCGACGTCGTCAGCAACCCTCACCCCACCGGAGATTGGCAGCAGGCCCGCCTACAGCGGGTGGGTGAACTGCTGGCCGAGCATCCAGGCTCGTTTAGCCCGGACCAGTACCACAACCCGGATAACATGGCCGGGTATGCGCCGCTGGCGTTGGAACTCGTCGCTCAGCTGGGCCGGGTCGATGTGCTGGTGTGTTCGGTGGGCACGGGGGGCCATTCGGCCGGGGTGAGCCGGGTGCTGCGGGAGTTCTTCCCGCAGCTGCGCTTGGTCGGCGTCGACACGGTGGGTTCCACGATTTTCGGCCAGCCCGCCCGGTCCCGGTTGATGCGCGGGCTCGGGTCGAGCATTTATCCGCGCAATATCGACTATCCGGCGTTCGATGAGGTGCATTGGGTTGCGCCCGGTGAGGCGGTGCGCGCCGCGCGGCTGCTGGCCAGCGCGCAGTACGCCAGCGGCGGCTGGAGTGTGGGGGCCGTCGCACTGGTCGCGGGGTGGCTGGCCCGTACCGAAGAGCCGGACGCGCGGATCGCCGCGGTGTTTCCCGACGGACCGCAACGCTACTTCGACACCGTCTTCAACGACGACTACTGCCACCGGCATGGGCTGCTGACCGCGAACCTGCCGACCGAACCCGATGAGATCGCCCACCCCAGCGAGCGTGAGGTAACGCGCTGGACCCGGTGTCGCCGGGTGCTCGACCCGACAATCGAGCTGGAGGACCGCTGATGCGCACGATCGCGCAGTTCCGGTCATTTGACCGGCCGGTGCAGTTGTTGCTGCTCAACCAGCTCGGCATCAACCTTGGGTTCTACATGCTCATCCCGTACCTCGCCGGGTACCTGGCGGGTGATCTCGGGTTGGCTGTTTGGATGGTGGGCTTGGTGCTGGGTGTGCGGAACTTCGCCCAGCAGGGCATGTTCCTCATCGGTGGCACGCTGGCCGACCGGCTGGGTTACAAGCCGCTGATCGTGGCCGGTTGCGTGCTGCGCACCGCGGGCTTCGGGCTGCTGGGTCTGGTGGACTCGGTGCCCGCGCTCATCGCGGCCTCGGCCGCTACCGGTTTCGCCGGGGCGCTGTTCAACCCCGCGGTCCGCGCCTACGTCGCCCACGATGCCGGCCCGCGCCGGGTTGAGGCGTTCGCGCTGTTCAACATCTTCTACCAGACCGGGATCCTGTTCGGTCCGCTGCTCGGGCTCGCATTGACCGGAATCAACTTCCGCCTCACTTGCGGCGTCGCGGCGGGCGTTTTCGCGGTACTCAGCGTGCTGCAGGTCCGCGCTCTGCCGCAGCGCCGCGGCTGCGACACCGCAGACCAGCGGGCAAACTCCGTGATCGCGGAGTGGCGATCAGTCCTGGCCAACCGCTCGTTCGTGCTCTTTTCGTTTGCGATGATCGGCAGCTATGTG
>QHBZ01000036.1 GCA_003244055.1 Pseudonocardiales bacterium | reverse complement strand
AAGATCCTCCGGCCCCTGATCACTTCTTCACGTTGCTCCGGTTCTCGACCTTCGACGGTCTCCGCCAGCAGCTTCCAGAAGCCGGGCTCCACTTCCTGACCGCGCAGCTCATCGTCCCGCAGTATGCGAAGATCGTAGAATCGCACTACTCTACTGCTCACCCTGCACCTACTCGGTGATGATCGGCAGACAACACTGGCCAAGCCTGTCAGCGGAGAGTAGTCGAAACCCCCTACCGGTCGTTACCCGGGTGGGCTTGCCCGCTACTAAACGCTACCGGCGGGGTTAGGTACGCGGATATGAGGATTGCTGCCCGAGCCGCTCTTCCAGCAGCTCGGGTCGAAAGTCGAGTTCATACCGGTGATGAACTCAGACGACCTTCAGCGCGGCCTGGCCACAATAGCTCGGGAGGGCTGATGGCTGAGCAGCCGCACGAGATCGTCTGGAGGCTGTCCACCGCACTGGCCACAGCGTTTGCGCGTCAGGACTGGAGCTGACCGAAACGTGCTAGGACTGCCCGCCGACCAGTCCGACGATCAAAGCGGACACACCATCCTTTACCACTGACAGGACGGCGTCCTTGGCCCCGCTCGCGATGGCTTTCGTAAGCGCCTTCAGTCGGCTCGGTTCGGATTGGACAGCCTGGACCACAGCATCGGGGTCGGTCACGCTGCCGTCCGCAGTGACGACACCAGTACGTCTCAACTGCTCGACAAAATCTCGTAGTTCTACGATAGCTGCGTTGAGCTCGTCCACCGATACGCCCTCGGAGTTGTTGACCGTGAATGTATTGTGGCGACCCTTCTGTTCGATCCTGTCCCGACCAACCTTGTCTCGACCAACGCTGTCTCCAAAGATGTAGCTCGGCACGTCTTGCTCCAATTTCTTACCAGTTCGACACGATTCTGTTGCCAGATCCACCTTGCTGGTACTTGTCCCGACCGATCTTGTCGCCCAGTACGATATCTCCGCTGACCTGCAGGATCCGTTCTTGATCCGGCGGGTTCTCGATGGCCTCGACCACCGCGTCCTCGATGCGCCGGATCTCGGGCTCATCCTTGCCGGCCAGCGCTGCGATCTGCGATCCGGCTGTCTCGATGAGTAGCACGAATCGCCGCTCTCGCATCACCAGCCGCCACAGCACCACCATGCCCGCGATCACTATCGCAGACAGCGTAAGCCCGGATGCGGAACCGCCGAGACCTAGCATGGGTAGCACAAACACGATTACGCCGATAATCAGCAACAGTCCGACGAATTCCCGGAACGTCGCGAGGCTGCGATTCCCCTCAACCCACAGTGTCTGGACGCGCGCGATGTTCGTCAGCGGATAGGCCTGGTTCCCGATACGTAGCAAGCGCCTGCTGATACGTATCTCACCCACTCGATCTTCGGACATCATGTCCTCACCTCAGTTTCGAATATGACTGTCTAGGATTCGTCTGGCACCTCCGTGTCGTTACACAAGAGACGACGAGAGAGGATCCCCATTGGGCTCTAGTAACGGCGTGCGCGCGGATGACGATGTTCCGCGTACGGTCGCTTGGTGGCTGGCGGAGGTCGCTGCGGTGCTGGGTTGCTGAGGGGTCGGGCGGTGGGACGTGGCTGCTCAGCCGCCGGCGGGTTGGCGTTCGATCTGGAGCTGCGTTTCGGTCGCGACGAACCCGACCGCCCGATACAGGTCGATGGCGAAGTAGTTCGGGTCGGCGACCATGACGAGGGTGCGGGCACTGAGCACACCAAACCCGTACCGGCTGGCGTGATGGACGAGCGATCCGGCCAGCCCTCGCCGCCGATGGTCCGGATCCGTCTCGACCGACTGGAATCGTGCGAGTCTCGGGCCGGCTGAGAACAAACCCATCTGGCTTACCAGTTGGCCGTCGACGAACGCACCGAACCATCCGCCGTGCCCAGCGTCAACGAGGCCACGATGGGACTGCGCATTGGCCGTGACGTATGCGCAGTAGGCCCGTGGCTCGAACGCCCCCTCGTTGCACCGCACCCGCAGCTCGACGCTCTGCGCCCAGTCCTCGTCCGAGGACAGCCCGCGATAGACGGCGTAGGTATTCAGACGCGCGGGTTCGTGGACCTCCGACGCGGTCATCACCGTCTGCGCCTCGGCGTTGAAGCCCTGCCCGGCGAACCAGCCGAGGTCGGCGACGCTGCCGTGCTGACCGTCGAATCCGAGCGCGACGTGTTCGGCCCCGGGAAATGCTGCGGCGAAGCGATTCAGCCAGGACTGGGACGCGTCTGCAGAGGGTATGTGTGCCAGCAGGAGAAAGTTGCCCCACCAGTGGGCCGGGTTGTGCGGGCTGCGGACCACGAGGTAGTCGCCGAGGTCCTCGATCTGCGTCCCACCAAGCCGCAGCAGGGCGATGTCGGTTCGGTAACCCAACGAGGTCAACTCCACGGCAGTGGACTGTAGCCAAGCCGCCCCCGACATCACCCCCAATTTGCGACGGCCGAGGCAATGGGATTGCCTCAGGCAGGGTCAGGACCGCGGGGCGCGCCGAACTCGAGGGCAGCGATGACGCCACCGTCCTGGAGGTGGCGACTGGCGATGGTCGATGTCTGGTCACCGAGGTTTGCCCACCCTCGCGGAAGCTCTGCGCAACGCCATCGCCAAAGATCGCGTGCCCGGTCCTGGCGACAGCCGCTCACGGAAACCGGTGATAAGGACTGTTGCGGCACGCGGACCGCGCTACCGGAGGACAACATCTGCCAGTACGAACTCCAGGAAGTGTCCTGCTGGTGTCCCCCCGACCCGACCGTCGCCATCAACTCGCCGCCCAGTGCCGGTCGCAACAGCTGGACCAGCAGTTACCTGCCGACTGGGAGAGCGTCCTTGACCTGGAGGTGGTGGTGCGCGCCGAGCATCCGCCGATCGTGCGGGTGCCGGATGTGGTGGTCACCCAGGTCGGCGGGCCGGCTGCCGGCGGCGGCTGTCCTGCTCGCGGTCGAGATCGTGTCGCCGGGTTCGCGAAACGTCGACCTCCACCTCAAACCCTTTGAGTATGCGGACGCCGGGGATCCCGCATTATTGGGTTGTCGACCTCGATCCGCCGGCACCTTCAATCACAAGATCATCAGCGCGCGTCCAGGTGATCCGAGTGTACAAAAAAACGACGTGCCCTAGCCCTGGGCCTCCAGCTCGATGGACTCGTCCAGCCGGAAATACATCATCGCGGAACCATTTCTCGCCGGCG
>QHBZ01000035.1 GCA_003244055.1 Pseudonocardiales bacterium | reverse complement strand
CATTTCGCGCTGTCCCGGATGATTGTGGCCTGCCGGGCTTATGGGCTGCGCCCGATCGACGGCCCGTTCGGCGACTTCTCCGATCCCGATGGCTTCCGCGCCGGCGCGCGGCGAGCAGCCGCGCTGGGCGCGGAGGGTAAGTGGGCGATCCATCCCAGCCAGGTAGCCCTGGCCAATGAGGTGTTCAGCCCGCCGGCAGCGGAGGTCGACCGAGCGCACCGGATCATCGAAGCGCTGCGCCAGGCCGCGGCGCAGGGCAAGGGCGCGGCCGCGGTGGATGGCAAGATGATCGACGCCGCTTCGGAGCGGATGGCCCAGACTGTGATCGCGATGGACGAGGCGATCCGGACCGCCGCCGCGAGCCGGGCCTGAGAGGGGCTGGGCGTGGACATTCACGAATATCAGGCCAAGGAGATCCTGGCCCGCTTCGGGGTACCGATCCCCCGGGGCGGGCTGGCCTACAACCCTGAGCAGGCGTCCTACCGGTGCACCGAGATCGGCGGGTCGGCCTGGGTGGTCAAGGCGCAGATACACGCCGGCGGCCGCGGTGAAGCCGGCGGAGTGAAGGTGTGCCATTCCGACCGTGATGTCCAAGACGTCGCGAACAGCATGTTCGGCCGGCGGCTGGTCACCAAGCAGTCCGGGCCGCGAGGCAAGCTGATCTACCGGGTGTACGTCGAGGAGGCCACCGACATCGCCCGCGAGCTGTATTTCTGCATCGCGCTGGACCGTCGCGTCGAGCGGGTGTGCATCATCACCTCCGCCGAGGGTGGCGTGGAGATCGAGGATCTGGTGCGTACCAGCCCCGAAGCGCTGGTACGCACGACGATCGACCCCGCGGCCGGGTTCCTGGAGTTCCAGGCCCGGGAAATCGCCTTCGCGCTGGGCCTGGCACCGGCGCAGCTCGCCGAGGCCAGCCGGATCTTCCGCCGCGCCTACCGAGCGTTCCGGGACCTCGACGCCACCATGCTGGAGATCAACCCGCTGGCTGTGACGGGCAACGGCGACATCGTCGCGCTGGACGCCAAGATGTCCTTCGACGACAACGCGCTGTTTCGCCATCTCGACATCTCCGAGCTGCGCGACCGCAGCCAGGAAGACGCCCGGGAAAGCCACGCCGCTGACCGTGGGCTGGCCTATGTCGGCCTGGACGGCGATATCGGCTGCATGATCAACGGCGCGGGTCTGGCCATGGCGACCATGGATATGATCAAAGTCGCAGGCGGAGAGCCGGCGAACTTCCTGGACATCGGTGGTGGCGCGTCGCCAGAGCGGGTTCTGAAGGCCTTCCGCGCGGTGCTGCAGGACACCAAGGTCAAGGCGATGCTGATCAACATCTTCGCCGGCATCAACCGCTGCGACTGGGTCGCTGAGGGCATCGTGGCCGCGTTCGAAGAACTCGATGTCAAGATCCCGGTGGTGGTGCGGCTGGCCGGCACGCACGTCGACCTCGGGCATCAGATACTGCGAGACTCCGGATTGCCCATCATCACCGCGGACACCCTGGCCGAGGCGGCCCACAAGGCCGTCGGCGTCGTGGGGACCGTCGGTGCCAGCGCCTGACGTTGTGGAGGGTCTCAGAAGAGCATGGCCATCCTGATCGACGAGGACACCCGCGTGGTGGTGCAGGGCATCACCGGCCGCATCGGGCGCTTCCACACCGAGGAGATGATCGACTACGGCACCAAGGTGGTCGCCGGCGTCACTCCGGGCAAGGGCGGCGAACAGGTGCTGGACCGTCCGGTGTTCAACACGATGAAAGACGCCGTGGCCGAGACCGGGGCGACCGCGTCGATCGTGTTCGTGCCGCCCCCGTTCGCCGCCGACTCCATCATGGAGGCCGCCGACGCCGGGATCCGGTTCTGCGTCTGCATCACTGACGGCATCCCGATGCAGGACATGATGCGGGTCAAGCGCTACATGCGACGCTACCGGGCTCATCAGCGAATGACGCTCACCGGGCCCAACTGCGCGGGCACCGTCTCACCTGGACGATCCCTGCTGGGCATCATGCCCGGTCATATCTTCCTCCCCGGGCGGGTCGGGGTGATCGGGCGCTCGGGCACCCTGGGTTACGAGGCCGCATCGCAGATGAAGGCGCTGGGCATCGGCGTGTCCACCTCGGTCGGGATCGGCGGTGACCCGGTGAACGGGTCTTCCTTCCGCGATCATCTGGAACTTTTCGAGGCCGACCCGGACACCGACGCGGTGGTGATGGTGGGCGAGATCGGCGGCCCACAAGAGGCCGAGGGGGCGGACTACGTTCGCGATCACATGACCAAACCGGTGATCGCCTACATCGCCGGGCTGTCGGCCCCCAAGGGCCGCAAGATGGGTCATGCCGGCGCGATCGTGTCCTCCATCGGGGAATCCGCCCAGGAGAAGACGGAGATCCTGGCCGCGGCCGGCATCACGGTGGCACCTGATCCGTCGTGCATCGGTGAGACCGTAGCCCTGGTGTTGTCCGAGCATGAGCTGCTGGAGGAGCACCGTGGATGAGCCCGTCATCGTTGTCACCCGACGCTGGCCGGCACCGGTCGAGGACGAGCTGACCCGGCGCTTCAGCCAGGTGCGGCTCAACGCTGACGACGTCGCGCTCGGGTCCGACGGGTTGCGCGCCGCGCTGAAGCACGCCGACGTCGTGCTGCCCACCGTCTCCGACCGGCTGCCTGCTGCGCTCTTCGAAGGGGAACTGCGGACGAAGTTCCTCGGCAACTTCGGCGTCGGCTACAACCACATCGACACCGCTGCCGCAGCGAAGGCGGGGATCGTCGTCACCAATACCCCGCGAGTGCTCACCGACACCACCGCGGACACCGCGATTACCCTGCTGCTGATGGCCGCCCGCCGGGCCGGCGAGGGGGAACGCGAGGTCCGCGCCGGCCGCTGGACCGGGTGGCGGCCCACCCACATGATGGGCGCCGACGTCACCGGC
>QHBZ01000034.1:2181-2492 GCA_003244055.1 Pseudonocardiales bacterium | reverse complement strand
GGATTGGCCTGGGCGGCCTTGGCCACGCTGGGCGCCTCGTGCTGGCAGACCGCGCACCAGGGCGCCCAGAACCACAGCACGGTCGGCTTGCCGGCCAAGCTCTGCCCGGCGAATTTCGTGCCCTGGAGTGTCGTCGCGGTGAACTGGAGCTGTTGTGCGCCGGCCGCGGCGTTGTGCGCCGGCGCGGCACCGGCCTGCGTGCCGGCACCCGCGGCACTACCGCAGCCCGCCACCAGGGCCAGCGAAACGATCAGGAACCCGAACAACCGGATGAACTTCACGGGCAAGAACCTCCAAATGTGAGGGGTGAG
>QHBZ01000034.1:0-2131 GCA_003244055.1 Pseudonocardiales bacterium | reverse complement strand
CCGAAGAACCGGCCGGCCGGCACGATCGCGAGGAGCAACAGGGGGAACAGGTCCAGCGGGTACTCCCAGAGGTAGCCGTTGGTGTGCCAGAGCATCAGCCAGATCGGGCCGATCAACAGCAGTCCACCGACCGCGGCGAGCCGGGTGGCGACCCCGAAGAGCAGACCAAGCCCGACGGCGAGCTCCGCGAGGGTGAGCAGGATCCCGAACACGCCCCAGTGGGGGAGCACAACGTCGCGGTAGAACGCCCCCAACGGGGTGATCTGGGTCTTGGCCGCGGCGTCGGTCAGGATTGCCCGCGCGATGCCGCGGGTGATCAGGTTGAAGGAGAAGAAGCCCCAGTCGACGACGGCGACGTCGAAGACCTTGGCCAGTGCGTTGCTCAGCCAGACCAGCCCGATGAAGATCCGCAGCGCGGCGAATGCGCCGCCCAGCGAGCGGGCAGGCGCGAGCAGCTCCGGGGCTGTGCCGGTGGTGTCGATCATCTCGGATGGCTCCTCGGGGGGTGCCCGGACCGGGCACGATTGGTCATGTTCATCTGATGTTCAGGGTGGAGTCCTCGCCCGGTGGCCGGGCCTCGATGAGTCGCAGCAGGGCATGGGCCGGCACGGACAGTGGCCGGGTGGTGCGGGTGATCAGCAGGTCGGTGTCGGGTTTGCCGTCGCGCACGGTGGGAGCGAACGGGCTCCAGAACGCCCCCTCGGCGGTGATCGTCAACTCGGCCGGCAGCTCGGGCTGGCCGGCCCGGACCCCCAGGCCATAGGTGGCCGCCCGGCCGCGGCGCACGATCGGGCGGATGACGTGGTCGCAGTCGGGCACCCCCCACCCGCGGTGCAGCGTGCACAGCCGCTCCAGCGTGGTCTTGTCGAGGGACTCCACGGTGGTCGCGATCCGCACTGTGACGCCGCGCCGGACAAGTTCGGGGACCGCGGTCGCTACCTTGCGGAAGTTGCGCGGAGCCCGCATCTCGTCGTTGGTTTCGGGGTCCGGGTGGTCCAGGGAGATCTGCAGCGCGACCGGCAGGCCGGCCAGCGGCTCGACCCGGGCCAGCAGCCGGTGGTTGAACAGGGTGCCGTTGGTCAGCGCGACCACCGGCAGGATGGTGGCCAGCTCGGCGAGCAGCTCGGGCATTGCGGGCATCAGGAAGGTCTCCCCACCGGTCACCCCCAGGTCGGTGAAGCCCAAGTCCCGGGCCTGCCGGCCGATCTCGATCATCGCGGTAGGCGGCAACTCGCGGCGCGCGACCGCCGGTGCGGATTCGGTCAGGCAGTAGGTGCAGGCCAGGTTGCAGTGGTAGTTGGAATACATCCACACCCGCCCTGGCAGCCGACCATGCGCGACCGCTGCGCCGATGCTCACAACAGCCCCTCGGCAGCCAGCCGATCCAGGGTGTCCGGGCTGGTGGGTAGGGCCAGCGCGGTGGCGAACCGGTTGAGCATCAGCGTGACACCGATCACCATGGTCAGCTCGACGATCTCGTGATCGGCCCAATGCCGGCCCATCACCACCCGGGAAGCATCGTCGATCGGCCCACCCCCGGCGACCTCCTCGATCCAGCCCAGCAGCGCGACCTCGCGCGGTGAGTCGAAAACCTCAGCCGCCGACCCCTCCGCGCGCAGGGCGACCACCTCCTGGCGGCTCAAGCCCGCATCGAGGGCGACCACCGTGTGGGCCTGCACGCAGTACCGGCAGCCGGCCAGCGCTGACGTGCGCACGATGACGATCTCCTTGGTGCGCCAGTCGATCGCCGAGGGCCCCAGCGCCGCACCCAACAACGGCACCGCCACCACCAGCAGCTCCGGCACCTGCGCGAGAGCGCCCACGATCGGCCCCGGGTCACCAGCGGCGAAATAGCGACGGGCCAGCAACGGAACCTGATCGGGCCCGATCCGCTCCACCACACTCACCTCGCGCACTCCTCCCCTGCTGACCATCAAGACGCCGTGGCTGTCGGATTGATTGCACTGGGTTTGATTTGTGCTGGGTTGACTTCGGGTCAGTGCATCGGCAGTCGGCTGGCCAGGCCGGGTAGTTCGCCGACCGTCACCGGCGCGGCGATGACGACGTTGCCCTGGGGGCAGTACAACCCTACCCATCCCCGGGTCACCGTCCACGCCATGTCTCCGCTGGG
>QHBZ01000033.1 GCA_003244055.1 Pseudonocardiales bacterium | reverse complement strand
TGCGTGGAAATCCGCGCTAACGCTGCGTACACACACTAGGTTATGCGTCATGGTGGCGACGAGCCAGCCAAGCCCGAACTCGCACACGCTACTACCGCAGACGACGTCACAACCTGTCGTTGCAGGCACTAGGGCCTGTTCTGCCTGTTCACGGTGAGTATAGGCTGAATATTTCATCAACTGTTGATCATGGCGCCGGCAGGGGCTGTGTCGCAGCCATCAGGCTCACATGACCGCGTAAGTCAGGATGGCGGGACACGCAAAGGGAGGTGGAGCATGATCATCTCGGTCATGTGCCGTATCGCTGATGGCCCGCTCGGGCCAGGCGAGCTGGAGGTCACTCAAGCAGCCGCCCCCCTGGTGAGCTGGTCCGTTAGCACTCGCGATGGATCGGAGGCGTGGGACCTGCAAGGCAAGGACCTGGCCGTCGAGCTTCGCTTCCCCGACAACACCGTATGGACGGGTGAGGCATACCCAGTGGCTAGCATCGAGTCCGATCGCCAAGTTCCTGGGCAACCGCTTGAACAGGAGTTTCCATTGAAGGTGCAACTACGCGGTATCGGTGCACTCAGCGAGAATTCGATTCCGGTGCACGCTGATGTGGTGGTCAAGCGGATTGACGCGATGTTGACTAACAGTCAGCGCTGAAGCTTATGACCGGGTAGCTGCTAAGGCGCACACCACGGACCCGAACCCCTTAGCGACACCCGCACCAGAATCCGCGACCTCAGCTGACACTCCGAAGACCTGACTAGTGCATCCTTTTAATACAAATCCGCGTCGACCTTGTCGGGTAGATCCTCCACCTTCTTTCATGCTACTTTGTCCTTGGCATCCTTCACGCCGGGTTTCGCACAGGTGCCGTTGCCGAACTCCACTGTCCTCGCGCTCTCGATGCCCGACCGGAGTCACCACCGCCACCGACGGTCATGAATGGCGGTGCCACGACACTGTCCTGCCGGCCGCGATGGCGTGCCCTCGTCGGATGCATGCTGGCAGCGCTGTACAGCTTCAGGTGGATGCGCTGCCAGGGTGCCAGTGGTGTAGTGGCCACCTGGTGCCTGGCCGCGAGCGGGCTGGTGTCGACCGGCTCTCTGATCGCGCTCGGGTTGCTGGGCTCGCTGCTGGCCGATGGTTGGGGCAGCGCGGGGCAGCTCACGATGGAGATCACCGGCGTGCTTCCATGGTCCTCCCGTTCGGGCGTCCGGCTGATGACTCACCGGCCGCCGCCGGGTGAGTCGGGCGGGCTGGGTTAGCCGGGTGGGCAGTTCATGGAACCCCCGGTACCCGGTGGTCAACACCAGCGGCTGAGGATGCGGTGGTGGCGCGCACGTAGCCGATGCCGTGCCGAGTGTGCGTACCAAAGTCGGTAGAGGGATCGTGGACCAGCTGTAGCCCGTGTTCGGCGAGCAGCGCGCGGCCAGCTCCTCCGACGGCCTCGGTTGCGAGATCGGCACGCCGGTCGCCACGGCGGCCCGGGGTGCGGGTGGTGCTCACGGGGTACCACCCGGATCAACCTGGTGCACTGTCGCCGCCGGAGCCCGGTGGGCGGCGTGGGCTGGGCGGCGGGGTGGTTCACCATGGGCGGCGCCCCTCGTGGTCGCCGGCGATGCGCCGCCACGGGACGAATCCCTCGGCATCGGCGATGTCTGAGGCAGACAGGAACCGGCAGCTTCCGCGATGGTGATGGGGCAACACACATATCCGGCCGGACGGCAGGTGGATCTGGGCGCACGCCCCTGCGCGGGCCAGCTGCGTGTCGACTGAGCTGTTGCAGTCATCGAGCCGTTTGGTCATGTCCCTTCCTCACCGTGGCGGTAGGCCTGCACGCTCGTACGGGGTCAGTCACCGATTTTTCACTTCGCAGCATTTCGGCGATGTGGTCGATGGCTCTACCCGTCTCGTATAAAACGTATCGACGGGGACACCGGATATCGGTAGCCGCCGCGGACGGGCCTCCGACCAGCCCACGGACACCCGGCAAGAAAAGAAAAAAGTCCGGCGGCATATCGCCCCACACATGATTGGTAGTGAGCTGGCCGCGCTTCTGGACCTGCTTTGACCATAACACTCACGGTGCTGGCCCGAACCCCCCGAACGTGCGAGAGTAGCCGGTATCGGAGGCACCCCGAGTTCGTCGAGCAACCGGCGCGCCGTCTGCGACGATCTGCGATTCGCTCGGCGCCCCGCCGAGACTGGTGACGACACTCATGGAAGCGCCCGCCGTCGGCCCGTCCGCGGCCGCTGAACTTCAGCAACTGCTCATCGACACCGAGACCCTCACTCAGTTCCTGACAGAGGTGGCCCAGTACGCCGCCACCACCCTTGGACCCGGGCTGTTCTGCGGGATCACCCTGCGCCGCGACGGCAGCCCGTTCACCGTGGCCGGCAGCGACCCCACCGCGACCAACCTCGATGAGGTGCAATACGGCCATCACGACGGGCCCTGCCTGACCGCCATGCGCACCGGCGAGGTCGTGACCATCACCGATCTGACCACCGAGGACCGGTGGGGCGCCTACCGCGTCGACGCCCTCGCCCACGGCATCGGCTCAGTCCTGTCCCTCCCGCTGTTGATCAGTCCCGGCGTGTACGGGGCGCTCAATCTCTACTCCCGCCAGCCCGGGATCTTCACCGCTGAGCAGCGGGCGCGGGCCGAGGGCTTCGCCGGTGAGGCGACGCGGGCACTGCATCTGGCCTGGCGACTAGCCGACCAAGTCGAGCTCACCCACCACCTCGAAACCGCTCTGACCTCACGCGGCATCATCGATCAGGCGCTGGGCATCATCATGAGTCAAAACCGGTGCACCGCCGATGAGGCCTTCGACGTCCTGCGCGCCGCCTCCTCGCACCGCAACACCAAGCTGCGCGACGTCGCCCACGACCTGATCACCCGCGTCAGCGGCAAATCACCCGAACCAAGCACGAGATTTCACAGCTGACCCGCTGCCTCGCCCCGCCGTATCCGATCTGCGGCGGGGACCGACCGTGGGTGTGCCTCGGCACTGGTGCGTGCCGGATGACCGCTTCGGGCAGATTGAGCTGACGGGTCGTCGCAAGGTTCGAGTACCTCCGCCGCGGTCAGGTTCGCGGGGTACCGCTCGCTGCGGAGGTGATCACGGTGATGGTGCGCTGGTACTTGCGCCAGGGGCTGATGCCTTCTGGATGTCAAGCTGCTCAAGGCTGTGTTCGGGTGGGGATGTGATCATCCGGAGGATCTCGAGGGCGAGGTAGCGCTCGAGGCAGCGGATGACTTCGCGGCGGGTATTGCGTTCGGTGATGCGGCGGTAGAGGTAGCCGGCGCGGCGCCGCGGACAGGGCAATGCGGTAGAACGCGGATCGGCTTAACGGTCGCCGCCGCGGTTGACCCGGTGATGTGTTGTGGCCTGCCCGAAGGTGCGGCAGACGGCTGACGCCGCACGGGGCGGCGATGGAGGCCTCGCTGCGTAGCCGATCGTGGGTGTCGCCAGCGGCGATCAGCAGGGCCCGACGTTGTCCAGTCCGGTGCCGCGGTCCAGGCCAGCAACGCAGGACACCCTGGAACGACTCACAGGACGCAACGTGGAAACCCTCTGCTCTCTGCGGCGCTACGCACCGAGATGCCGCCTGCTGGCGAGTGCTGCTGCCTGGCGCCACGGACCTCGCTGGCCGGCACCCAGGTCGGCGCGTCGCGGGCCAGCCCGACCCGGGTCACGAGCATCGGGTCCTCAGGATCCGGCGCGTCGAGCCGGGTGAACCCGATCAGCGCCCGTACCTCACGCAACCGGGCTCGGGCACCTCATCGGCCTGCGCGACGTAGACGTCGCCTCGTGCTTGGGACCGAGCATCCCGACCAGGTACCGCTCCCGGGGCCGCGTTCGGCGCGAACTGCTCGGTCGCGCCGTCCCACGGGCCGAGCAGGTCCCGCTCGATCAGCACGCCGAGCTCGTCACGGCGCACGTGTCTACCAGGCTTCCATGAACGCTGGGGTGAGTGGTCGGCAGCGTCGACGTCGGAGGGCTGCAGATGTTCAAGCACACTGGTCCCCCTCCACTGGCGGAGCGAGGTCGATCTCACTCGCAGCTGGCCGCCGAACTGCTCCTGAGTTCCCGAACTCCAGACGCAAGCGGGAACCCCCGAGACGGGCGGATACGATGACGCAGCCGTGCGAATTTTTTAATTTGGATGTTCTCGTCCCGGGCGAAGCAGCGGGTTTTGTCAGGGTGCCGTTGTAGAATTCACCTATGTCGACGGCGCCGGTGTGCCCACCAGTGTGGCAGGGCAGTGATGCCGAGCTGCTCGCCGAGTTGGGTGCATTGGAAACCCATTTGCATTCGACCTGGGCGCAGATGCTGTCGGTGGTCGCCGAAATCGATTCCCGAGGCGTCGCGGGTGGTTTGGGATACAGCACAACGGTGGAGCTGGTAAGAGCGATCGCGCGGGTGTCGCTCGGTGAGGCCCGGGCCCGGATCGCCGCCGCCGCCGATGTCCTTCCGGCCCGCGGATTGAATGGCGCGCCAGCGCAGCCGAAGCTACCGGTAACCGCAGCGGCGGTGGCCGACCACGCGATCGGCGCCGCGGACGTCGCGGTGATCCGCTCGATCCTGTCCCGCATCCCCCCGCACCTGGGTGAGGACAAACGCGCCGAGGTAGAAGCCGAGCTGGCCCGCCACGCCCGCACCCTCGACGCCGGGCAGTTAGCGCTGCTGGGTAAGCGGATCCTGGCCTACCTGGATCAGGACGGTCCCCGCCCCAAAGACACTCCCGAAACCCGGCGACACCTGACCTTCCGCGACCGCGACGGCGGCTATGAACTGGCCGGATGGCTCGACCGTGAGGCCGCCGAGATCGTCCGCTCAGCGCTGAGCCCACTGGCCGCGCCCCGCCCGGCCACCGACACCGAGATCGACCTGCGCACCGCCGCCCAACGTGACGCCGACGCCCTGGTCGAACTCGCCCAACGGGCGCTGAACGACGGTGAGCTACCCACCGAGGGCGGCCAACGCCCCCAGGTCGTGGTAACCGTCAGCCTGCCCGTACTCCAAGGGCCGATCGGATCGGCGTCACTGGCGTTGGGTGGACCGATCAACGCCGACATCGCCCGCCGCATCGCGTGTGACGCCGACGTCATTCCGGTGGTGCTGGGCTCCCGAGGTGAGCCGCTGGACGTGGGACGGGCCAGCCGCACCGTGACCACAGCGATCCGCCGCGCAGTGATCCTCCGAGATGGCGGCTGCGCATTTCCAGGATGTGCCGTCCCAGCCCGCTGGTGTGAAATTCATCATGTGGTCCATTGGGTCGACCACGGCCCGACCAGCGTCGGCAATTGCGTGGCGCTGTGCGGTCGCCACCACCGGTTGGTCCACCATTCCGGCTGGAGGATCGAGATGGCCAGCGGTATCCCAGAATTCCACCCACCACCCTGGCTGGGCGGTCCCCCACGCCGCAATCCACTGCACGTCGCCGCCGACCTGATCCGAATCCGTCAGTAGCGGTGGCGCCGTGCCTATGCGACCACGCTCTACTACATCGAGGCAGAGTGTTGTAGTAGGATGCCGTCGTGTCAACAACAGATCGGGGGCGAGAGCTCACGGTGCGGGAAGCCGCCCAGCGCGCCCAGCGCGCTGAGGAGACGATCCGCCGGTGGATCTGGGCTGGCAAGCTGCCGGCCCGCAAACTCGGCGCTGGCTACCAGGTGCGCGAAGCAGACCTCGATGCGATCGCAACCGGTGTGCCGGCGCCGCGCGAGCCCGCCGAGCCCCACCGCACCCTCGGCGAGTGGGCAGCAGCCGTCAAAGCGTGGCGCGCCGGACTCGGGCAATCACCCCGCGGCGACGCCGGCCAGCTCGTCATCGAGGATCGCGCGGAGCGCTCCGAACGTGGCGATCGTTGACGCGTCAGTCGTCGTCGAGTTGGTAGCACCCGACGCCGACGACGCTGCGCCCGTGCACGTCCTGTTCGACCAGTGGGACCAGGCAGGTGAGGTGCTGCACGCCCCGGCGATGCTTCCGCTGGAGGTGATGAACGCGCTGCTCACTGGCCTGCGGCGCGGACGGTGGGACGGTCAGGCAGCGGATGCCGCGGCCGGTTTTGCCGCCTCGCTGCCCATCTCCCTGCACGACGAGGAGCGCGACCAGCATCGGGCATGGGAGTTGGCCCGCCGTTACGACAACCATCCCATCTACGACATGCTCTACGTGGCAATGGCGCAACGCTTGCGTGAGCCGTTGATCACCCTCGATGACAAGTTGCGCCGCCGCCTCGCCCACCTCGGTCTGGTGTTTCGGCCCGAAGAGGCGCTCAAGCACAACACGGACTAGCCGCCCTGCACACCGGGCCCCGAGCGGATCCGAATGCGCCAGTAGTGGCAAACTTCTGCGCTCATCTGCCCGCAACAGGTCAAGGGAACACGGTGAGTAGCGACAATCAGTGGTCCGGCGCCGCGGGCACACCGGCAACGTCCTGGGCAGGCCGAGAGTTCACGTCGTCACAAGCGGTAGGTCCTCGGTGAGGGTGGCCTGCACGATTGCGTGGGCGGTGTCGAAGTACCGGTGGGCGAGGTGGTTGCGCATGCCGGCGACGTCGGTCCAGGGGATGGCTGGTTCCCGCGCGAGCAGGTCCGGATCGATGGCTTTGACCGCTTCGCCGATTTCTATGAGACGAACTCGGACGGCGTCAAACACCAGCCCATCGTCGAGCTCGCCTCGCGCGATGTGGTCGGCGATGGCGGCAGCAGCGGCGAGGATGTCGCCCAGCCGTTGGTCGTCGCGACGATTCACAGCGTGATCGCCTCACCCAAGACCTCATCTCGAACCGCAGGCTTGAGGGTAGCGGCTGGCTCGACGTCGACGTCGACGTCGAGCAACTCGGCCAGTTCCCTAGTCAACCCGGCCAACGACACGATGCCGACACCGGTGTCCAGGTCGACGAGCAGATCGATGTCACTGTTGTCGGTGTCTTCACCCCGGGCGACGCTGCCGCCTGCTGGAGTGTCCGGGCGTCGGAGTCCTGTGGCTGGTGTCGCAACACGAGGTAGTTCCCGGCCTGCAGGTGTCGGCTGTATTTGGGCACGTGTTTTTTGGCGATGAAGTGCCCCAGCACCGCAGCCAGCCCGCCACCGGCCGCAGCCCCTTCGGCAGCGGCGACCGCTCCGGCGGCCAGTGGGCCCAGCACTACCAGCAGACCCACGCCGGGCACGAACAGCAGCGCGGCGGATACGCCCCGACACCGAACTTCGCCACCGCCTGGTCGGTCAGACCCTTCGCCTGCGACGTCGCCTCATCGGCCTTGTCCCGCAACGTTTCGCTGCTCCTGTGCAGACGCTGCTTGACCTCGTCAACCTTGACTTGCAGCGTTTCCTTGGCGGCGTGCACCGCGTCTTCGACTCGGGAAGGTAGGCCAAACTTAAGTGCTAGAGCCCGTCAGAGACCGCGATGTTCACCACCTCTGCTCCGGCGGGCACGGGACCGGTCGGTCCACGTGCCTGGGGTCACCGCGGGGCGACGGCCATCCGTCGGTGGCTGGTCCACGAAACCGTCATACTGTTCGGTCGGTGTTGGTGACCATCGGGAGGCGGTCGGGTGCAGAGACAAGGATCTCAGGTCCCGACTGAGCTGTCGGTTCCCGCGTCGGGTGATGGTCTTGTTACCGATGTCCTGGCTGCGTTGTCGGCGTCTGGCGCGGTGGGTGATGTTCTGCAGGGGTGCGCTGAGGCGGTTGTCCGTCGTCTCGATGCTGCGTTCGCGCGGATCTGGGTCCTTAATGAGGCTGATCAGGTGCTGGAGTTGCGGGCCAGTGCGGGTTTGTATACCCATCTTGATGGTGGGCATAGCCGGGTCCCGGTGGGGGAGTTGAAGATTGGGCGGATCGCGCGGGACGCTCGCCCGCATCTGACCAACGACGTAGTCAACGATCCACAGGTCAGTGATCCGGTGTGGGCGCAACGCGAGGGGATGGTCGCGTTCGCCGGGTACCCGCTGTTGGTGGGTCGCCGGGTGGTGGGAGTCGTGGGGCTCTTCGCTCGTCACGTGCTGGCTGCGGAGAGCCTGTCCATGCTCGCTGAGGTGGCTGCTGCTATCGCGGCGGCCATCGAGCGGATCCGGGTGCAGGAGCGGCTGCGGGCCGAGCATGCCGTGCTGGTGGCGTTGCATCGGGTCGGCGTCGCGCTGACCTCGGCCCAGTTCGATTTGCGGCAGATGGTGCAGACGGTGACCGACGCGGCGACCGAGTTGTCCGGCGCGGCGTTCGGGGCCTTCTTTTACACCGCGGTCGCTGATTCCGGTGAGTCGTCGGTGCTCTACACCGTCTCGGGTGCGTCACGGGATGATTTCGCCGCCTTCGGTCTTCCCCTTGACTCGCCACTGTTTCAGTCGACGCTGAGCGGGCGGGGTGTCGTGCGCCTCGATGATGTGACCACCGACCCTCGCTACGGGCAAGCGTCGCCGTATCACGGCATGCCGCCCGGGCATCTGTCGGTGCGTTCTTATCTGGCGGTCCCGGTGATGGGTCGTGATGGTGTCGCGCTGGGTGGTCTGTTCTTTGGTCACTCCGAGCCCGGGGTGTTCACCGACGAGGCTGAGCTGGCGGTGAGTGCGATCGCCCAGCATGCGGCGATGGCGATCGAAAACGCCCGGCTTTATCAACGCGAACGCGACGTCGCTCTCACCTTGCAACGCAGCCTGCTGCCCGATCATTTGCCGGAGCTAGCGACGGTTGCGTTGGCGGCGCGCTATCTGCCCGCCGCGGAGCAGGCCGAGGTGGGTGGCGACTGGTATGACGCGCTGGTGCTGCCCGATGGCCGGTTGGGTCTGTCGGTCGGCGATGTCGTCGGGCACGACATCCACGCGGCGGCCACGATGGGTCAGCTACGCAGCGCGCTGCGTGCTTGCATGCTGCAACGCTTCGACGCACCCGAGGTAGTCGAGTGCCTGGAGCAGTTCATGACCGCGACAGGCCTGAAGGAGTTCACCACCCTGGCCTATGCGGTGTTCGACTCGCATGACCGGTCATTGCAGGTGGTGCGGGCTGGGCACCCACCTCCATTGCTGCTGGGGGCTGACGGCAGCGCCCGGTACCTCCACGGGGGCGCCACACCGCCGCTCGGTCTCGGTCTCATAGAGCTAGACGCGCTGAACACCGCCTCGATCACGGTGACCCTGGAGCCGGGTACGACGGTGCTGTTCTTCACTGACGGGCTGGTCGAACGTCGCAGGTGGACCCTCGACCAGGGAATGACCGCACTGATCGCAGCGGTCGGCACCGTGGAACCTGGTGATCCAGAGGCCCTCTGCGAGGCGGTCCTCGCGGCGCTTCACGGCCATGGTCACGACGACACCGTGCTGCTCGCGATGACCGTGCGGTGAGGGAATAACGCCCGCCTGATTGATGAGGGTAGCCGTGGCGGTTCGGTGCACCGGTCGTCGTGAAACCAAGCGTCCGCGGTCACCCGCGCGGTTGATCAGGTGTGGTCGAGCGGGGAAAGAGCAGCTCTTGGGTAAGCAGATGCAGTGCCGCGGTGACGGGAGCTTCGCAGCCGTTGAAACGGCACCGCCCTAGTCGGCGCGCTGCGGGGGCAATTGGTGTCGTAGGCGCACGGTGGTGCCTTGGGGGTCTAATTGGAGGTGTGCGTGGGTGGTGAGTTGGTGGATGAGCGGGAGTCCGCGGCCGCGGTGGCCGGGGAGAGTGTCGGGGGTCCGCCAGGTACCGTTGTCGGTGATGGTGATGAGGACTTCATCGTCGGCGATGCTGGCGTGTAGCCACATGGAGCCGGGTTCCTGCTGCGTGGTGAAGGCGTGCTCGGCGGCATTGGCGAGGGCTTCGTACACCACTAGGGTGAGGTCGTCGGCAGTGTCATCGTCGACCAAGGCTTCGGCCCAGCGGCGAAAGGTCCGGCGCAGCGCGGTGGCGTTGTGAACCGTCGCAGGTACGGTCACGAGCAACGGCGGTGGCGCGGGCAGCGTCCGGACCCCCGGGGGACGGGAGGTCAGTCCTTCGCAGCGAACCATGGCTGAGAGTATCCCGCATTTCAATGAGCTAACCGTCCGCGGCGTCGGCTGCTCTGCGAGCAGAGGAACTGCTCGGCTTCTCCCCCCGCTGGCACTGGTAGTCGAGCGAAACCGCCGCCAGATGTCCTTGGCCGGGTCCAGCGGGTACAAACCTTCCCTGCGGTGCAGCTCAGGAGGTCGAAGAATCCGGGATCGTCTGGACTGGGCTGAGCTGAGCTGAATCCCGGTCGGCGGCTGCCACCGCAGGCTCGTTGCGGCCGAGGTCGCGGCGCGGTTTGCACGATCTCTTTCGCCGTGGAACGGGCTTGGGTGCAGCAGGTCCCGGCAGTTCGATCCCTCCAGCCATGAGGCCACGTCAGCTGGTCGGGGTCGCAGACGCCACGTACGGCAC
>QHBZ01000032.1 GCA_003244055.1 Pseudonocardiales bacterium | reverse complement strand
TCGGGCGGCGAGGCGCAGCGCACCAAGATGATCCGCCACCTCGGCTCCTCGCTCACCGACGTCACCTACGTCTTCGACGAGCCCACCATCGGGCTGCACCCCCATGACATCGCGCGGATGAACGACCTGCTGCTGCGGCTGCGGGACAAGGGCAACACGGTGCTCGTCGTGGAGCACAAGCCGGAGACGATCGCGATCGCCGACCACGTCGTCGACCTCGGCCCCGGCGCCGGTACGGCGGGCGGCACCGTCTGCTTCGAGGGCACCGTCGAGGGGCTGCGGGCCAGCGGCACCCTCACCGGCCGCCACCTCGACGACCGGGCCGCCCTCAAGGAAACGGTGCGCACACCCACCGGCACGCTGGAGATCCGCGGCGCGACGGCGAACAACCTGCGTGACGTCGACGTCGACATCCCGCTCGGGGTGCTTGTCGTCGTCACCGGCGTCGCCGGCTCCGGCAAGAGCTCGCTCGTGCACGGGTCACTGCCACATCTCTCGGGGCCCGCCGGCGCGGGTGTGGTGTCGATCGGCCAGGGCGCGATCCGCGGCTCGCGACGGAGCAACCCGGCGACGTACACCGGACTGCTCGACCCGATCCGCAAGGCGTTCGCGAAGGCCAACGGCGTGAAGCCGGCGCTGTTCAGCGCCAACTCCGAGGGCGCCTGCCCCCACTGCAACGGCGCCGGCGTCATCTACACCGACCTGGCGATGATGGCCGGCGTCGCCACCACCTGCGAGGAGTGCGAGGGGAAGCGGTTCCAGGCATCGGTGCTGGACCACCACCTCGGCGGCCGCGACATCAGCGAGGTGCTCGCGATGTCGGTGACCGAGGCCGAGGAGTTCTTCGCGGCCGGCGAGGCGCGCACGCCGGCCGCGCACGCCATCCTGGCTCGACTGTCTGATGTCGGGCTCGGCTACCTGCGCCTCGGCCAGCCGCTCACTACGCTGTCCGGCGGCGAGCGGCAGCGGCTCAAGCTGGCCACCCACCTGGCCGCCAACGGCGCGTCTACGTCCTCGATGAGCCGACTACCGGCCTGCACCTCGCCGACGTCGAGCAGCTGCTCGGCCTGCTCGACCGGCTCGTCGACTCCGGCAAGTCGGTCATCGTCATCGAGCACCACCAGGCGGTCATGGCGCACGCCGACTGGATCATCGACCTCGGCCCCGGCGCCGGCCGGATCGTCCTCGAGGGCACACCCGCCGACCTCGTCGCCGCCCGCTCCACCCTCACTGGCGAGCACCTCGCGGCCTACGTCGGCACAAGCGATTGAGGCGAGAGGAGCGAAAGTTCGCTTTCGCTCCCGAGCCGATTGAGCTTGTAAGAGGCGCTGAAAGCGCCGAACACTTGAGGAGAGGCCCTCACGGACACCGTGAGACGAGTTTTCTCACCTGTTTCGACTCGTCCCAGTGAACCGGGAACGGGGCGTGTTCGACAATGGTACGCCGGCCGCACCGGACCAGGCATCGTCGACTGCCCTCTGCGTTGTAGCGGGCTCCGAGCGCGGCGAAGCCGAGGCTGTCGATGAAGCAGCCGAGGCCGGTGATCGGGTGCCAGCCCGCGTGGTCGGTGATGAACTCGCGCAGCTCAGTGTGGACGGTCGGGCTGGCGTGACGGAAGTGCGGGATGAGGTGCAGTTGCTCGGCGGTCCGGATCGCGACACGCTCTCGTCATGACGGCTGCCGTCCTGACCTTTATCGCGACGGCGACGCTGCTGATCGTTGCGCCTGGCCCAGACAGCCTGCTCGTCGCCCGCAACGTCTTCCGTGGCGGCCGTCGCGGCGGCATTGGCACCGCGGCGGGGACGCTCACCGGGCTTTCGGCCTGGTCGGTCGCCGCGGCCCTCGGCCTCTCGGCGCTGCTCGCGGCCAGCCGGGTGGGCTATGACGCGCTACGCGTCGCCGGTGGGATCTACCTGATCTGGCTTGGGGTGCAGAGCCTGCGCTCTCGCGGCACGGTGATCCCGCAAACCGACTCGCCGTCCGAGCACACGATCCGGCCCGGGTTGGGCCGGGCCTACCTCAGCGGTGTGGTGTCGAACGTGCTCAACCCCAAGATCGGGGTCTTCTTCGTGGCGTTTCTGCCGGGGTTCATCCCCGAGGGTGCTCCCATCGTGGCCACCGCTGCGCTCCTCGGCGCCCTGTTCGTGGCCGAGACCGGAGTGTGGCTGGCGGTGCTGGTCTGGTTGGTGGGCCGGGGCGCGGGCTGGCTGAGCCGCCGCGGCGTGCAGCGGTGGCTGGAACGAGTAACCGGTGTTGTGCTGATCGGCTTCGGCGTCCGACTGGTCGCCGAAGCGCACTGATCGCGGGCGGCTAGTAGTCCGACAGCCCGTCGACGTCGTCCTGCGGCGTTCCTGTTCCAGTGAATGAGACGGCCCGAGATCACCGGGCGGTTCGCCACCGTCACTGCCGGGGCCGGATACCGCCAGGACACGCCCTACCGTCCCCTCACACACGTGTTCGCCGAATACACGCTGCGCACCCACCACGACACCCTCGGCACAACCGTGGCAGACCGGATCAGCCGAGCTGTTGGTTGACGTAGTTGTCTTCACAGGCGTAGTCGAAAGCGGCGGCGAAGTAGGGGCTGTCGGATCCCAGCGGCAGTTCAGCCTCGCTCTCTGACCTGGTTACCGAAACCAACTAGTCGATGACGTCCCGGGCTGTCGTCGCGTAGTCACCACAGGCCTATACGACCTGGATACGAACGTTGCGCCGCGATTCGGTGGGGTGATGGACGGGCCGTTACCGGTGCTGAGCTGCGGTAGTGTCCGGCGAATGAGCGCCCTGGGAGAAGCACGGGAACTCGCGCTCGCCCTGCCGGAAACGACGGAGCAGGACCACCACGGCATGATTTCGTTCCGGGTGCGTGGAAGGATCTTCGCCACCGTCCCGATGAGGAGCACATCAGGATCATGGTCGACGAAGCCGAGATCCACGCCGCTGTCACCGAGAACCCGACATTCTGCGAAGAGGTCTATTGGGGCAAGCGGCTGGCATGCGTCGTCGTGCGCCTGGCTCCCGCGACACCCGAGCAGCTCCGTGAGCTACTCACCGAGGCGTGGCTACGCAAGGCGCCCAAGACCGTGGCGCGGGACTTCCAGGCCCGACCCTGAGCGGTTGTCGAGCGTCCAGGGGGCGGTGGCGACGCGATCGACTCCGATCAGTTATTCGGGGCAAGGGCCTTGACGACGATCGAGGCGGTGTCGGCGAGGACCTTGTTGTTCGGTGCGGCGTTCGGATCGGCCGGCGCGGTATACACCGAGATGATCAGAGGTGCCCGGCCTGGTGGCCAGGTCAGCGCGAGATCGTTGACCTCGCCCTGGAAGCCGGCGCCGGTTTTGTCGCCGACCCGCCAACCGGGCGGGAGTCCGGCGCGGATGCGCGGGCCGCCGGTGGTGTTGGCCACGAGCCAGCCAGTGAGGTGGATGGGGTCGTCGCGGGCGGTGCGCTGTGGCCGCACGCGGCGGCCAGGGGCAGCCCTGCGGCGGCGATCAGAAGGGCGCGCCGAGAGACTCGCACGCGTGTCGCGGGCTGCCGCTTCGGGTCTGACATGCCGATCTGATTCACGAGTCCTGCCTTGGTTCGGGGTCGGCTCCTCAGCGTCGGTGCGCGTCCATAACTCGCCGGGTGCGACGGCCTATCGCCCTGAACTGGCCAAGGAACTGCTCGGCGACGGCCAGACGCTGCACCTGCACGCAACCGACTCACCGAGCCTCGGCGAGTCCGGCGAGTGGCTGATCCGCCGGGGACCAGACGCGGTGAGCTGGGAACACGACCACCAAAAAGGCGACGCGGCGGTGCACGGCCAGGCGGTCGACCTGCTGCTGACACTGCTCGGGCGCATCCCGGTGAATGACCAGCGGATAACGGTCTTCGGCGACGCCGCCTTGTTCGACCATTGGGTGCGTCACGTCACGTTCTGAGCATTCTCGTGCCGGTGTGCCTAAACCACCCGGGACGTGACCCGTTCGTCGATGCGCAGACAGTTTCCGAAGGGGTCGAGGAGGGTGAGGCAGGCTCCGCCGTGGTCTTCGCCTGGGCTCTCGCCGATGCCGGGGTTGAGGGATGGGTACTGTTTGGCCTGTAGCTCGGCGTGCAACTCGCGGACGCCGGTCGCGGCGACGCGAAGGGGTCCCAGACTTCGCCGCGGGGAGCTGGATCCTGCCTGGTCATGGGCCGCTCTGTTCTGTGCTGCAGTGGCGGCGGCTAACGTCGGCGGCACAGGGGCCCGATCACCTTGGGTGGCGCCACTGGCAGCGACCAAGGGTCGGGGTACTGCGCAGCCGGTGCGCTGGGTCGGCCCAGGCGTTGCGCTGCGCGGGCGGTTCGACGGCGGCATTCGGTAGCGCGGCGAGCACCGTGATCAATGCGGCGAGTTCGTCGTCCGACGGCTCGCCTCGCACGATCCGTAGCATCTGCACCTCCAGGCGGGCGTTCACTCAGCTGTACCAGGCTCGGTACGCAGCTTGCTTGTCAGTTGGCTCACCTGCTGATCGTCCAGCACCGCGGTGGCGCGGATGGAACCGTGCATCGTCAGCCACACCCGCGCCTCGCGCCCGAGGCCTTGCCGGGTGATGATCAGAGTGGCCGAGTACGCCGAGGCAGTCATCATGGCCGCGCGCCCGAACGCCACGCAGGCTGAGCTGACCCGCGTAGTCACCTTCCGCCGCGAACGTCAGGAACGACTGGTCGGCCACGCCCCGCCGCGACTGCACTTCGTACTCAACGAGGCGGTACTCCGGCGCCCCGTCGGCACCCCCGAGGCGTTCACCAGGCAACTCGACTACCTGATCGAGATGGCCCGGTTACCACATATCGACCTGCAGCTGCTGCCATTCTCGGCTGGACCACACGCGGCCATGGGCCAAACCTTCACGATGTTGCGGTTCCCCGGTGACGAGGCCGGGCTGGACTTCGTCTACCTGGAGAACGACCGCGGCGCGCTGTACCTGGAGCGCCCGGTCGACGTCGAGCGATATCAGACGATCTTCAGTCAGCTCGCTGTTGCAGCCTTCACCAGCGACGAGACCAGGAAGTTTCTTGCTAGCATGAGTCCCGAAACGGGCGAACGAGAGTAGGTGCACCATGGACGTCACCGGCGCCACCTGGCGCAAGTCCAGCCGCAGCAACGGCTCGGGCGGCAACTGCGTCGAGGTCGCCGATCTGGACGGCGGCCACCACGCCGTCCGGGACAGCAAGAATCCGGCTGGCCCAGCGCTGATCTGCAGCACTACCGAGTGGGCAGTGTTCACCGCAGGAGTCCGCAACAGCGAGTTCGGCTGACGCGGGCACAGCGGGGCCCGGCGCGCGAACATCAATGCATGCCGGTCGTGGCACCATAGCTCAGTCGACAGATTGTCTGCATGACTGCCTCCACGGCTGCTGAGGTTGTTCGCGTCTGGCCGGCTGGGGGCCTAGCGCCCCTCTCGGATGAGGAGCTGCTCGACGCGTACTCTGTGCCGAGGGGTCGCCCGGTGGTGCGCGTGAACTTCGTGACCAGCATCGACGGCGCGGTAACCATCAAGGGTTACTCGGCCGGTCTTGGCGGTCCAAGCGACAAGCGGGTATTTGACCTTCTTCGGGTGTGGTGTGATGGCCTGATGGTCGGCGCCGGGACCCTTCGACACGAGGGCTACGGCGCGCTCCGGCTACCGGACGACCACCGCGACCTACGAAAGCGGAACGGGTTGGCGGACAATCCGACACTTGTAGTGGTGTCCGGTCGACTCGACCTGGATCCACATCACCGGATGCTCGCCAACGCCCCTGTCCGTCCCATTGTCTTGACTCATGGGGGCTCGTCAGAGCGGCAGCGGAAATTACTGTCGACCGTCACTGAGGTGATCGTATGTGGAGAAAGTCGTATCGATTTCCGGGTGGCCATGGACACGTTGGCGCGGCGCGGTTTACGACACGTGCTTAGCGAAGGTGGGCCGCACGTGCTCGGCGCCCTCACTGCGGCTGATGTCGTGGACGAGATGTGCCTGACGGTGTCTCCAAAACTGGCGGGCGCTGGCGGCGGCCGTATTATTGCAGGTGAACTGTCACCACCGCGAGAGATGATGCTAGTGCATGTGCTCGCCGCAGGTGACGAGTTGTTGCTTCGGTACGCCAGGCGCCGTTAGATGATATTGTGGCGAGCTACTGCCGGCTTGCGCCAGCCGAGTACCGCCTCAGTGATCCGGACGGCTGCGACAGCGGCTTTCACGTCATGCACGCGGACGATGCGTGCGCCTTGAAGAATGCAGATGACGAGGGTCGCGATTGTCGCCTCGACGCGGTCGTGCTGCGGAACGTCGAGTGTCTCCCCGATGAAGTCCTTGTTGGACGTTGCGACAAGCGTAGGGAAGCCCATCGAGGTGATCTCGTTCAACCGTCGAGTGAGTTCCAACGAGTGGAAGGTGTTCTTGTTGAGGTCGTGTCCGGGATCGATGATGATCTGTCGGGCCAAAACTCCTCGGCTGATGGCCAGTTCGACTCTGTGCCGCAAGAATTCTGCGACATCGCCCACAACATCGTTGTACGACGGACGTAGTACCGGCGTGCGAGGTGGTGCCGCCAAACTGTGCGTGATGACGAGGGATACGCCGGTTGCGGCGACCAGGTCAGCGAGCCGGGCGTCATACAGACCTGACGTGTCGTTGATGACGTCGGCTCCCGCATCGATTGCCTGCCGAGCCACCTCCGGACGGTACGTATCGACCGAGACAACGACATCGGAGACCTTGCGTGCTGCTGCAACGAGGGCCACCACGCGGTCTAGTTCTTCCTCCGCGCTGACCGGCCCAGCGTGGATACCGAAAGGCACTCCGCCGATATCGACCCAATCTGCGCCCTCATCAACGGCTGCTCGAACAGCCGTAACGGCCGCAGCCAGCCCGAAGGTCGCGCCCCGGTCATGGAAGGAGTCAGGCGTACGGTTGACGATGGCCATCACAGCGATCTGGCGATCGAAGGAAAAGGTCCGTGCGCCTATCTTACGGACCGCTTCCCTGATTTCCGGCTCGAAGACCGAATCGTTTCTCACCGTTGCCGTCTCTCCCTAGGCTCTGAGTGCACTGTTTTCGCTCACAAGGGGATGTTCCCATGTTTCTTGGGGGGCAGGGTCTGGCGCTTGTCTTGGAGCATCCGTAGGGAGCGGGCTACGTGGGCGCGGGTGTGGCTGGGCGGGATCACCGAGTCGATGTAGCCGCGGTCGGCCGCGACGTACGGGTTGAGCAGCGCGTCCTCGTACTCTTGCTGCCGCTGCGCTCGTAGTGCTTCGACATTCGCGGTTGTGGTGGCGAATTCCTTGCGGTGCAGGATGTTCGCCGCGCCGGAGGCGCCCATCACTGCGATCTGTGCAGTCGGCCAGGCGAGGTTGAGGTCCGCTCCGAGGTGCTTGGAGCCCATCACGTCGTAGGCGCCGCCGTAGGCCTTGCGGGTGATCACCGTGACCTTGGGAACGGTCGCCTCGGCGTAGGCGTAGATCAGTTTCGCGCCGCGGCGGATGATGCCGTTCCACTCCTGGTCGGTGCCGGGCAGAAAGCCGGGCACGTCGACGAAGGTGAGCACGGGGACGTTGAAGGCGTCGCAGGTGCGCACGAACCGGGCGGCCTTCTCCGACGCGTCGATGTCCAGACAGCCGGCCAACGCTGTGGGCTGATTGGCCACGATCCCAACGCTACGGCCTTCCACCCGACCGAAACCGACGACGATATTCGGCGCGAACAGCTCGTGTACCTCCAGGAACTCGCCCTCGTCGACGACGCGGGTGATCACCTCGTGGATGTCGTAGGGCGCCTTCGCCGAGTCCGGGATCAGCGTGTCCAGCTCCCGGTCGGAGTCCGTGAGCGTGTCTGCCACCGCGCCGTGGGACAGGTCGGGTGCATCGAAGCGCGGCGGCTCAGACAGGTTGTTCGACGGCAGGAACGACAGCAGCTCTTTGACGTAGGACAGCGCGTCTTCCTCGTCGGTGCCGAGGTAGTGCGCGTTGCCCGACTTCGTGTTGTGCGTGCGCCCGCCGCCGAGCTCCTCGAAGCCGACCTGCTCACCGGTCACCGTCCTGATCACATCCGGTCCGGTGATGAACATGGCGGAGGTCTGGTCGACCATCACCGTGAAGTCGGTCAGCGCGGGGGAGTAGACGTGCCCGCCCGCGCACGAACCCATGATCAGCGAGATCTGCGGGATCACCCCGGAGGCGTGGGTGTTGCGCAGGAAGATCTCGCCGTAGAGGGCCAGCGAGACCACGCCCTCCTGGATCCGGGCGCCGCCGCCCTCGTTGATCCCGATGATCGGGCAGCCGGTCCGCATCGCCAGGTCCATCACCTTGACGATCTTCTCGCCGTATACCTCGCCGAGGCTGCCGCCGAAGATGGCCGCGTCCTGGCTGAACACGCACGCCGGCCGGTTGTCGATGGTGCCGTAGCCGGTGATGACGCCGTCACCGTAGGGCCGGTTGGCCTGCTGGCCGAAGTTGGTGCTGCGGTGCCGAGCCAGCTCGTCGAGCTCGATGAAGGACCCAGCGTCGAGCAGCAGGTCGATTCGCTCCCGGGCGGTCTTGCGGCCTTTGGCATGCTGGCGCGCCGCGGCGCGGGCGGATCCGGCGTGCACCGCATCCTCGTTGCGGCGCAGCAGATCGGCGAGCTTGCCCGCGGTGGTGTGGATGTCCGGGTCCATGACGGCCGACCCTAGAGGTAGCGTCTGCGCACGTGTGGACCGATCTTGAGCGACCGCCGCTGCGGGCGGACGCGCTGCGGCGAGCTCTCCTGGCGCCGGCCGGACCTTATGCAGCGCTAGACGTCGTTGACACTGTGGCGTCGACGAATACCGCACTGGCCGCCGCGGCCCGCGCTGGAGCGCTGGATCGCACCGTGCTGGTCGCCGAACACCAGAGCGCCGGGCGTGGCCGGGCCGCCCGCAGCTGGGTGGCACCAGCTCGGTCGGGACTGGCGCTGTCGGTGCTGCTACGGCCTGCCGAGGTGCCGCAGGCCCGGTGGAGTTGGCTCCCGTTGCTGGTGGGTGTGGTGTTGTGCCGGACAGTGAGCACGCTGGGCGAGATCCCCGTGGCCCTGAAATGGCCCAATGATCTGCTGCTCGGCGCCCACCTGCGCAAAGCAGCGGGGATCCTGGCTGAGGTTGTGCCCCCATCGTCGAACGGCAGCGCCGCGGTTGTCGTGGGCATCGGGCTCAACGTGACGCTGCGCCCCGATGAGCTGCCAGTGCCCGACGCGACCTCGTTGGCCATCGAGCAGGCCGCCTGCACCGACCGCGACCCGCTGCTACGAGCTCTGCTGCGCGCCTTGGACAGCGAGCTACGGCGGTGGTGCCAGCACAGCGGCGACCCGATCACCTCCGGCCTGCGGGAGGCCTACCAGCAACGCTGCGCGACCCTCGGCGAGCCCGTCCGGGTGGAGCTGCCGGGCCAGCCCGAGCTCACCGGAACCGCGGTGGACGTCGACGCCGAAGGCCGGCTGGTGGTCCTGTCAGGTGAGCAGCGCCGGGCGCTGTCGGTCGGTGACGTGACGCACGTTCGGGCAGCCAGCGGGGTGTGATCGCGTCAGGCCAGCGGGTGTCGGCGACCGGCACCTGACGGATGTCATGACGGGTCGGTGACACGCGCCCTGCGCCACCACCTCTACCGGGACGGAGGCTGGAGCCATGACGATGAACGAGCACGGCGCGGTCCGGCTGACCGGCCTGCGCAAGCGCTACGGGCCGGTGCAGGCGGTGGACGGGGTGGACCTGCTGATGACGCCCGGCGAGGTGGTGGCGCTGCTCGGGCCCAACGGCGCGGGCAAATCGACCACGGTGGACATGCTGCTCGGGCTCACCCGTCCGGACGAGGGGCAGGAGTTCTCCGACACGGGCCGCACGGCGGCGGTGAACATGCTCGTCGCGCTGCCGACGATCCTGCCTGGTGTCGCTCGTCGGGATACTCGTCGAGCACGTCCGGCTCTCGGCGGGCCAGTGGATGCAGATCCTGCTCGGGGTGTGGCTGGGGATCATCCCGATCGTCTTGCTCGGGCTGCTGATCGGGCTGGTCACCACCAAGGACAGCATGCAGCCCGTCACCAGCGTGGTGATGCTGGTGCTCGGCATGATCGGCGGGTTGTGGATCCCGGCCAACATCGTGCCGGCCGGCTTCCAGTCGGTGATGGAAGTCTTCCCGACATACTGGCTGGGCCAGATCGGCGACGCGGCGCTGGTGCACAGCACCGCGATCGGCAACGCGGTACTCGTACTGGCCATCTGGTCCGCGCTGCTCGCCCTCGTCGGGGCGCGGCGCTACCGGGCCAGCCTGGCCCGGGCCTAACGTGAGCAGCATGGTCGAGCGAGCGGCCGGGACCGCAGCGTCGGGAATCCCCGACGCTGCGCCCTGGTTCGCCCGCCGGAGCTGGATCTGGCGCCCGTGCGCCGGATTGTTCACCCTGTGGCTGGTGCCCACCGCGCTGGACGCCTGGCACTCTGACCGTCCGACCTGGCTGCGGGTGCTGATCTGCGTGCTGCTCGCCGGCTACGTGGCGGCCTACATCGGGATGCTGCCCTGGCGTTCGGCACTGCGACCCAGGTTGGTGGCTTACGTCGGCGTCCTGGCCCTAGGACTGGCCTGCGTCGCCCTGCTCGGCTCCCGCGAGATCGGCGTGCTGATGTTCGCCCTGATCGCGGGCGCGGTCGCGCTGCCCACCGGGTGGGCGGTCGGGGTGAGCGTGGTGCTGCTGGCCGGCATGCTGGGAGCCACCGCGCTGAGCTCGCAGGGGCCGCAATACGGCGAGGTGATCGTCTTCGGGTCGATCACCTGGATGATGATCATGATGTTTGGCCTGGTCCGGGCGATCGCCCAGCTGCGCCAGGCTCGGGAGCGGGTCGCCGAGCTGGCGGTGGCCGAGGAGCGGGCGCGGGTGACCCGTGACCTGCACGACGTCCTTGGGCACGGCCTGACCACCATCACCGTCAAGGCCGGGCTGGCTCGCCGGCTCCTCGAGGCCGGCGATACCGAGCGAGCGATCACCGAGGTCAGCGACGTCGAGCGGCTGAGCAGGCAGGTGCTCTCCGAGGTACGGGCCACCGTCTCTGCGCGGCGCGAGGCCTCGCTGCCGGCTGAGCTGGCTAGCGCTCGCGCGGTACTGGCCGCCGCCGGCATCACCGCGGACCTGCCCCAAGCGGTGGACAACCTCGCGCCGCAGTACCACGAACCGTTTGCCTACGTGCTGCGTGAGGCGATCACCAACGTGGTGCGGCACAGCGACGCCCGCCGCTGCGAGGTGCGGTTGGGGCCGTCCTGGCTGGAGGTGCGAGACGACGGCAGCGGCGGGGAGCCCAACGGGTCCGGCAGCGGCCTGGCCGGCCTGCGGGAACGGCTGGCACCGCTGGGGGGCACCCTGGAGGCCGGTCGGCTGCCCGGCGGTGGGTTCCGGCTGCGAGCCAGCGCATGATCAAAGTGCTGGTGGCCGACGACCAGGCGCTGGTCCGCGGCGCGCTGGCCACGATGCTCGGGCTCGAATCCGACATCGCGGTCGTCGCCGAGGTGGGCAGCGGCGACGAGGTGGTCCCGGTAGCCCGCCGCACCCGCCCCGACGTCGCCCTGATCGACGTACAGATGCCCGGCGGCGACGGTCTGGCCGCCGCGGCGGCGCTGCGCGCCGAGCTGCCCACCTGCCGGGTGCTCATCTGCACCACCTTTGGCCGTCCCGGATACCTGGCCCGCGCCATGGCTTCAGGTGCCGCCGGGTTCATCGTCAAGGACGCGCCGCCCGAGCAACTGGTAGACGCGGTGCGCCGGGTGCACGCAGGGCTGCGGGTGGTCGACCCGACCCTGGCCGCGGAGTCGCTGACCAGCGGCACCAGCCCGCTGACCGGCCGGGAGCACGAGGTCCTCGTGGCCGCCGCAGACGGGGGCACGGTCGCGGATCTGTCCCGGCGCCTGCACCTTTCCGCTGGCACCGTGCGCAACCACCTGTCCGCGGCGATCGGCAAGACCGGCGCGCGAACCCGCGCTGAGGCGGTGCGTATCGCCGAGGACCGTGGCTGGTTATAGCTCAAGAGGCATTGATGCGGGCAAGTTTGCGGCCGACCTTCAGGAAATAGTCCCCGGATCGTCCATCGACCTTGTTTTTGAGCACCGACGCCAGCGGTTCGCGAGCCTCGTCGGCGGTCAATGTGATCTGGTCCTGACCAGCGTCGGACTCGACGACGATGCGCAGGCCGTTCTGTTCGGCGACGCGGCGGACCTCGCCGTTGCTCTTGGCGAAGTCCAGCGCTTTGACGATGTCGTTGACGGTCTGGCCGAGATCGGCGATCGAGGGAAGATCTTCGACATCGGCGAAGGTGCGCTTGGAGAACCGGGCGACGAACTCGTCGCGCGCTTTCATAGCCGCGTTCACGCCGTGGATCGCGGCCGTGACCTCGCCCGCCAGGATCTTCTTCAGGTCCATCGGATGCAGCGATCCGGTCACCTGCCGCTCGCTGGTGACGGCGAGTTCGGCGCCACGCCACTCGCTCAGCGCCCGGAAGTACGGCTCGACCAGTCGATCGGGTACCGACATGATCTTACCGAAGATCTCGCCCGCAGGGGCGGTCAAGGCAACGTAGTTGCCCTTGGACTTCGACATCTTCGCCCCGGTCCCGTCCGTGCCCTCGATGAGCGAGGTCGCGACCACCAGTTCCGGGATCTGGCCGCACACGTCCATGACCTTGCGACACATCTGCATGTTGAGGAACTGATCGATCCCGCCGACCTCCAGGTCGGTGTTGATCTCGACCGAGTCCAGCGCCATCACCACCGAGTACAGTAACTCCGCCAGTGACAGACCCTGACCGGTGTCCAACCGCTTGCGGAAGTCTTCGCGTTGCAGCGGCATCGAGGCCGGGATCTGCGCGGTGATCTCGATCAGCCGGGGAAGCTTGATCTCCCGCAGCCAGTCGCCGTTGTGCCGGAACTGGGCTCGGTTGAAGTCGAAGAACGGGGTGACCTGCTGACGGTAGGTGGTGAGGTTGCGGGCGATGTCGGCGTCGGTGAGCGCCGGGCGGTCGTCGGAGCGACCGGACGGATCGCCGATCTTGGCCGTGACATCACCGACGATGAACACCACCTGATGACCCATGCGCTGGAACCGGCTCAGAATGAGCATCGGCACCGCGTGTCCGAGGTGAACCTCGTGGCCGGTCGGATCGATGCCGAACTTCGCGACGAACGGCCGCGACTTCGCCTCGGCCTGCGCTATCCGCTGTGCCAGGGCGTCAGCTGACGGCTGAAGCTCCTGGGAACGGTCGGCGATCAACGCGGCCTGCTCGGTCGGGGACAGGTCGGACAGGTCCAGGCCGCGCCGCTGCGTGGTCAACTCCAGCAGCTCACGCACGGCGGCGTCGGTCGCCAGGTCCTCGCGCGTGAGCAGGGCAGTGACATGGTCAACAGACTGGCTGAGTCGGGTCATGGAGCTCTCCTGTTCGCGACTCCGCCGGCAGGTCAGGGTCCGGCCGTCAGGTTATCCTGCGCGGGCCCGCCCGAGCGTCACGCGGTTATTTCGCCGCTTTCGGTAACCGAGGCTCGATCATCTGAGCGATCCGCAACGCCTCGGCGCACGGCTCGATCGGCTGCGCAGTGGCGTTTGCCGGCGCCACCACACTCACCGACAGTGATACCGATCCGCCATCTATCAGCTGTGCGCACTGCGAGCCGTTGGGCACAACCCCGAAATGGGCGCCGGCTCGACCGTTCACGTTGTTATCCATGAAGTTGAAGAACTTCGGATCCTGCCGGTGAGCTTGATACCCGGCCAGGGTGGCGTTGTCCCGCTCCAGGCTCAGCGTGAAGGACTGCCCCCGCCACCGGCAACCGACCACACCGCCCTGGCTGAACTGCTTTCCGGTATCCAGCTGCACCCCCAATGCAGTCAGCTCGGGTCCACTCAGGATCGTGCACATATCGACCCCGTTGGCATTGGCCACCGCAGGTGGCGCTGGGGGCGCGGGCGCCGGCGCGGGCGTCTGGGCACCGCAGCCAGCGGCGAGCACTCCCGCGAGGGTCGCCGCTGCCGCACCGGGCCTCACGACGCGACCTCGGCGCGCTTGCTTTCGGCCAGGGCGCTGAGGTCGGAGTTGGTCGGCATCGACGTGAAAACTGTGGCCCATGGGCGTCGGATCTCCTGATCAGCGGAGGTGGGAGGACTGGCTCAGATCGTCGTCATCCGGCGGCCGCCTACGGCTATCACGCGCAGCGGCCGGTCCCTCGGGGATGTCCGGGAAGCGGTCGCGGTAGCTCGCCACGATCCGCGCGGCGGCATCGTCGCCGCTGTCCGGGACCGACGCGGTCACGAGGTCCTGTACCTGCGCAGCCAGCGTGCTGTGGGCGCGGCGCAGGCAGGTCATCAGCTCTGCGGACAACCGGGCGGGGTCCCCCGCCCGGGCCCGGTCGGTGAGGGTCAGCTCGGTTGGCGCGCCCTGGGCGTCCACGCTCACCCGAACCATGCCGTCGGCCGACGTCTCGGTCACCGCCAGCTTGGACAACTCGCGCTGCAGGCCGCGGTATGTCTCGGCCTTTCGTTGGAGCTGCTCGGCCCACTCGCTCAGGCCCCGGCCTGCCTGGCCCGGATCCATCCCGGCGAAGTCGGGACTCGGGTTGTGCATCATTGATCCCAACTTTCTCCGACGTTCTGTAGAATTTCCCGCAGCTACAGTTTCGCGCGCTGCTCTCTGGCTAGCGCGACGCGCCGGTGCCGCCGTTGCAACAACTGCTCGCGCCTAGTTCCGAGGAAGCGGCGAAGACGAAGAGCCTGCGGCCATCCTGAAACCTGCGCGCCGGGGACTGTACCGGCCAGCTCGGTCGCCTCCGCAGCGGTACCGTGATCAGTGGCGACGAGGAGGAGTCTTGCCCTACCCAGAAGACCTGCTGCGGGGCGACGAGCGGGTGGTGGTCCACGAGCATCCACACTGGAAGATGCTGGTGCTGCCGGTGATCGCCTTGCTGATCATCGTCGGGCTCGGTTCGTACGTCGCCGCGTTGATCGCCGGGAATTCCTGGCAGCTGTACGGGTGGATCGGGCTGGCGGTGCTCGGTGGTATCGCTGTGCTGTGGCTGACCGTGGCGCCGCTGCTGCGCTGGCGTACCACCCATTTCGTGCTCACCACCCGACGGCTGATGGTCCGGGAGGGGGTGCTGTCCCGCAGCGGGATCGACATCCCGATCAACCGGATAAACACGGTCCAGTTCCGGCATTCCTTCATCGACCGGATCCTGGGCTGCGGCACGCTGATCGTCGAGTCGGCCTCCGACGAGCCGTTGGAGTTCGACGACATTCCGCAGGTCGAACGGGTGCACTCACTGTTGGACTACGAGGTGAACCCGGGACCTTCCGCGACATGACCGCTAGGGAGGTCGGCCTACCCGACCGGCACCCGGCGGCCGGGTTGCCAGAGCGGGTGACGATCTGGGAAGTCGGGGCGCGCGACGGCCTACAGAACGAGCCGGCGGTGGTTCCCGTCGCGGTCAAGGCCGAGTTCCTGGACCGGCTGGCCGGGGCGGGGTTGCGAGTTGTGGAGGCGACCGGCTTCGCTCACCCACAGTGGGTGCCGCAGCTGGCCGACGCCTCGGAGCTGCTCGAGCTGCTGGTGCCGCGCCCCGGTGTGCGCTACCCCGTGCTGGTGCCCAACGAGCGGGGCCTGGATCGGGCGCTGGCGGTAGGCGTCACCGACATCGCGATCTTCGCCTCGGCCACCGACAGCTTTGCGCGCCGCAACCTCAACCGTGACCTCGACGCGCAGTTCGCGATGTTCTTGCCGGTGGTGCGCCGGGCTTTGGCCGAGGGCCTCAGAGTGCGGGGGTACGTCTCGATGTGCTTCGGCGACCCCTGGGAGGGCGCCGTAGTCGTCGACCAGGTTGTCGATGTCGGGCGCAGGCTGCTCGACCTGGGCTGCGATCAGCTCTCCCTGGGCGACACCATCGGGGTGGCCACCCCCGGTCACGTCACCGCATTGCTCGACGGTTTCGGGCGCGCCGGCGTCGGGATCGACGTTCTCGCGGTGCACTTCCACGACACCTACGGCCAGGCGCTGGCCAATACGCTGGCCGCCCTGCGCGCCGGGGTGAGCTGCGTGGACGCCTCGGCCGGTGGTCTGGGTGGTTGCCCCTACGCGGAGTCGGCCACCGGCAACCTGGCCACCGAGGACCTGGTGTGGATGCTCGACGGGCTGGGTATCGAGCACGGCGTCGACCTCGACGCCCTGGTGCAGACCAGCCTCTGGATGGCCGACCAGCTCGGCCGACCCTCACCATCCCGAGTGGTCACCGCCCTTGGTGGCCCTTCAAAGACTGCCAACCCCCAAGGACACCGCTCATAACGACGGCCAACCCTGCTGGGATTCCAGCAGAGGTTGGCCGTCGTTAGAGACTCCCGGGACCGGGGTTGGTGGTACTTGAAGGCTAGCCGATCACACGACCTCGTTGAGCTTGCCTGTTGCGACGTCGAAGACGAACCCGCGGATGGAGCTCTTGTTCGGCACGAACGGGCTGGCCTTGATCCGGGCGATGGACTGCTGGACGTCCTCCTCAAGGTTCGGGAAGGCCTCGGCGGCCCATGGCGGCTTGATCCCGGTCTCATCCTGAATCGACTTCTTGAACTGGTCGTCGGTGAAGGTGAGCATCCCGCAGTCGGTGTGGTGGATGAGGATGATCTCCTGAGTGCCGAGCAGCCGCTGGCTGATCGCCAGCGAGCGGATCTCGTCGTCGGTGATCACGCCTCCGGCGTTGCGAATGACGTGCGCCTCGCCCTCGTTGAGGCCCAGGATGCGGTAGACGTCCAGGCGGGCGTCCATGCAGGCCACCACGGCGACGTGCTTGCCGGGCGGCATGGGCAGCGGGCCGGAGAAGGACCCGGCGTAGCGGGCGTTGTTGGCGAGCAGGTCGTCGGTAACGGACACAGATTCTCCTGGTATGCGTGGAGGAATGTAGGCACCGGGGATCGGCCGCGCGGGGCGGGAAGGCCATGCGCCGACGCGCGGCCTACCTTCAGAACTGGTCGAAAGCGTGCATGCGCCGGCTCGGCCAGAACTGCTCGAGGACAGCACGCCGCATGCACATATCCTTACCTGCCGGTTGCCGGGCGGGCAAGAGCCGGTGGGGCTATGGCTCAAGTCACGGCACATCCAGCAGCGTGATGCCCGCGCGGCGGTCACATCAGTGGAAAGCGCTGCCGTTATGATCATCGGATGGGGTTTGGGGGGGCTCGCTCGGCCTTGGCGCGCGGGCATATCGTGCTGGTCGCGCTGGTCGCGCTGCTCGCTCCAGGGGCTGGAAGTATCGCCCAGGCCACCGGTGAGTCAGCGGCCACCGGTGAGTCAGCCCGGGATGCCGCCGCAACACTGTCGCTCGCGCCGTCCGAAGGACGCTCTGGCTCGACGGTGACCGCGAGCGGCACGGGCTACTGCGGATCGGTCCTGCTGCGCTGGGATGACAATCTACCGGTCACGTCGGGCTATCCGGATGACCGCGGCAACGTCTCGCTCACGTTCACGGTGCCCGGGGACGCCGCACTCGGGGAGCACACGGTGACCAGCACCAGCGACTGCGGCGGCACGAGGGTGAGCTTTGCGGTCGTCAACCCCATGCCGACATCGACGGCCCCGCCGGCGTCCCCGCCCCCGTCAACAGTGCCGCCGCCGCCGTCGTCAATGGCGCCCCCGCCGCCGACGGAAACCGGGCAGGCGTCACCCGGAGCATCGGCAACGGCACCCCCGGCACCGGCGGAAACCGGGCAGGCGTCACCCGGAGCATCCGCGCCAGCGCCCCCGGCGCCGGCGGGAACTGCGGCACCGGCGGAATCTCCGACGTCCGGGGGTGCCCCGGATAGCGACACCGCCAGTACGCTGGCGCAGTACGAGGACATCGTCAAACGCGAGGTCCAATCTGGGGTGATTCTTTACAACCCCCCTGATCGAATGCGCGTAGGCGTCTCTAATCGCATCGAGGTGCGGATCACCCGGAAATTGTCCGATCAGCTCGCCAAAGGGCTACAGGGCAAAGCTGGTCCCAGCATTGATACATTGCGCGTCGGCACGACCATGAGGGCGAAGCTGGAGGGCAAGGAATTCGACATCGGTCCGGTTGGCTCAGACGTTCAGGAGTTGCCTTCTACCGGGTACCGGGAGTGGCGGTGGGATGTGACGCCGACTACTTCGGGGACTCATTCTCTGTTCCTCACGGTCTCGGTCCTCTACGCGAAGTACTCGAACCCGATTGAAGAGAAGGTGTTTGAACGAAAAATTGATGTCGCGATCAACCCTGGTTATTCTCTTCGGGTATGGTTGTCGAACAATTGGGCGACGCTGGTCGGTGCACTGGTCACCATCCTCGGTGCCATCGAAGGATATAGGCGATTTAAGCGTCCTGGCGAAAAATCGGATGACACCGTGCTAGATCCGTCCAAAGAGTTGAAGAACGTCCCGTAGCGGTCAGGGCTGCAACAGTGCCAATGCGGCGTCGTGTAACAACCCGTTGGATGACAGGGCTGTACCGCCGTCATATCGAGCGACCCCATCGAGGTCGGTGAACCGGCCGCCGGCCTGCTGCACCAATACCTGGATGGCGGCCACATCCCAGGGGTTGATGATCGGTTCGGCAGCGAGGTCGATCGCCCCCTCGGCGACGAGGCAGTGCTGCCAGAAGTCGCCGAAGGCCCGGCTCTCCCAGGTTGCATCCACCAACGAGAGGTAGGATTTCCGGCTGCGGTACTTCGTCCAACTGCCCAGATCGGTGGTGGAGAGGTAGGCGTCGGCGAGGTTAGAGACCCCGGACACCGTGATGGCCCGGCTGGTCCCGTCCGGGTCCCGGGTGTGGGCACCCACCCCGGTGGCGGCCCACCAGCGACGCCGCAGCGCCGGTGCGCTGATCACCCCGATCGCCGGCTCGCCTTCTTCGACGAGCGCGATGAGGGTGGCCCAGACCGGCACGCCGCGCAGGAAGTTCTTCGTCCCGTCGATCGGGTCCAGCAGCCAGGCCCGGCCGGCATCAGCAGACGGGTCGCCGCCGCGCTCCTCACCGATCACCGCGTCCTGCGGCCGCCGGGCCGCCAGCACCGCGCGTATCGCGTCCTCGACGGCCAGGTCGGCGTCGCTGACGGGGGTCCGGTCGGGTTTGGCTTCGACCCGCAGGTCAGCCGCGCCCGCCCGCAGCATCGTGATCCGGTCGGCGGTATCGGCTATCGTCAGGGCTAGGGCGAGATCGCCGGTGGGTTCGTTCATAGCTGGACAGGCTGCCAGGTCCCTCTAGTCTGATGGGGTGGCCACCGTGCTGCTTGTCGAGGATGACACCAGCATCGCCGTGCCGCTGTCTCGCGCCTTGCAGCGGGAGGGCCACGAGGTGGTGGTAGTCGGTGACGGCCACACCGCGCTGGCCCGCGCTGACGACGAGGAGGTCGACCTACTGGTGCTCGACCTCGGGCTGCCGGGGATGGATGGGCTGGACGTCTGCCGCCGGCTACGTCGGGTGCGCCCGGACGTCCCGGTTCTGATGCTCACCGCCCGAACCGACGAGGTCGACTTCGTCGTCGGGCTCGACGCTGGCGCCGACGACTACGTCGCCAAGCCGTTCCGGTTGGCTGAGCTGCTCGCCAGGGTGCGTGCGCTGCTGCGCCGGAGCGTGCCCGACGCGCTGGAGGTGGGTGGGGTGCGGATGGACGTGGCCGGGCGCCGGGTGCTCATCGACGGCACTGAGGTCGGCTTGGCGAACAAGGAGTTCGAGCTGCTGCGGGTATTGCTGTCCCGGTCGGGCCAGGTGGTCAGCCGGGAGGAGATCCTGCGTGAGGTGTGGAAGGGACTGGAGCTCAAGAACACCAAGACGCTGGATATGCACATGTCATGGCTACGCCGCAAGATCGGTAGCAGTCGGATCGCCACTGTCCGGGGAGTCGGGTTCCGATTTGACGCTCTGTAGAAGTGCCCGGTAACCGGCGTAGCGTGCCGCCGTGCGGTGGAGGATCCTGCAGTCCACGATGATCGCGGTGGCGATCACCGGACTTGTGCTGGGCGCCCCGCTGGCGTTCGCTTACTGGCGGCTGGCGGAACACACCACTCGCGCCGACCTGCTGGCCCGGTTGGCGCAGGTGGTGGTCCGGCTGGACGATCAGAGGTCGCTGGATCCGTCGGCCGGTCTGGGTTCGATCGCCCGAGTGCTCCCCCCCGGTGGGCGGTTGGTGGTGGACTCACCCTTGACCGGTCGCTCGGTGATCGGTCCCGATCCGGGGCCCGGTGCGGTGGCGGAGTCGCTGGCGCTTGGGCAGGGCGGCACCGTCCGGTTGGCGGTACCGGGCGGGACGTGGGGCGATCAGCTGCAGACGGTCGCGCTGGTCGCCCTGCTCGTGGGGTTGTCGGTGGGGATCGGGGCAGCCATCGCCACCGTCACCGCGTGGCGGCTGGCGGGGCCGCTGGAGGACCTCGCCGACCGGGCCACCCGGCTGGGGATGGGCGACTTCCGCCCTGCGCCGGCCAGGCACGGCATCCCGGAGCTCGATCGGGTCGCGGAGCTGCTGGACGCCTCGGCGGCCGCGCTGGCCGAGCTCATCGCCCGGGAGCGCGACCTCGTCGGCGACGTGTCTCATCAGTTGCGCAGCCGGCTGACCGCGCTGCTGCTACGACTGGACGAGCTGGCCACCCACCCTGATCCGGATACCGCCGCGGAGGCCGAGGCGGCGCTGGAGCAAGCCGAGCGGCTCGGCGCGGTACTCGACGACCTGCTGCGGGCCACCGAGGAGGCCCGAGCCGCTACCGCCGAGCCGGTGGAGCTGGGCGAACTGCTCGGCGAGGTGGTCGCCGACTGGAAGCCGCAGGCCGACGCGGACCGGCGGCCGTTGCGGCTGCGGGTAGCCGACGAGCTGGTCGCCCGGGTCACGCCTGGCCGGCTGCGCGAGGCGCTCGGCGTGCTGATCGACAACGCGCTGCGGCACGGCGCCGGCGTGGTGACGCTGTCCGCCCGGTGGACCGGGGTCGGACCGGACCGGATGGTCGTGGTGGAGGTCACTGACGGGGGCGAGGGCGTGCCCGAGGACTTGGCCGCGCACGTCTTCGACCGGGGGATCTCGGGTGCGTCCTCCACCGGCGTCGGCCTGGCGCTGGCCAGGGCGCTGGTCGAGGCCGACGGCGGGCGCCTCGAGCTCAGCTCGGCGCGGCCCGCCAGATTCGCGGTCTACCTGCGGGTACCGCGCGGCGAGGAGCTACCCGGGCCCGCCCGGCCGAGTACCAGCGTGGTGCGTTGACTTAGCCGACCGGCACCTGGCGGCGGACGTTCTGGTCGGGGAAGACGTACCTGCGGAAGGCCCACCACCGGAAGACCATCGCCAGCAACGTCCCGATCACGTTGGCGCTGGCGAAGTCGGCGGCCTCCTGAGCGAGCAGGCTTACTTGCGGCACCTGGAGTTCCAGTACATATCGTGAGATCCACAGTGGCGCAGCGTTGATCACAAGTCCGATGCCGCAGACCATGAAGAACAACGAGGCCTCGTGCCGCCGTTCCCGGCCGCCCCGGGTGCGGAAGGACCACTCCCGGTTGAGTAGGTAGGACGCGATCGTCGCCACCAGCACCGCCACGATCTTGGCAGTGACCGGCTTCGGCTCCAGGACCGTCGTCTTGAGCAGTGTGAACAGCGTGATGTCCAGGATGTAGGTGATCCCACCTACGACAGCGAACTTCACCAGCTCGCGATGCTGCACAGCGATGTCGCGGTAAGGCTGCGGGATCCGGATGAGCACGGCGTCGACCATGGACACCGGCGCAGTGTACGGACCGTACGCACCAGCTCATGCACCCAGGAGCATCCCCGAGCTCTAGGCAGCGCTCAGGCTCCCGAACTCAACAGCAGCGCTGTTCTCAGCGCCCCGCGCAGCGCTGCTGTTGAGTTCGGGAACAGGAGGGCTGGTCGTGCACGCAGCAGATATGGAGATAAGATCACCAGCTCGTGGACCTCCGTACCGGTTTGCCGGTCGTCGGCATGGTGGGCGCTGGGCAGCTGGCCCGGATGACCCACCAGGCCGCGGTGGCGCTTGGTCAGTCCCTGCGGGTGCTGGCTGCCGGCCCGGACGAGCCAGCGGCTCTGGTGGCCGCTGACGTGGTCCTTGGCCGGCACGACGAGTTGGCTTCGCTGCGCCGGTTCGCTGTGGGCTGCGACGTGCTCACCTTCGACCATGAGCACGTCCCCACCGAGCACCTGCGGGCGTTGGTCGCCGAGGGGGTGCGGGTGTACCCGGGGCCGGAGGCCCTGCGCCATGCTCAGGACAAGCTGCTCATGCGCCGGACGCTGGCGGGGCTGGGTGTGCCGGTCCCACCGTTTTGCGAAGTGTCCCGGCCGCAGGACGCGGTGTCTTTCGGTGCCGAGCACGGCTGGCCGTGCGTGCTGAAGGCGGTCCGCGGGGGGTATGACGGGCGCGGTCTGTGGATGCTCAACACTCCCACTGGCGCGCGGCGCGTGGTGGCCGAGTTGCTTGCCGCGGGTACGCCGTTGCTGGTCGAGCAACGCGTGGCGATGCACAGGGAGCTGGCCGTGCTGGTGGCCCGCTCACCGTTCGGGCAGGGTGCAGTGTGGCCGGTGGTGCAGACGGTGCAGCGGCAGGGAATCTGTGTGGAGGTGCTCGCCCCAGCACCAGGCTTGGACGCCGAACTCGCGCAGGCCGGCCAGCAGTTGGCGCTGCGGTTGGCGGCGACGCTGGACGTGGTCGGCGTGCTAGCCGTCGAGCTGTTCGAGATGCCTACTGGACAGTTACTGGTCAACGAACTGGCGATGCGACCGCACAACAGCGGCCACTGGACCATCGAGGGCGCCGCGACATCGCAGTTCGAGCAGCACCTGCGGGCGGTGCTGGACTACCCGCTGGGGTCCACCGCACTGCGCGCACCGGCCTGTGCGATGGCCAACGTGCTGGGCGCCGATGTCCCGCCGATGATGGGTATGGATGAACGACTGCACCACCTGATGGCTCGCTACCCGCAGGCGAAGGTGCACCTGTATGCGAAGCCGGAGCGACCCCGGCGCAAGGTCGGGCACGTCACGGTTCTCGGTGCCGCGCCGGTGCCGGTGCGCGACGTGGCGATCGCTTCGGCAGCCTTTCTCTCCACCGGGACCTGGCCGGACGGGTACACGGTTCATGGGCACCCGGTGCACGGGCAGGGACGGGAGACGGCGTGAGTCTGGTCGGTGTGATCATGGGCAGTGACTCGGACTGGCCGGTGATGCGCGCTGCCGCGCAGGCCCTCGACGAGTTCGGGGTGGCCCACGAGGTGTCGGTGGTCTCCGCGCACCGTACCCCCGCCCGGATGCTTGACTACGCCCGCAATGCGGCGGACCGGGGGCTGAAGGTGATCATCGCGGGGGCCGGCGGGGCGGCGCACCTGCCCGGGATGGTGGCCTCGGCGACGGTGCTTCCGGTGATCGGGGTGCCGGTACCGCTGGCGCACCTCGACGGGCTGGACTCGCTGCTGTCCATCGTGCAGATGCCCGCAGGGGTGCCGGTCGCCACCGTGTCGATCGGCGGCGCGCGCAACGCCGGACTGCTCGCGACCCGCATCCTGGCCGCCTCAGACCCGGCGCTGGCCCTCCGCATAGCAACCTTCCAACAGGAGTTGGCCCAACGCGTGCTCGATTCCGACGCCGCTCTCCGCGCCGAGCTTGACTGACTTCACCGCGTTCTGGATGCAGACTGCTGTAATTCGGTGCCCATTTAGCGCAGTCTGCATCCAGAACGCGCTGGAGGGAGGAGGAGCCGGTGAATCCTGAGTTCGGCATGTATCAGCTGGGGGTGGAGCACGAGGCGCTGCGGGAGACGGTGCGGGCGCTGGCCGACAAGGAGATCGCCCCGTACGCCGCAGAGGTCGACGAGCTCGAGCGGTATCCGCGGGAGGCCCAGGCCGCGCTGGTGCGCGCGGGGTTGCACGCAGTGCACGTCCCCGAGGCCTACGGCGGCCAGGGCGCCGACTCGGTCGCGACCTGCATCGTGATCGAAGAGGTGGCGCGGGTCTGCGCGTCGTCCTCGCTGATCCCTACGGTGAACAAGCTGGGCACGATGGGTCTGCTGCTGGCCGGCTCGAAGCAGTTGCACGAGCAGGTGCTGCCGTCGCTGGCCGCGGGGTCGATGGCGTCCTACGCGCTGTCCGAGCGGGAGGCGGGAAGTGATGCCGCAGCGATGCGGACCCGGGCCCAGCGTGATGGCGACCACTGGGTGCTCAACGGCACCAAGTGCTGGATCACCAACGCCGGCGAATCGACCTGGTACACCGTGATAGCGGTAACCGACCCGGCCAAAGGAGCAGGTGGGATCAGCGCCTTCGTCGTTCACAAAGACGACCCGGGTTTCTCGGTCGGGCCCAAGGAGCGCAAGCTGGGAATCAGAGGTAGCCCGACCCGGGAGATCTACTTCGAGGATTGCACAATCCCGGCCGACCGGATCATCGGCGAGACCGGCACCGGGTTCAAGACAGCCCTGCAGACCCTGGACCAGACGCGCCCGACGATCGGAGCGCAGGCCGTTGGAATCGCGCAGGGTGCGGTGGACGCCTCGATCGACTATGTCAAGCAACGCAAGCAGTTCGGCAAGCCGATCGCTGATTTTCAGGGTGTCCAATTCATGCTGGCTGACATGGCGATGAAGACCGAGGCAGCCCGGCAGCTTGTCTACGTTGCCGCGGCACGCGCCGAGCGCGGTGTGGGAAACCTCGGGTTCATCTCCTCAGCGTCGAAATGCTTCGCCTCGGACGTGGCAATGGAGGTGACGACCGACGCGGTGCAGCTTTTCGGTGGCTACGGCTACACCCGGGACTTCCCGGTCGAGCGGATGATGCGCGACGCGAAGATCACCCAGATCTACGAGGGAACCAACCAGATCCAACGCATCGTAATGGCCCGCGCCCTGCTCAGCGGCTAGCTCGCCCGATAGCCTGACCGCCAATCCGTGCGACGTGACCATGAGGAGTCAGGACTTGCCGACGCGCCCTGCCTCCTCACTGGTTTCACTTAGTGCTTGAGCTGCGACCACTTGAGCTGCTGCTACTTGAGCTGCCACCACTTGAGCTGCCACCACTTGAGCGCCCACCTGAGCCGCCGCCGAAGCCGCCGCCGTCACCACGACCCAAGCCGCCGTTATATCCGCCGCCGTCTGAGTGCCCACCTGTATGGCCGCCGCCTGGTTGAGTACCGCCGCCTAGTGCTGTGCCGCCACCCGTTGGGGGACCGTTTGGCGGGGGGTCGACTGGTGGGGGACCGCTTGGTGGGGGCTTGACTGGTGGGGGACCGCTTGGTGGGGGCTTGACTGGTGGAGTGCTGTCGCCTAACTGGCCACCGCTGCCGGAATCCCCGTAGGTCGGCGCAACGCTGCGGGCACGGCGGACCGGCAGCGGAGTGGCTGGCTGGAACCCTCCGTCGCTAATCCGGTTGGGCACGCTTGGCACGGCGACCTGTGGCGCTGGGGCCGGCTGTGCAGCCACCGGGACTACGGACGCACGCTGCACCGGTGTCTGATCACTGAGCAGGGCCACACCCTGATGTGTGGGGGCGCGAGCGGGCTCTGGTGACACACCCGGCTGGACCGCGAGTTGGCCACCGACCGGGCCCGGAGCACCGCTATCTACGACCGCAGCACCAGCGTGGTCATTCGCGGGTGGAGGCGCCGTCGAGGTACCCGTTGGGAGGAGCGGGAACGCGACGATTCCTACGATAAGTGCAGCCGCGGAAACTAATACACCGACCACCACATCAGTCCGATGTGGCGACGGGGGATGCCCAACACGCCTAACGTTTCGCCGGGTGCGCCGAAGTGCTTGTCTTGGGCCGACCGCCTGCCTGTCGCGGGCGCGCGGTGGCGGCGGTGCTGGTTCGAGCTGGCTGGGGCTGTTCGGGGCCCACCTGAGTGGTTGGGCTGGACCAATCTCTTGCGCGGCGGGCACAGGCCGAGGCGCAGGTGCAGGTGCAGGTGGAGGCACAGGCAACGGCCGATGCACAGACACAGGTGCAGACCGAGGCACAGGCGGAGGCACGACCGCAGGTGCAGACCGAGGCACAGGGGGAGGCACAGGGGGAGGCACGGGCACGGACGCAAGCGGAGGCGCGGGCTCAGGCCGAGGTGCAGGTCCGGGCTGCGCGACGTCGTGCCGGGGTCGTCGAAGCGGTTGGCTCGGGAAACCTTCTGGCATCTCGGGCTGGCACTGCTGCGGCACGGCTGGCCCGGGCTGGTCCGTGTTCCCCCGTGCTCCCCGGCGTGGGCGACCTCGCCAAAACCCTTGCGTCGCCGGCCGGCGTAGCCGGCGTCCATGCGCGCTTCTGTTTCTCGGAATTGGATCCGGCATAGTGCGCTCCGGCTAGCTCAGTGACGCTCTTGCGAAAGCAGGCTGTGCTGTCGGCGCAGCCTGAAAAGCAGCTTGTAAAGGTGCCAGGTCAGCGAGCCCGGTGACCCCGTGAGTGCCGCAGGTCGCGCACTCAGGCGAGTAGTGAACCGCTGCTGGGAACGTCCGCTGGGTTCGCGCGTCGTAGATGATCAGTTTCGGTACGACGTCTTTCGGGGCTGACGCGGCGGTGAAGGTCCGCGCGGTTTCCGCAACCTGCATTGACGCCACGACACCATTCAAGAATATAACCGAGGGCATGGCCTGCTCGGTGCCGTAACCGTGGTCTCGTTCGTACTCCTGCATCTCCGGCGGCGCTAGGTCATATGCCGCCCGTTGCGGGTGAATGAAGCCACGGCACTCGAGACAACCGACTCCCGGCGCAACGACCTGGACCTGACCCCCGAGTTTCGCGTCGAGACTGTTGGTCCCGAGTCTGGCGCCGGTACCTGCGTCGATGAGCGGTATGAGGTAACGAATAGACAAATGGTTCAACGAGAGACGGGCCCCGTGCGTATCGACGCAGCCGAGAAGCAGGTCTGCCGCTTTGGCGTGGTGCAGCGCTCCGTTGTCCAGAAGTGGCGCTGCCACAGCTGTTACCGTGACACCCGGCGTCAGGCGCCCGATGAGCTCATGGACGACGTCGACCTTGTAGCGTCCGACGTCGTCCGGTCCAGCGCCGATGAGGCGGTTGAGATTGCTCAGCTCGATACGGTCAGGATCAATGAGAATCAGGTGGCCGACGCCGAGGTAGGCGAGTTCTAAGGCAACGAACGAACCAAGACCGCCAAGGCCGACGACAGCCACTCGTGCTTTTGAGAGGGCCTCCTGGGTGGCCACGCCGAGTAGGGGCAGCTGGCGGCTATGACGTTCGTCTGGCGGGAGCACCGACGCAGCTGCGGAACTGGACGCCGGGAAGTAGTGTAAGACTGGTGAATCGTCGGAGAAGCTACCCACGATAGTCACTTGCTTCACCGGCCGAATCGCCGAGGTGATGCGCTGGTAGTAATGGGCGTCCAGGCTGTTCTGCCCGACGACCATCGTGGCGTGGTAGAAGGGCTCGGGTAGCATTGACGCGAGCCGGGGCATTTTAGACCGGTCGTTGGACCAGTCAACGCCGCTGAATGTTGTTTGCGAAGCCGAGTCAAAGGGGTGGGAGTGGACCTCGATGAGGCTCCAGCCCTCTCGTCGGCACCGGGTCAGGGCGGTGGCGACGAACTGGCCGTTCGGGCTTATCGCCGAGGGCGACTGATGATCTAGATCCGTTGGCTGCGCCCGGAGCAGCTCATGACCCACCAATCGTATCCTGCTCGCCGACACGTTGGGCGCGGCGAGGATGAACGCCATCTGCTCATTGCCGGCCCCGCGTCCCGGCTTTCCATTAGTAGACAGAAGATGGCTGCGGAGCTCAGACCACAGGGTGGAACTGAGTACGATGTCATCCACCTCACGCGCCATTATTTGGCTCCGCTCAAAGTGCGCCGATCGCGGAAAATTGCTGCGATCAGATCGAGGTACGTCATCAGGCTATGCCCACGAAGCAGGTCGGCGCCACCAGCCGGCCGCCATCCGATAAGGTGCACGCAGAAGTGTCCCCACCCATGGTCGACGTGTTCCCTATCGGTACTCGGGCCGCGGGTGAAGAAGTGGTTGAGTGACTGTCCTTCGTTCGTCCGGAGATCGTGGTCCGTCCAGAACCATTCTGGCGGTACCGAGGGATAGCCGGGCGTACCATCCGGGATGTCGATGAGGACCTCGATATGCGGCTTATTCCAGCCCGGAGCGATCGGAAAGCGTTCTACATAGAACCAGGTACCGCTCTCAGTGTCGAAGCGGGCATCACCGAACCGTCGCGAGAGCAATAGCGCCTCGGTTTTGAGCCGGCTGAGCCTGCGCCGCGTTTCGAGATCTTCCATTATCGACGGCCGTTCATTATCGACGTCATTGCCCCGACCTCGCTATCAGCCGTAAGTGAACGGCGTCACCACTGAGTAGTCGACGGCATTGGTCGGCAGCGGTTTATTGTCTTCTAGCTTGACGATCTGTCCATTGGGCATGCTTGCCATCACCCAATCAGACAGCACGCTGTTGGCTTGGCGTTTGAGGTCGGCTGCAGTCGGCCGCTCCCCACGCACGTCGATAACCTCACCGTTAACTATGTAGTTACCCATCTCGGCCTCCGTCTTGTTGTTCGAGCACGCCCGGGTCTATCGACTGTTCAATTGTGATGTGTCTGAGTGACCGGACGGACACTGATTGTCACTGCACTCGCCGACTGGTTTTTCTGGTATGTTGCGCCCGCAGTTCGGGAAGTCAACCTGTTCTTGCCGCTCATGATCCACCCCTTGGCGCGGTCCTTGTTTAGGTTCATCGCATCCCACCAAGGTCGCGTTACGCATCCCGCTATCGAGAGCTGTGAGTTATGGTTCGTACGCGTAGCGGATTCAATCTGACGTTTTTTGCGCTGTTTGCGTAGTTCGGTAGGCGTCGCCATCGAGGTCAGGCATACCGGGGTCAGGAGTCCAGAGTCAGGAGTGCAGAGCGGACATCGCCAGCCAGCTGTCCCACGGCACGGTCCAGTCGTAGATGTCACCGTCGGCCCCGGTCAGCGGGGTCGGGCTGTTGGTGACCTCGACCGGATCGCCGAAGATCGCGGTGCCGAAGTACTCCTGGGCGTTCGCGGTGGACAGGTTGACGCAGCCGTGGGTGACGTTGGAGGACCCCTGCACGCCGGTGGTCTCCGGATTGGCGTGGATGAACTCGCCGTTATTGGAAATACGCACCGCCCAGTGCTCGGGCACGTTGACGTATCCGTAGGCCCGGTTGGACATCAGCACGGTCTGGGCCTTGTTCATCACCACGTGGATGCCGCTGGTGGTGTTGCGATTCGGGTCGGAGCTCAGCCCGTAGCTGGCCGGGAAGTTCATCACCTCCTGGCCGTCTCGGATCACAACCATGTGGTGGCTGTTGACGTCGGCCCGCACGATCTGGGATCGACCGATCATGAACCTCGAGCTGATGTCTTCCTTGCCATAGGAGCCGTCGCCCAGAGCGACGCCGTAGAGCTTGGCGGCGACGCTGACCTTGGTGTCGGGCTGCCAGTAGTCCTTGGGCCGGTAGTGCGCCCGGGAGCCGCCATTGTCGTCGGGCAGCCAAGCCCACGATCCCTCGGTGGGCACGGAAGCCTGTACCTGCAGCGCTCGCTCCGCGGCGGCCTTGTCCGACACGTGATGGTCGAACTGCAGGATGATCGGGGCGGCGACGCCGACGGTGTCGCCGTCGCCGATGTTCAGGGTGGCGTGGAGTTGCCGCTTCGGCTTGACGGTGGTGAACGCGCCGGCCACGGGCACGGACAGCCGGTCAGGGCCGGCCGCGCTGCCGCTCCAGGTGTATGTCTTGCCGTAGCCCAGGGCCTCCGAGCTGGTCCAGCTGTGCCCGTCTGGGCTCAGGGTGCCGGCGACCGCTTTGCCATCAGAGTTGGCCAACGCCACCTGATTCAGGACGCCGCCCATGACTCGCACGGAGACCGGCAGCGTCGGGCTGACGTTCGAGGCTTTGTCGCCCGGCAGGGTGCTGACCCGCGCCTGCGGGCGTGGCGCAACCCCTGGGCCGGACGGTCCCGCGGAGTTACCCGAGCATCCGGCAAGCAAAAAAGCCACAATAAGCAACATCAACACACGCCGCATGGTTCCCGCCGAATCTTCCCGATCGCTGCCCCGCACAGGGTATCGCGGGACACCGGGTGGGCCGCGCCGAATTGCCGGTGTCGCTTCGGTTAACTGAGGATGGTGGTGATCCGCTCGGCGGTGCGCCGATCCGTTAGCTTGGCGGGGTCGGCATTGGTGCACTGCACCAGGGAAGCGTCGGCGGCGAGCACCGCCAGGAGCACCTCACCCGGCACCGTCAGGTCCCAGCTCGTGGTGCACAGCAAGCGGTCACCAGCGGCCAGGCCCAGTACCGTGGCTCGGGCTCGGGCCACGGCGATCAGCGCCTCGGCGTCAGGTCCCGGTGCGCCGGAGGAGAAAGTGTCGCCGTGTACCCGGACCTCACTGGAGTAGTCCCGGATCCCGGGTGGCAGCTCCGCGATTCCCGCGCCCAATGCGTCCAGGCCGACCGCTGCCAGTTCGTCGGCGCCGCCGGCGTCGCCGATTCGATCAAGCCCGCATAGTGCTACCTGCGCTTTACCGGGCGTCGCGGTGACCGTCGCGCCGCACCACCAGGCACCCAGCAGCACACCGGCGGTCTGCCAGTGCGGGGGTAGCAATACCGCGACGGCGTCGCCGGGTTGGACGTCAAGTTCGTCGCGTAACCAGTTCGCTGTTTTTGCCGCCCAGTTGGCCAGCGTGGCGCCGGACAGCTCGATCCGGCTGCCGGCGGCGTCGTCGTAGTGGGTGATGCGCGGTCTGGCCGGGTCCGCGCGCAGCAGCGGGCCGAGCACCTGGTCGGTGATGGTCATCAGTTCGGTAGCTTAAACTCGGTAACTCGAACTTCGGAGCCGACCTGCGTGTCGGGTGGTGGCTCAGGAGACGCACGGTGCCTTGCCGCCCACCATCGACGGTCGCGGCGGCGGCGCTGGAGCTGGCGGCGTCGAGGTCGGCGACGCCGCGATCGTGGTGGAATCGGCGTCTGTAGCCTCAGCGACCGGCCGCGCGACGTCGCTCTCGGCTGGGGTCTGCACCCGCCGCGCCAACGCACCCGCGACTCGCGATCTGCCCGGCCCCGCGTAGTCCTTGCCGAGGTAGATCTGCACGGTGCCGGTGACCAACTGGGAGTCCTCCTCGACCGGCATGCCACCCAACGCGGCGGCCACTGTGCGGGCGGCGTCCTGCCCGCCGGTGGGGTAGCGCACCACGCTGGTGGGTCGGGTGGGGCTGGTGCCGACCGTTTCCGGCATGAATCCCTGCCCGGCCAGCTGATCAGAGACCGATTTGGCGAGCCCACGCACGGTCGAGGCATTGAATACGTCGAACGTCAGCGGCGGCTTGGCCGCGGAGTCGGGCTTGGGGTCGGTCGTGGAGGGGGTGATCGCCTGCCCGACGAAGGCGTGCACCGCATCCGGATCGACGTTGAGCACCGCGCCGTCGGACTCGCTGGTGCCGTCGCCCAATACCGGAACGGTCTCGAAAACCACGTTGCCGGCGGCGAGACCCTGAATCCGAGTGGCGAAGTCGAGCACATCGAAGCCCTCGTCGAGCACCAGCGACTGCTGCGTCGCATTGATCAGCTGATTGATCCGGCTGGGGTTGGCCAGCGTGCCCGCGGTGAGCACCTTGTGGGCCAGCGAGGCCAGGTACGCCTGCTGGCGCACAATGCGGTCAAGGTCACCGCGAGGCAATCCGTGCCGTTGCCGGACGAACGCCAACGCGTCCGGGCCCGAGATCAGCTGCTGCCCTGCCGGAAAGTTCGCCCCGGAGAACCTGTCGTGAACCGGCGCTTTCAGGCATACCGGGACTCCACCGACGGCATCGGTGAGCAGTGAGAAGCCGAGCAGGTTGATCTCCGCGTAGTGGTCGATGCCGATACCGGTCAGGTCCTTGACCGCCTGCAGCAGAACCTTTCGACCAGCGGCGATGGATTCGGTACGCACCGTCGCCGGGTCGACGCCTTGGGCGACGAGCCGCTCCGCGGTGGCGTTGCGCGCGCGGGCGAAGGCGGAGTTGAGCTTGTGCTTGCCGTAGCCGTCGGGCAGCTCCACGTACAGGTCCCGGGGCAACGAGATCGCAACCGCGTGCTGACCGTCATTCGGGATCCGCACCAAGATCATGGTGTCGGTGAGCTCATCCTCGTTGTCACCGGCGCGCAGCCGGGCCAGCATGTCCTTGGCCAGCGGGTTGTCGTGGGCGTCGGTCCGGCTGTCCAGGCCGACCAGCAGGATGTCGGTGGCTTTGTCCGGGACGGCCCAGCCGATCACGTTCGTGGTGCTCAAGCCCTCGTGGAGGGTCTGGAAGGTCGCCCACCCGTATCCGGTGAGGCCGAGCACCAGCACTGAAACCATCGCGATCGCCAGCTGGGCGAGCTGCACGCCGTAGTTGCGGCGTCGCCGGGCACGTCGATCGGACGGCGGGCCGCTGGGAGACGGCGGGCCGCCGTCCCGCCTGCGCCGCCGACCCGACCGGCCGGAGCCCCCCGACCGAGTTGGCCTGTCGTCCACCGATGCCCCTCCTGCGTCCTGCGACTGGTGTGGCGGCAGTACTTTCCAGTTCAGACGATGTGCTAGTCCAGACGTGTGAACCCCGGGCCGGGTTGCCGTGGCACACTCGACCGCCATTGGGCGGCCACTGCCGACCAGAAGTGGAGGGTGCGCGGATGCGGTTGCTGGTCACCGGCGGTGCCGGGTTCATCGGGTCGACGTTCGTGCGTCGGGTGCTCCAAGGTGCTGAACCGACACTGGTCGGCGCGGAGGTGGTCGTGCTGGATAAACTGACCTACGCCGGTAATGAGGCGAACCTTGCGCCGGTCGCGACCAATCCGGCGCTGCACTTCGTCAAGGGCGACATTACCGAAGGGCCGCTGGTCGCCGATCTGATGGTCGGTATCGATGCGGTCGTACACTTCGCCGCGGAGTCACATGTGGACCGCTCGATCCTGGGTGCCGACCCGTTCGTGCTGACCAATGTGGTGGGTACCCAGATCCTGCTGCAGGCCGCGCTGGTGGCCGGTGTGCCGCGGTTCGTGCACATTTCCACCGATGAGGTCTATGGGTCAATCGAGTCGGGCTCGTGGTCCGAGAATCACCCGCTGGAGCCGAATTCGCCCTATTCGGCGTCCAAGGCGGGTGGCGATCTGCTCGCCCGAGCTTACGCCCGCACCCACGGCATGGACGTCCGGATCACCCGCTGCTCGAACAACTACGGGCCCTACCAGTACCCGGAGAAGGTCATCCCGTTGTTCGTCACCAACCTGCTCGACGGGCTGGCGGTGCCGCTGTACGGCGATGGGCTCAACGTGCGGGACTGGCTGCACGTCGACGACCACTGCCGGGGCATCGCACTGGTGCTCCAGAGCGGTCGGGCGGGGGAGATCTACAACATCGGCGGTGGCACCGAGCTGACCAACACCGAGCTCACCGGCCTGCTCCTGGATGCCCTGGGCGCGGACTGGTCGCAGGTCCAGCCGGTGGTCGATCGTAAGGCCCATGACCGCCGGTACTCGGTGGACTGGACGAAGATCCGCACCCAGCTCGGCTACGCCCCCCAGGCCGACTTCGTCCAGGGGCTGGCCGAGACGGTGCGCTGGTACGCCGAGCATCGGGACTGGTGGGAGCCATTGAAGGCGGCATGAATCCGTCTCTACTGGTGACCGGTGCCAATGGTCAGCTCGGTCGGGATCTAGTGGCTGCGGCGGCCCGTGCCGGGATCACCCGAATCCACGCACCGGGCTCGGTCGAACTCGACGTCACCGATTCCGCCGCAGTGTCTGGCGCGATCTCGTGGGCCGGCCGGGGTACCAGGCTGGTAGTGATCAACGCGGCGGCCTACACGGCGGTGGACGCCGCCGAGCGCAGGGGGGCTGCGCGGGCCCATGCGGTCAATGCGCAGGGTCCCGCGAACCTGGCCCGGGCCTGCGCCGACCATCGGGCGCATCTGGTGCAGGTTTCCACTGACTATGTCTTCGCGGGCGACGGCGTCGAACCCAACCGGGCGCACGATCCAACGGTGCCGCGGACCGTATACGGGCGAAGCAAACTGGCGGGGGAACTGGCGGTGCTGTCCTCGGGAGCGTCGGTCCACGTGGTGCGGACCGCGTGGCTCTACGGCGCTCATGGCAGCAACTTCGTCCGCACCATGGCGCGGATGGCGCGCGGGCCTGACCCCGTCCGGGTGGTCGACGACCAGAACGGCAACCCGACCTGGACGGCGGACCTCGCCGATGGCCTGATCGCGCTTGCACTGGCCGTGAACCGGGTGCCGGCTGGCGTGCTGCACTGTGTCAACACCGGCGCCACGACCTGGTTCGGGCTGGCTAGGGCGGTGTTCGCTGAGGTCGGTGCGGATCCGGGCAGGGTGCGGCCGTGCCGCACCGCCGAGTTCCCCCGGCCCGCGCCGCGCCCGGCGAACTCGGTGCTGGACACCGCCGGATGGGCCGGCGCGGGGCTACCCGAGCTGCGGCACTGGCGGGCGGCACTGCACGCCGCCAGTGCCGCCGGCGCGCTGGCCGGCTGACGGGATCAATTGCAGGGGCATTTCAGCGCGCTGCGCACCGCGCTGTCCGGCAGTTTGGCGTGCATCATCATCACGTTGTAGCTGTCGTACTGGGTCATCGTGAAGTAAAGGTCCGTGCCCTTGGAGTCCGGGTCCAGGAATCCGCCGTAGAGGTTCGGGTACTCGCGTGATGTGGCGACCGGTATCTCCGCGCTCCACGGACCAGTCGGCTGCGGTGCCAGCCGGACCACGATCTCCTTACGCGACTCGTCGAGATACATCATCTCCCAGCTCTTGAGAGTCTGGTCGTAGCGGACCGACAGCTCGCCCACGGGCCCGTCCACGATCGGGGTGGCGATCGAACTATCGCCCCGCTGCCAGTCTTTGCCGGTCCAGTACTCGTAAGCGGATTGGTCGAGCAGTTGCTGTTCGGGTACTCGGGCGATATGGGCGTCACCGAATCGGCCGTTGGGCGTGCCGAACGCATAGACGAAGCCGTCCCGGCGGGCGAAGGCGATCATCTGAAATTGATCGTCGAAGCCCTTAGTGTTCGGCCGGCGTGCGCTGGAGGCGTCCTTCCAGGTCTGACCGCCGTCATCAGAGTAAGCGATGCCAGCGTGGTTGGTGATCCAGTGCCCGGGTTTGGTGAAGCTGCGAATGGACATATAAGCCAGGTAGTCGCGGCCGTCGACGTTGACGCCGCCGGTCGGGATCTTGGTCATCTCGACGCCGTCCTTCTTCAGCGACGGCAGCAGCTCCTTGGCGTGGCCCGGACGGTCGGTGACGTAATTGTTGAACGTCATGCCGTTGGACGGGTTGCGGTCCGTACTGCGGGCTAGTGTGTTCGAGCGCCAATCGATCGTGGCGGGCTTTGCGAATCCGCTGGTGATGCCGGGCCATCCGGGACCAAAGGTGTCGCCGAAGGCGGCCAGGATCTGACCTCTCTCGTCGGTCCACATGATCCCGAGGTCGGTGCCCTTGACCTGGTACCTCGCCTCGGTTGCGTTGATCGACTGGGCGCCGGTCAACACGGCGACCGGGTTCGCCTCGCCCAACGGCGCCGTCTGCGCGACCCCAGGCGCAGCTGCGGTGACCGTGACTGCTACAGTTGCCGCGCTCAGAGCCGCCAGGGCGGCCCCGATCGGAGTTCGGCGAGTGAACATCATCCTCCCCCTCCTGTGGAACGCGCGCGCCATCGCGCGGGCGCAGTCGTGTGCCCGCGTTTGACGTAGCTGAATGCGATGGCCCCCGACACTCGAATGGGGGTGAGCGGCCTTTCCTTGGCGTCTTCCCGTAGCTGTGTGCGACCCTACGACCTACTATAACGGCTTGGTAACGCTGCTTCGCTACTCCCCGTGGGTGAAACCCATCTCGGTGTGCCCATCATGGGTGGCCGCTGTGTCCGTCACCGGTGTCCCGTGAGATTTTCACGCCGACCCGGGTCAGGGTCGCGGGCTTTCCGGTACGCGCCGACCGTCGCCTGCGCGCAGGCTTGCCAGGTGTAGCGGGCCGCATGCGCACGTCGAGCGGCCGCCCCGGCAGGATCGCGGGCAGCGTCGTCCGCGCAGGCCAGCGCAGTGGCCAGGGCGGCGGGATCCACCGGTGGGACCAGGGTCGCGAGCCCCCCGGCGACCTCTCGCAGCGCCGGCAGATCAGAGCACACCACCGGTATCCCGGCCGCCATCGCTTCCAGTACCGGCAAGCCGAAACCCTCGTCGCGCGACGGCAGCACCACCGTTGTCGCGCCGGCGACCACGCAGCGCAGGTCAGCCTCGTCGAGGTAGCCCACGGTATGCACCCGGGACGAGGTCGTCGGCGCCGGACCCCAGCCGGCCGGTCCCGCGACTACCAGTGGCGCGAGATCAGGTTGGCTGCGGTGTGCCTCGAGCAGCACGTCGAGGCCCTTTCGCGGCTGCGCCGCACCGACGAACAGCAGATACCGCTGCGGGAGACCCAGCGCGGCGCGCAGCGCTTCGGTGGGCGCCACGGCGGTTGACCATGAGCGGTCCACCCCCAGCGGGGTCACCACGACCCGCTCTTCGGGGACGCCGAGACCGCGGGTCACCTGCTGTGCCACCGCATCACTCGGGGTGCAGACGATCGCCGCTCGGTCCACCGAGCGCTCGACCAGAGTGGGCAGGTCGCGTTGCGCCGGGTTCAGGAATTCCGGGTAGTCCAGGAACGCCAGGTCGTGCACTGTGACGACACCGCGGGCGCGTTTCGACGGCGGCAGTACGAAATTGGTGGCGTGCAGCACGTCGGCGCCGCCGGCGAGCAGCTCGGTGCAGGGCCAATCCACACTTCTCCACAACGCCCGCAGCGCCCTGGCCGGCACGGGCCCGCCGCGCACCGCCAGCCCACTGGGCACCGCGCCGCGCAGCTTGACCTGGCCGCGAGCAGTGAACGCGGTGACTGTGACCTCCACGTCGGACCGGGTGGCCAGCTCCCGCAGCAACGCCGCGGTGTAGCGACCGATCCCGGTGCGCTGCCCGAGCAGCGGCGTGCCATCGATCAGGACGCGTAACGCGTCCCGTGAGTGGCGATGCGAGTTATAGGTCGGTTCGCCACTCACGGCTTATCCACAGCCTCCGTAGTCGGCCGGCGGCTCGGCGAGCCACCTCGGTGGGGCCGCCTGCGGCGAGGTAGGAGCGGGCCAGTGCGGCGTCGCGGCGCAGCGTGCCGGCCACGCCGGTCCGGCGGTCGGGCGCGGTCAGCGGGGCGGGGCGCAACCGGTCCGGCGCGGGCCGCGGGTGCCGGCAGAACTCGACCAGCGGTGCCAGCACCGTCTCCCAGGTGAAGCGCTGCGCCACTGCCGCGATCCGGTCCCGGCAGCCGGCGGAGAAGTCGTCGTCGTAGAGGACCCGTTGCAGCGCGGCGGCCAGTGCCGCCGGATCTTGCGCGGGCACCACGACGCCGAGCTCCTCGGCGGCGACCAGCTCGGCAAAGGCGTCGCCGTCGGTGGTGACGATGGGCAACCCCGCCCAGAGGTAGTCCAGCACGCGGGTACGGAAGGCGAAGGTGGTCTCGACGTGCTCGAAGTGTGTGGTGACGCCGGCGTCGGCGTCGAGCAACCAGTTCTGCCGGTCGGCGTAGGGCACCCAGGTTTCGTTGAAGTACACCTGCTCGCCGGTGAGCCCGAGGCTGTCCGCGAGCCGGCGGGCCTGCCCGGCCATGCCCATCTCGGGCACATCGGGGTTCGGGTGGCGCATCCCGAGGAACACCAGCCGCAGATCAGGGTGTTCGGTGCGCAAAGCGTGCACGGCGTGCAGCAGGGTCAGCGGGTCGAACCAGGAGTAGACACCGCCAGCCCAGAGCACGACCTTCTCCCGCGGCCCGAACCCCAGCGTGTCGCGCAACCCGGGACCGGTGCGCTGCGGTGGCTTGCCGGGCAGCCCGAACGGGGCCACCGCCAGCAGCGAGCGAGTCGTCGGGTCAGCGTCGTACACGGTGGGGGACAGCCGCCCGATCGCGGCCAGATGTCCGAGCCAGAAATGCCGCTGCCGCTGCGAGGCGCACAGGAAGAAGTCGCCGCGGCGCAGCTGGGTCGACAGCACCGCGGTGACCGCCTCGACGACCTGGGCACGCTGATCGTCACCCAGATCGCGACCCTGCTCGAGTTGCTCGAGGTGCATCGGGTCGTAGATGTCGGCGATGACGAGGTGGTTGGAGGTCTTTAAAGACGGGATGTGCTCAAGTACGTGGCCTTGAAGGACTACCAACTGGGCCCAGGCCAGCTCGGGGCCCATCGACCGGGGCGCTACCTGGCGCACGTCGAAGTCGGCCGGGTCGCGGCCGCCGCAAGACACGTCGGAGTGGTCGTTGAGGCTGATCAGGCGCACGTCGTGCTCGCCGGACAGCAACTCGGCCATGTTCCACGCTCGGATCGCGGGCCCGGCCATCCGCTGCGACACGGCGTCCGCAGTGATGATGAGGATCCGCCGGCGGGCCCCGTACACCTGCGTCACGCCCAGCGCTTCGACGATCGAGTCGTGTGCGAGCAGGTAGGGGACCTCCGGGGAGGTGCGCTCCAGGGCGTTGCGCATCAGCGGGAGCAGGTCGGCGTCGGTGCGGACCCGGGCGGCCTGCTCGACCCGCCGGGACGTGGCCAGCGCGGGCAGCATCTCGACGAAGCGGTCGATGGCGTAGATCCCGGCCATGGTCACCCGGGGCACGGCCATCGGGCCGGGGGTCTCCGCTGCGGGTTCGCGGCGGGTCATCTCCAGCTCGGTCGGGTCGCAGTCCCCACGGGCGGTGGCTCGCCGCACGGCCAGCGCGAGCGCGGCGGGCAGCACGGTGGCCAGGGTCTCATCGGAGACGTTCTTGTACAGCGCGGCGAGCGCGTTGCGTTCCAGCAGGTAGGTTTCGCGCGCCGGGTCGGCGCCGTGCAGCGAGGCGTGGTGGCGGTGGTATGCGATCGAGGCCGGCTCGTAGCGCACCCGGTACCCGCGCAGGTTCAGGCGCCAGCCCAGGTCGACGTCCTCGCAGAACATGAAGAACCGCTCGTCGAACCCGCCGACTCGCTCGAATACCTCGCGCCGGGCCAGCAGCGCGGCGCCGGTGCCGAACAGCACGTCGCGGGCGGTGTCGTGAGCGCCGTCGTCGAGCTTGCCGATATGCGGCTTGTACCCCATGCCGTACCAGGTCAGCCCGCCGTCGACGTAGTCGATCCGCTCGCCGTCCCAGTCCAGCACCTTGCTGGCCACTGCCGCAACGTCTGGCTCCGCTTGCAGCACATTGACCGCGGCGCGTACCCAGTCGCGGTGCGGCCGCGCGTCGCTGTTGAGGAAGGCGACGATCTCGCCGGTGGCGTGGGCGACCCCGAGGTTGCAGCCACCGGCGAACCCCGTGTTGGTGGCCGAGCGGATCAGCCGGGCCTGCGGAACGGCGGCGGCGATCCGCTGCGCGCTGCCGTCGCCTGAGGCGTTGTCCACGCAGATCAGCTCGAGCGCCTCGGCGGGCCAGTCCAGCTCGTCGCGCAGCGCACGCAGGCAGGTCACGCTGTGTTCGGCGCCGCGGTAGTTGACCACGATCACCGACACCTTCGGCAGCGCGCGCTCACCCACGTCCGGCGTCCTCCTTCGGCGGCTGCCTAGGGTGCCCCATCCCGATGCGCTCGTTCCAGCAGGGGTACCTGCCGAACTTTCAACGGCGCTGCATCTCCCGAGCTCAACACCAGCGCTCCTTTGGTGCGAACGAACAGCACCGCTGTTGAGTTCGGGAGGGTCAGCGCACCTCGCGAAGGAAGTGGGGGTCGGGGTTGCCGGCCCAGGTGGACCACACCGCTGCGCGGGGGACGGTGGCGCGGCGGCCGATTCGGTGCCGCGCGATCAGCGTTGTGGGCAGGCGAGCTGCCACGTCCGTGAGGACCCGCAGGCGTAGCGGCAGCGTGAAATTGGGGGTACCAGGATGGTGCCGGCGCCAGGGCAGCAGCAAGGTCAGCGCGGCGAAGCGGGCCAGCTCCCGGGCGGCTACCGAGGCAGGTGCGCAGCGCAGTAGCACCAGTAGCCGGTTGCGCTCGTTCCAGCGGTGGAAGGCCGGCGTGCCATGGCGCGCGGAGGCTCCGCCGATGTGCCGGACGCGGGCACCCGGCACGGCGAGTACCTGATAGCCCGCCAGCCGCAATCGCCACGATGTGTCGGTGTCCTCGTAGTAGCAGAACAACGAGGCGGGGACGCCACCGGCGGCGCGTAGCGCGCCTGTGTGCAGCAACGCGGCCCCCCCGCAGAAGCCGAACGGCGCAGCGCTGGTGGTGTCCCGGCCGTACCCGATGGCGGTGAGTGCCACGCCGATAGAGGTCACGGTGCCGACCCCGGTGTGCAACACCGACGCCGCGGCGGCGGCACTGTCATCGTTGTCCAGGGCCTGCTCCAGCGCTGCGAGCCAGCCGGGCTCTGGCTGTGCGTCGTCGTTGAGCCACGCCATGAACGGCGTGCTGATCTGCGGCAACGCGGCGGCCAATGCCCCGGCGTAGCCGGCGTTGCGGGCCAGCCGCAGGACCTGGGGCTCCACTAAGTGTCCAGCGATCTCCTGCGCGGTTCCATCGGTGGAGGCGTTGTCGACCACCAGTACCCGGTGTGGACGGGTCTGGGCGGCTAGCGCGTCCAGGCAGGGCCCGATCAGACCGCGACCTCGCCAGGTGACCACGACCACCGTGGTTCGGACACCTGCTGGCACGGGGCGCGACGGTACGCGTCAGGCCAGCGGCGCCCGTGCCAGACTCCCGGCGTGCCCAAGCTGGTGGTGCTGTTGGAGCAGTTGCTCGCGCCGGTACCCGGCGGTACCGGGCGGTACTCCCGTGAGCTCGCGGCGGCCCTGGCCACGACCGCGCCGGCCGGCTGGACGGTGGGCAGCGCGGTGGCCAGGCACGCCGACTGCACCCCGGCGACCATCCCCGGAGTGCAGGGACCGCACCTGCTGCCACTGCCCCGGCGCGCGTTGGTCGCCGCGTGGGACTGCGGTGTCCCGCTGTGGCCGGGCGGCGATACCGTGCATGCCCCGACCCCGCTGGCACCACCGAGGCCACGCCGTGGCGGTCAACTGGTGGTCACGGTGCACGACACGGTGGCCTGGACCCATCCCGACGGGTTGACTCGGCGCGGGGCCCGCTGGCACCGCCGCAACATCCGGCGTGCGGCTAGCAGGGCCGATGCCCTCGTGGTTCCCACCGCCGCAGTTGCCGACGACCTGGCGCGGCAGGTGTCCTGCCAGGCTCCGGTCTACGTGGCCGGGGAGGGGGTCACCGCAGCCGTGACGCTCCTGCCGAACGATGCTGCCGCCATCGCCACGCGGCTGCGGCTGCCACCGCGTTACGTGCTCACGATCGGCACCATCGAACCGCGCAAGGGGATCGACACGCTGCTCGCCGCGCTGGCCGCGCCGCATGCCCCGGATCTACCGGTGGTGCTGGTCGGCCAACCGGGGTGGGGGCAGGTCGACCCGGCTGCGCTGGCCCGGCAGTGCGGGTTGGATCCAGCCCGGGTGCATGTGTTGGGCCGGATCACCGACGCTGAGCTGGCCGTCGTGTTGCACGGCGCCGCGGTGCTCGCGGCACCGAGCCTGGCTGAGGGTTTCGGCCTGCCGGTGCTGGAGGCGATGGCGGCCGGTGTGCCGGTAGTGCATTCCGATGCCCCCGCATTGCTCGAGGTCGCCGAGGGCGCTGGCGTGGTCGTCGGACGCCGCGATCCCGTCGCGCTGGCCAGCGCCCTGCGCGCGGTGTTGTCCGACGCTGGCAAGATGCAGGCTATGCGCGCCGCGGGTCGGCGCCGGGCGGAGCAGTTCAGTTGGGAGCGCACCGCGGGCCTGGTGTGGTCGGTGCACCTGGAGCTATACCAGAGACGAGCACACTGCGTTATCTCGTAGGCTCCCTGCGTGTTCACCGAGCCACGGGTGCTCATCGACGCGACGGCGGTCCCAGCCGACCGTGGTGGCGTCGGTCGCTACGTGGATTGCCTGGTCACGGCGCTGGACGCGGATGGCGCGGCACCGATGGTGGTGTGCCAACCGCGCGACGCCGAACTCTATGCCTCGCTGGCCCCGCACGCCGACGTGTTGCCTGCCGTGGAGCGCCTGGTGGCCCGGACCGCGCGACTGACCTGGGAGCAGACCACCCTGCCCTGGCTGATCCGGCGGGCGCGGGTCGACGTGCTGCACTGCCCGCACTACACGATGCCGCTGGCCAGCCCGGTGGCCACGGTGGTCACCTTGCACGACGCGACGTTCTTCACCGATCCCAGGGTGCACTCGCCGGTGAAGGCTCGCTTCTTTCGAGCCTGGACTCGGACCTCGCTGCGCAGGGCCGACGTGTGCGTGGTGCCCAGTGCCTCAACGGCCCGCGAGCTGCGCCGCGTTGTCGGCGCCGGCGTGGCCCGGAACGTCGACAGCCTGCGCGTGGTGCACCACGGGGTGGATGCCGACCGCTTCCACCCTCCGTCGCCGGAGGAGAAAACCGTGGTCCGGCTCCGGCTGCGCCTGGACAACAGCCCCTATGTGGCTTTTCTCGGGGCGCTCGAGCCGCGCAAGAACGTGCCGGCGTTGATCCGTGGGTTCGCCCGGGCAAGCCAGATCCGCTCGAGCGCGTCCGACCCGACCGCTCTGGTACTGGCTGGGCAGCCAGGCTGGGACAGCCAGGTTGAGCAAGACCTGCAGGCCGTGCCGCACCGGGTCCGGGTGATCCGGGCCGGCTATCTCCCACTAGAGGAGCTGTCCGGGTTCCTCGGTGGCGCGGCCGTGGTGGCATACCCGTCGCTGGGGGAGGGGTTCGGGTTGCCGGTGCTGGAGGCGATGGCGGCTGGGGCCGCTGTGCTGACTACCCGGCGTCTGTCCTTGCCCGAGGTCGGCGGGGATGCGGTGGCCTACTGCGGCATCGACGCCACCGACATCGCCGCCGGTCTTGTCGAACTGCTCGATGATCCCGCTCGCCGGGCGGAGCTGTCGGCTGCCGCGCAGCGGCGCGCCAAGGACTTCTCCTGGGCGGCGAGCGCGATGTTGCACCGGGAGGCGTATAGCCACGCCGCGGTGGCGCACCGGCGGTCCCGCTAGTCCTCTGCGGTGGCGCACCGGGCGGTCCCGCTAGGCCCGCCGCGCGCGCTGGGGTGCAGAATCCAACGCCGTGCCCTCCAGCAACGCCTATGGCCAGGAACTGGCAGTCGTCACGGTGACCTACTCGCCCGGTACCACGCTGGACACATTCCTGGACTCGGTCGTCAAGGCCACCAGCCGGCCGCTGCGGGTCCTGCTGGTCGACAACGGGTCCACCGACGGAGCTCCGGAGCGCGCAGTCCGCCGTGATGGCGTGCAGTTGCTGCGTATCGGGGAGAACGTCGGATACGGCAGTGCGGCCAACCGGGGCGTCGTCGAGTGGGGACCCGAGGTGGGCTGGGTGGCGGTGGCCAACCCGGACATCGAGTGGCACCCGGGCAGCCTCGACGAGCTGCTCGAGGCCTCGCGGCGGTGGCCCAGAGCGGGGGCGTTGGGGCCGCTGATCCGGCAACCGGACGCGACGGTGTACCCGTCGGCGCGGCTGCTGCCCGCGCTGGGCCGCGGCATCGGGCATGCACTACTCGGGCCGATCTGGTCGGGTAACCCGTGGACCACGGCTTACCGGCAGTCCGAAACCGCCCTCGGTGAGCGCACTGCCCAGTGGTTGTCCGGGTCGTGCCTGCTGCTACGCCGGACCGCATTCGAGGCCGTCGGTGGGTTTGACTCCCGCTACTTCATGTACTTCGAGGACGTCGACCTCGGCGACCGGCTGGGTCGCGCCGGGTGGCTCAACGTCTACGTTCCCAGCGCGGAAGTCACCCACCTCGGTGGGCACTCCACGAAGCGGGTCGCCGACGAGATGCTCGCCGAACACCATCGCAGCACCTACCGCTACCTCGCTGACCGCCACCCTGGCCCGCTCCATGCTCCGCTGCGCCTAGCGCTGCGAGCTGGGCTGGCGGGCCGCTTGCACCTGGTGGGGCGCACTGCCCGGGGTGGGTAGCGGACGGTTCGAGCGAGAGCCGGCGGCGGTGCAACCACAACATCCCCTACCACCGGCTGATCCTCACAGCGGTTCCTGCTGGTAGTGAGCTCGGCGGTGCTTCGCGCACACGGTCACCACCGTGAGTCGTTCGACACCTGTCGGCATTTGTCGTTTAGCGGGATGAGTGGGTCTCGGTGAGTTGCCGTAGGACGTTGCGAGGTTCGTCCAGCCAGACCGCTTGCCTGTTGGTGGTGACGGTGAGCCCGAATCGTTCCCACCCGGGTTGGTCCATCCTGAGCCAGGTGGCGTGAGTTTCTTCGATGATGCGCCACAGTTGGTGGGGTCCGGCTTCCCGGACGTGGCGTGTGCCGTCGGGGGATGGTTCATCGATCTCGCACCAGGAGCCGTCCGCTGCGGACAGGAACGCTGTAGTGGGTGGTGTGCTGGTGTCCTTGCCGCACAGTCCGAATGAGATACCGGGCGGTAGGTGGAGGTGGGCGAGGAACCACAGCACTGAATGTTCCCACGGGTGACTGACGTCGAGGGTGCTGGTGCGGATCCGGGTGCTGCTGCGGTCCCGGTGGATGCGGCGTGGCCGGGATGAGCTGTAGGTTTCGCCGCTGCTGCGCATCGCCATGAACCCGCCGTAGGTGCGGTCGAATCGGCCTTGCGCGCCATCGGCGGTCCGGTGTAGTAGCACGAGATTCCCGGTTAAGGCAGCTAGTTTGATGTCGGCGAGGATCAAGCCTCCTTCGCGGGTTTGTTCGACCCACGACCAGGGCACAGCGGGAACGGAGCAGGTGGCGATGACACGGTCGTAGGGCGCGTGTTCCGGGAGGCCGTTCACAGCGTCGGCGGTGACCAGAGTGGGGTGGTAGCCGATCCGGGCGAGACGTTGCCGCGCCAGCTGCACCAGCGTGGGTTCGAGGTCGATGGCGAACACGTGCTGATCGCCGAGCCGGTGGCATAGTAGGGCCGCGTTGTAGCCGGTGCCGGCGCCGATTTCGAGCACATTGTGCCTGTCGTGGACATCGAGAGCCTCCAGCATGCGGGTCATCAACGATGGCATGCTGGTCGAGGACAATCCGTCGGGCAACACGAATAGCGCCGTGTTCGAGTAGGCCAAGTCCAGGGTCGTTTCGGCGCGGGTCCATTGTTCGGTGCCGGGGACTCGTTGGTAGTGCACTGGGACGAGTTCGTGGCGTGGCACCGCACGTACCGCAGCTTGCCATGGCGCCGACCACAGTTTTCCCGCCGTGGTGAGGTCGTCGGCCATCCGCACGGCGTGAACCGTCCAGTCAGTCACGAGCTGCCCCGGCGAGAAGATCCGCAAGCGCATCACTGATGGCCGCACCGGTATTCGTTTCCAGGAAACCGTACTGGCCTGCGGTGTTGGCTTCGAGGAAGAACCATTGTCCGGTGGCGTCGATAGCGAAGTCGAACGCCGCGTAAACCAACCCGAACGCCGCCATGTAACACCGGACACCGTCCTCCACCGAAACCGGAAGTTCGGCAAGCTCATACCGCAACGCGCGGTAGTCGGTACGCCAATCTATCCGCGCCGCCGCAGAATCGGCATGGATGAGGACCGGGAATAGCCGGTCACCGACCACGACCACGCGGGCTTCGTGGTGCTTGTCGTGCACCCAGTCCTGGAACTGGTGAGCGGTGCTTCCCACGTTTCCCAAGTCAGCCAGGTCGCCGTCGTCAAGTCGGTGGGTGTAGGCCACCTTGGTGGTTCCGTGTTCGGTGATCGCGTTGGAACCGAAGACCTTACAGATCAACCCGGACCCGGATTCGGCGTGGAAGCGCCGCACCTCAGTCGCATCGTTCGTGACCAGCGTGAGCGGCACGGCAAGGCCGCAACGCGCCGCGGTGGTGAGCTGCAACGGTTTGTAGATCGCATCGCTGGCCCGGTTGGGGTGGTTCACCCACAACGTGTCCAACGATGCCAGCACACCACCGAACCCGAGACGTGCCTCACGGAACGCGAACCGACGCTCAGGTTGTGAGAGATTCGCCGGGAAGTCAAACGCGGTCGGATCCCGATACCAAATCGAGCGAATGTCGCCGAGGTCCACCCGATGATGCGCGGTCGACAGACAGCCCATCCATCGGTCGCCTTCCAGTCGCGCCTGGATGGTCAAACGCTGGGGAAACCATGACGTGTCCGCCCGGAACACCGAAACCTCCCGATCGGTGAGCTGCCCGATCACCTCATCCACCGACGCGTCGCACTCCTGGGCGAAGATAACGACGGTCACAGTTCTTCCCAGTCGTATTCCTCTTCGACTCCCTCATCCCCATCACTGTGCCGTTTCGTCTGCACGTCCTTGTCCATCGTCTCGACCAGCGGGCGACCACTCAGGTCCAGCGCGATCTGCAGCTCGGGTGAGTACCTGCATTCGGGGCGCTGCGATGGGGTGATTCGCTGAGCGAAACGCAGCACGAAAGGTCGCGCCAGTGAGGCCGACTCAACGGATCTCCCGGCGGGGAACTCCAGCCGCAAGGCCGCTGACGACAACGGGTTCGAGTCCATGTGAGGTTCCTTCCTTTCTCATCTGTTCATACCGTGCGCGCGCGGTCTCACGTTCGGGTGGTGGAACCGGCCGGCCGCCGGGAGCAACTGACGGGGGCCGGGCTCAAACCGGCGGCCGACCGGGGATCAAGGGGCACCGCCGTAGCCGCGCACTCTTCATTGGGCAGCCGCCCGCAACGCGTCGGCCACCTCGACGGCTTCGGCACGCGTGAGCACCGTCGCGGTGTTCATCGTGGCGTCCAACGTCACCACCACCCGGCGCGCGACGACGCCGTCCACCAGATCGGCCTCCTGCCACAAAATGATCGTGCGGTTGCGGCCCTCGGGATCGTGACCGGTTAGGGCGAACCGGTGTGAAGGTTCTGCGGTCATCGCCTGCCCGTTCCTCCCACCGGGTGATCGTCATTCGCCGCTGGGGTTGGCTAGTGCCTGGATGGCCCGCCGTCGTGTCAGCAGTTCTTCGACGAAGACATCGTTTTCCGCGTTGCAACCACGGTCCGCGTTGTCCAGGAACAGCTTGGCCAGCGCTTCCCCAGGCGTAAGAGGAGGCGGCGCCGCGGGAGAGGCGTCGACCATCATGGCGCCGCCCGGCGGCGTTCGGGGACGGCTCACCCCAGCCACTCCCCGAGAACGTCGAACAACACCGTCACCGCCGCGCCCTCCATGGCGATCACGCAGCACTCATCGGCACGCGCATCCAGCACCACCCGATCACCCTCACGCCGCACCACCAGACGCCCCGAGCCTCGGTGCACTTCGCAGACGGCCTCGATCTCGACCTGAAGATCACTCACGACGCGCACCCCGGACACCGACCACACCCCCGCTCAGTCAGGCTCGCCGCCAGCAGCCGGCACACACCCGGGATTGTCGCTCGTACCACTGGGGCGGTAAGCCACACCGCCAACCGGTTGGGTCTCTGGTTGATCACGTTGCCTCCATCAGTGTCCGGGCGATTACGATTCCAAAGAGGACGCGACTGGCAAACGACATAACTGATTGAAATATCCAGATCATGCATAAACGCACGTCACCGACCTGCACGCGGATAGGATGCGGCCCGACAGACACGGAGGATCAGTAGTGGCGAGGTTGGAGGGCCAAGAGCGGTGCTGCCAAGGGTGCGGGACACGGCTGGCACGGGACAACCGCTCCCAACTGTGCAGCCCGTGTTCCCGTCACGAGGTTCAAGGGTCTCGCGCCCCCATTAAGCAGGACTACTTCTGGCAGCGAGCGGCGCTCCGAGACGCGCTGGAGTCCCGGCACTTCGGCCAGGTGCTCAACGCCTACCGCTATGAGCATCGGCCGGTGCTGACCCAGGCGAAGGTCGGCCGCTGGCTTGGATTGACGCAGGGTCAGGTCAGCCGTTTGGAGCGAACCGCACAAGCAACTCATGACTTGAACAAACTTGACCAGTGGGCTCGTGCTTTGTATATCCCTGAGCGGTACCTCTGGTTCCAGTTATCGGAACAACCAGCACACGCATACGTACGGCTACGTGATGCCCATAGCGTCGAAGACGAGTCCGAGACAGGAAGCGAGGACGTGCAACGACGTCGATTGCTACGAGCTGTGGCCGCAGGCGCAGCATCCGTTGGCTGCTCGGCTTTCGGCTGGTTCATCACGCAGCCTGCATCGGGGTCAAGCACGCGTGCGGTGGGTATGACGGAGGTGCAGACCATCCGGGAGATGACCCAGACCTTCCGCCGACTGGACAACCGATTCGGCGGCGGGCACGCTCGCTCAGCCGTCACCAACTACGTGGCTTCCGACGTACTCCCCCTGCTGCGCGAGGGCCGGTACCGCGAGAGCGTGCGCCGGGAGTTGTCTGCCGCGGTCGCCGAGCTCAATCAGTTGGCAGGGTGGATGGCCTACGACGTGGGCGACGTCGATTCCGGACGTCGGCATCTCCGAAACGCGATGCACCTTTGTCAAGACGTCGGTGATGACGCACTAGCCGGCGAGATGCTCGCAGGAATGAGCCAACAGGCCGCGTTCCTCCGCTCCGCCGCTCTGGCCACAGACCTGGCGCGAGCCGCCAAGGACAACGCTAAGCGAGCTGGAGTGCCAGCGCTGGTATCTGAATCGGCCGTCATGGAAGCACATGGACTTGCCCTGGCGAACGATGCGCACGGCTGTGTAGCCGCCCTTCGCGAGTCTGAACAGGCCTTCGCGGTTGCGGAGGATCGTGACCGGCCGGAGTGGCTTGCCTACTTCGACGGTGCCTACTTGGCCGCGAAGTTCGGGCACTGCTTCCGTGAACTGAGGCGTCCGGCCGAAGCCGAACGGTTCGCGCGACGCTCGCTGGACATGATCGACGGTTACGACCGGGGTCGGCTATTCAACCTGGCGCTGCTGGCCTCGAGTTTGGCAGACCAGCGCAAGGTCGAAGAAGCCTGTGAGACCGGCTTGGCGGCGCTGCATCTTGCCGCCGATGTCCGGTCAGTCCGCAAGGTCACATACCTCATCGACCTGTCACATCGGCTCGCTCCGTTCCGGGCTGAACCGGTGGTACGGATGCTCGAAGAGCAGATCGGCCTGTTGGTTCAGCGAGACCGGGGAGCATGAAATGCGAGGATGTGCAGGAGCCCGATCTGGGTACCGGCACCGATGATCTCGCCCCGGGCGATGCGGTCGTGGACCGAGTCTAGGGCGATCCACTCGACTCGGGCAGTCTCGTTAATATCGGCGGGCGTCCCGGTGTCCTCGGCATCTTCGCCGAGGAAAAGCAGGTTCTCGAAGTCGGCGCTGCCGGCCAGCGGTTGAAACCGGGTCAATAGCGTCATGCTGCGGGGGCGCCAGCCGGTCTCTTCCTGCACCTCACGTGCAGCCGTGATCGCGGGGTCCTCGTCGGAATCGACGTATCCTCCGGGCAGCTCCCAGGTCCAGCAGTCCGGCACGAACCGATGCCGCCAGATCATCAGCACCCGCTCCCGTGCCTCGTCGAGCACTACCGTCATCGCCGCCTTCGGCATCCGCAACACGTACTGCTCGAAGTGCACCCCGTCGGGCAATTCCACCTGCGCGATGCTCAACCGCAACCGCCGCGTGTCATCGATCACCTGCTCACCGTGGATGATCCAGCGAGTCGGCCCGGGGCGACTGTCCTTGCTTGGCACCCCGACAGTCTCACCCACGTCGGATATGGTAGGTCTGACAGCTGGTCGGAGACCACGCACGGCACTGACCTGGTGATGCCACCCTGGCTGATCGTGACACCGTGGGTCACCTGTGACCGTGGGTAGATGACGGCGACTATCCGGTGTTGCGGGTGAATGCCGCTGGAATCCTCGCCAAGTTCCTGGACGGGTAGTGGCATCTCGCGTGGCTGCCGTCGAGGGTGCGCAGCGGGGCGACCTGCTGATCGTCGACATCCTCGACGTCGGGCCCATCCCGCAGGAGGACTCCGGGCCGCTGGCCGGTCAGGGCTGGGACCTCAGCGGCGGCACGGCCACGTCCCGGCACGTGCCCGGCGTGTCGTTCACCGGCATCGTGCACCCGGGCCTCCCGGCCAGGGCGTGCCAAAGGCGAGCTTCTGACTGCTCACGCGCCGGCGCAGACAGAATCACCCCGGTCGGTGACGATCAGACCGAGTCGTTGCGTTCATGGCTGTCCAGAGTCGCTGTGCGGCGCCGTCGACAGCGGTGCGCAGCGACGGTGTCCCGCTGTACCGGTTCGCGGCGTGCAGCGACAGACTGGGCGCCACCCACGATCAGGCGATAAACCTTCGAGGAGGGGTGCCATGGATTCGTGTCCTGGCGTCGGACCGGCTGAGTCGCTGCCGGGTGTTGAGGCAGTGGTGTTGGTTGGGGGATTGGGTACCCGGATGCGGCCGCTGACCTTGTCCGCGCCCAAGCCGATGCTGCCCACCGCTGGGGTGCCGTTATTAACCCACCTGCTGGGTCGGATCCGGGCCGCCGGGGTGCGGCACGTGGTGTTAGGCACGTCGTATCGTGCCGAGGTGTTTGCGACCCACTTCGGTGACGGGACTGCCCTGGGTCTGGAGCTGGAATACGTCGTCGAGGAGCAACCGCTGGGTACGGCGGGTGGGATCCGCAATGTCGTGTCCGCGCTGACCGAGCCCGACGTTCTGGTGTTCAACGGTGACGTGCTGTCCGGCCTGGACCCAGCCGAGGTGATTCAGACCCACCGCAAGGCGGGAGCGGACGTGACACTGCATCTCGTGCGGGTACCCGATCCACGGGCCTTCGGCTGTGTACCGACCACTCCGGACGGCCAGGTGCTCGGGTTCCTGGAGAAGACCGACGATCCCCCGACCGATCTGATCAACGCCGGCTGCTACGTGTTTCGCCGCGAGGTGATCGACTCGATCCCGGTTGGACGTGCAGTGTCGGTGGAGCGCGAGACGTTTCCCGGGTTGCTCGCGGCAGGCGCCCACTTACAGGCCCACGTGGACGCCTCCTACTGGCTGGATCTGGGCACCCCGGCCGCCTATGTGCAGGGCTCCGCCGACCTGGTGCGCGGCCTGGTGCCGTCGCCTGCGCTGCCCGGGCCGGTGGGGGAGGCGCTGTTGTTACCCGGCGCCTCCGTGCACCCGGACGCGCGAGTCGGTGGTGGATCGGTAGTAGGTGCGGACGCCGTGGTCCAGGGCGGCGCGCAAGTGTTCGGCTCAGTGCTGATGGACCGTGCTCAGGTCGGTCCAGGCGCAGACGTGCAACGCAGCGTGCTGGGCATCGGCGCGCGGGTAGGTGCGGGGGCCGTGCTGCACGACGCGGTGGTCGGTGACGGTGCGGTGGTGGGCGCACGCTGCGAGTTGCGGGAAGGACTTCGGGTCTGGCCAGGGGTCGTGCTGCCCGACAACGGCGTGCGCTTCTCAGCCGATGTCTGAGACCTGCTCGCAGGGTCGAAGCAACGGCCCTGAGACCTGCTGCCGATGCTGGACGCCGCGGGGTGCGCTGGATCTGCGTGCGGTGCTGGCTCCGCTGCGGCGCGGCCGGGGTGACCCGACGATGCGGGTGGATGCCGAGGGCACCGTCTGGCGCGCGGGTACCACCCCGGCCGGTGCTGCCACCCTGGCCCTACGCGGCGACCACGCCGGCACGGTGCACGCCATCGGATGGGGCCCGGGCGCGGCCTGGGCGTTGGCTGGATTGCCCGCTCTGCTCGGCGCAGACGACGACGACAGCGCTTTCGTACCGCACCACCCGCTGATCGCGCAGGCCCGGCACCGGATGCCCGGCCTGCGCCTTGGTGCCACCCGCCGGGTGTGGGATGTGCTGGTTCCCGCCGTGCTGGAGCAGAAGGTCACCGGCGTTGAGGCTCGACGGTCCTGGCGGGAGCTGTGCTGGCGCTTCGGGGAACCCGCGCCGGGTCCTGCGCAGCTGCGGGTCCCGCCGTCTCCGGCAGTGGTGCGCGCGATCCCGGACTGGGAGTGGCACCGCGCCGGGGTGGACCGCTCCCGGCGTCGGGCGCTGCTGGCGGCGGCCGCGGTTGCGCACCGGCTGGAGGGTGCGGTGGCGTTGGCCGGGAAGGCCGGACGGGACCTGCTCTGCAAGGTCCCGGGGATCGGGGTCTGGACGGCCGCCGAGGTGGCCCAGCGGGCCTGGGCGGATGCCGATGCGGTGAGCGTCGGCGACTTCCACATTCCCTCCGTCGTCGGCTACGCGCTGGTGGGCAGGCCGTTGGATGATGCCGGCATGCTCGAAGTCCTCGCGCCGTATGCGCCGCAGCGGCACCGGGCGGTGCGTTACATCGAGGCCTCTGGGGTCCGCCGGCCCCGCTTCGGACCCCGGTTCAGCCCCCGGAACTACCGCGCGATGTGACTAAAGGCTTAGCCAGGGCCTGATGAGATCGGTCAGGCTGGACAGATGGGAAGTCTGACGGTCCGGCGGGGCAGCGTTGTACGCCTTGCGCTACTTGCAGTGCTCTGGGGATCTAGCTTCATGTGGATCAAGGTCGGGCTGCGCGGGTTCACGCCGATGCAGGTGGTGTTTCTTCGGGTGTCGCTGGCTGCCGGTCTCCTGCTGCTGATCTGCTGGATCCGCGGGTTGCGGCTACCCCGCGAGCCGATTGTGTGGGTGCACTTCGCGGTGGCCGCGATCGTCGGCAACGTGGTGCCGTTCTTCCTGTTCGGCGTCGGCGAGCGAAGTGTCGACTCGGGGCTGGCCGGCATCCTCAACGCGACGACTCCGCTGTGGACGGTCGTGGTGGCGTTGCTCGCGCGGACCGAGCGCGTGATGCCGGCGCCCCGTGCCGCCGGCCTCCTGCTGGGCTTCGCCGGCACTCTGGTGATCTTCGCCCCGTGGCGGTCCGGCGGCACCGGCACCGTGAGCGGGGCCGCAGCCTGCCTCACGGCCGCCGCTCTGTACGGGGTGTTGTTCGTTTACGTGGGCCGGTTCCTCACCGGCCGGGACCTGGCCCCGACGGTTCTGTCCGCTGGCCAGCTCACCGCGGCCACCGTCCTGTCGGCGCTCGTGCTGCCGGTCGGCTGGCAGGCCCCGCACCTGCGCCCGGACGCCGTCGGCAGCGTCGCTGTGCTCGGGCTGCTCGGCACCGGCGTCGCCTACATCCTGAACTACCGGCTTATCACCGACGATGGCCCGACCGTGGCCTCCACCGTCACCTATCTGATCCCGGTGGTCGCCCTCCTGTTCGGCGTTGCCTTACTGGGCGAGTCCTTGAGCCTGCGGGTGCTTGGCGGCATGGCCGTGGTGCTCGCCGGCGTCGGCCTGGTGCGGCGTGGCGCGGGCCGCCCGCCGGACCTCGCCGCTTTGCCGCCAACGCAGGTAGGAGCGGCGATCCAGGACGATGGGCCCGGCCCGCAAAAGTCCCAGCGGTCGGTCAGGGGCTTGCCGCCTCGATGATTTCGTGGGGGAGTGAGGGAAATTCGGATGACAACGGTTCCGTCGCTGGTAGCGTAGGTTGTCGACATTTCCGGCGGAAGGATGAGGACGTTGCTCTTCTGAGGTGACTTGCAGCCCCACCGGGCTGGCGGCTGCCGGCTGGACGCTGATTGTCGCGGCAGGGTCTTGACATTGTCGAGCAGTCTATTCACCAACTTCACCACGACCTTTGGCACCGGCTGATCGGCGTGAACGGGTCGGGAAAGTCCACGCTGCTGCGACTGATCGCGGGCGTGCTCCGCCCGGCCCGGGGATCGATCACTGTACCCAGCGAGCTCGGGTACGTCCCCCAGGACGTCGCCCTGGCCACCGACGTCACGGTGGAGCAGACGCTCGGCATCGCCGGGGTCCGCGCGGCACTGCGTGCCATCGAGGCCGGTGACACCCGCCCGGACCACTTCGCCGCTGTCGGTGACGACTGGGACGTCGAGGAACGGGCCGGTGCCACCCTCGACCGTCTCGGTCTGGTCGACGTCGGACTCGACCGCAGCATCGGACAGCTGTCCGGTGGGGAGTCGATGTTGCTGTGTCTGGCGACGCAGTTCGGCTTTACGACGCCGTCCGCGGCTGGCGCGGCACGTTGATCGTGGTCACCCACGACCGGCAGCTGCTGGAACTGGTCGACCAGATCGGCGACCAAGCTGGACCGCAGGCAGCGCTACGGCCAGAAAATGTGGGACACCAAGCGCGAGCCGAAGGTCGTCATGGCCGAACGCAAACGGCAGGTCCAGGTAGCACCGCACCATGCAGATCGACAAAGTCGACGAAGCCAAACAGCGGCTCAGTCACCGTGAGCAGGCACTGCGCGAGGACCGCGAGATCCGAATCGACGACTACTTGGCGGAGCATCCCGAGGATGCCGCGGTCATGACCTCGGTATCCACGAATGAAAGCGTCAGCATCGCGGGGGCGTACGATTTCGGCCGGTTCAACACCATAGTGGACGTCGGCGGCGGCCGGGGCGGCATGCTTGCCACGATCCTTGCCGGCCACCCGCACCTGCAAGGCGTGCTGTTCGACGTACCGACGGTGGCAGCCGGTGCCGACGAGGAACTATCCGGCGCCGAGGTCGCCGGCCGCTGCGAGGTCGTGAGTGGGGACTTCTTCGATTCGGTACCCGACGGCGCCGATGCCTACCTGCTGAGCGCAATTATCCCTGCCTGGGATGACGACCAGGCGGTGCAAATCCTCCGCACCTGCCGAGCGGCGATGGCCGATAGCGCCAGCATACTGCTCGCCGAGGTCGTGCTACCGGATGGTCCAGTGCCGTCGATGCATGGGGAAATTTGCGGATCTGGAGATGCTGGTCATGACCGCTGGCGGTCGCCAGCGTACCGAGGCTGAGGACCGCACGTTGCTGGCCCGGGCCGGCCTTCGGTTGACCGCGTCGTGCCGAGTACCGGCATGGTCAGCCTCGTCGAGGCGGTCCCGAACGCGCTGGATTGATCGACACGGGATCAACTTCGGGGCGCGTACATGATCACGGCTACGCCGAGCAGGCAGGTCGCCGCCCCGAGGTAGTCCCACCGATCGGGGTGGAACCTATCTACGATCATGCCCCAGGTCAGCGAGCCGGCCACGAAGATCCCGCCATAGGCGGCGAGAATCCGGCCGAAGTGCGGGTCGGGCTGGAAGGTGGCAACGAACCCGTAGATGCTCAGCGCGAAGATTCCGGCGGCAATCCATTCCAGGCCGCGGTGTTCTCGCCAGCCCTGCCAGATCAGCCACGCGCCGCCGATCTCGGCGAGTGAGGCGAGAACGAACAGCAGTAGAGATCGGACGATGTTCATGATCGCCGACGGTAACTGGCGAGCCCGCGGAAGCTCTACAGCGACATCACGGTGATGCGCACCTCGACGTGGGCGGCCAAGGCTGAGATGTCGGTGGCATCGGAGGTCAGTACCTCGACGAGGGTGCAGGAATAGTCGGCGGCTACCCGCTCCGCGGCTACTGCCACCGTTGCGTCGACCACAGAAGCGGTGGGCACCAGGCGTCGTAACTGGACGGCTCGATCCGCACCGGCTGAGTCCAGCGGGACGTCACTACTGACCAGGCGGTTCGCTTCCGCTTCCGCAGCCTCGCGACGGCGCCAACCGGCCTCCACCCGGACTGCGGTCGGGACCACAACCCTGCCGTTGGCGGCCATAATGGCCGCTACGACCGAGGCGCGCCGACGATCGCGTGCCCGTCTGGATGACAACGCCTGGGCGGCTTCGTTATCGAGGACCAGATGGCGAACGAGTTCGGGTGCCATCAGGCGACATGCGGTGGCCGAACGCCGACCCCTGCGGCGATCATCTCCACATGAGATAACACCTGGTCAACCGTCTCGTCCACGCTGACGATCATCCAATCCGGTTCGCGGCCCTCCACCCACTCGGCGACCGCTTCGACGACGTCGGGGTGACGCTGCGCCGGATGGCCGGTGCCGGCCACGCGGCGCAGCGTCACCGCTGCCAGCCGAGGCCGATCATCCGGAAATCGGGTGAAGTGGGAGGCGAGAGCCTGTATCCGCCAGATCTGCCAGCGCTGCGAACAGATCGTCAAGTCGGTTCATCTGACCCCTCCGGTGCGGTGCGGTATCCAACATACCGCACCGCACGTCGGGAAGGCTCGCGTGCTGCCAGCGCGGGTGCGACGTCGGGAGGTGGTGCGTCAACCGGCCACCAGGCCAGGTCCAGGGACTCCGAACTACGGACGGGTCTGGCGTCGGCTGGGGCGCGCAGCAGGAACCGCACGTCGAAGTGCCGGGTGGGCAGGCCCAGCGAGCAGGTGATCGGGTGCACGTCGAGGTGCAGCGGCTGCGGGTCGATCGCCAGATCACTGATGCCGGATTCCTCGGTCGCCTCCCGCAACGCCGCCGCGGCGAGCCCGGCGTCACCCTCCTCGCAGTGCCCGCCGAGCTGGAGCCAGCGCCCGACCCGCGGATGCAGGGTCAGCAGCACCTGCGTCCGGTCGTGCGAGAGGACCACCGCCGACGCCGTCAAGTGGCCGGGCACGCAGGACCGGGCGCAGGCGTCCGGGCACGCGGCCAGGAATCCGAGGAAGGCCTGGAGCAGGGCCCGCTGGGCAGGGTCGCCGGGTTGCCAACGGGACAGGGTCTGCACCGCGTCCGCGTGCACAGCGGCATTGGGTGCTGGGGCTTGAGGTGCTGGGGCATCCGGCGCGGTGACCTTCGGTGCAGTGATCATCGTGGTGGATTATCGCAGCACGAGCCCATCATCCGGGTCACCTGGTGGGCGCGGCTGCAGCGGTTGCGTCGGGTGACCGACGGCGATCGCCCCCAGCGGCCGCCAGTCCGGCGGTAACGTGAGCTCGGCGCGAACCAGGTCCGGGCAGAACAGCGTCGAGCCGACCCAGCAGGAGCCCAGACCCTCAACGGCCAGCGCCACCAGCAGTGCCTGCACGGCGGCACCGGCGGCGACGGTGAACATCGCCTCCTCGGCGGCTTGCCGGCGGCTGTCGGGGTAGGCGTGTGCGCCGTCGGGCACCGCGACCGGTACCAGTACCTCCGGCGCGTCGTAGAGCAGGTCGCCCCGCTGTACCCGCAGCTCGATGCGGTCGTCGGCCAGGCCGTCGCTGTGCAGGTCGGCCCGCCACGCCTGCCTCATCGCCTCGAGCAACCGGCGACGGACCTGCCGTTCGGCCAGCCACACGAATCGCACGGGACGGGTGTGGTGCGGCGCCGGCGCGCGCAGCGCGACCCCGACCGCGCGGCGCAACGTCTCCGGATCCACTGGATCGCGCCGGAACGACCGCACTGATCGGCGCAGCAGCACCGCATCCGCGCGGCCGGCAGCCCGTCCCCGGTCGATCGCCTCTTCGGTGCCTAGCGAGAACAGATCATCGGCCACCGGTCGGATCAGGTCGGCCGCGGTGCTGCCATCGTCGTCGTAGGCCAACCCGCGCAGCACCGCCACCGGCAGCTGCGCCAGCTTGCCCTTGACCAGGTCGGCGGCGGCGGCAACCTCGTCAGCCACGGCCACCTCGGTGACCGCCAGCTCGTTGCCGTGCCGGTCGACGGTGCCCAGGTAGCGGTGCAGCACGCGCAACCCGGCGGCCCCGATCGCCGTGTCGGTCTGCCCGATCCGCCACGCCCGACCCATCGTGTCGGTGATCACCACTGCGACATCGACGCCCAGCCGCGCAGCGAGTCCGCGACGTAGCCGCGCGGCGCTGGCATCCGGGTCCAGCGGCAGCAGGGCGACCTCGTCAAGCGCGACATTCGAGGAGTCCACCCCCGACGCGGCCTGCACCAGGCCCAACGAGTTCTCTGTGATCAGCGTGCGGCCGCGACGGGCGATCACCCGCCGGGCCTCGGTGGCGACCAGCTCGCGGCGCGCGGCGTCCCGGGCCGGCGGATCCGCCGGCACCGTGATCAGCCGCCCTTCCACCTTCGACACAACCTTGCTGGTGACGACGACGACATCGCCGTCAACGAGCCACGGCGCGGCGGTGACCAGTGCGCCGATCAGATCGTCCCCGGGCCGGAACTCGGGCAGGCCGCGGACCGGCAGGATGCGGATCTCACCCGGGGCCGCGTGATCGATCACCGTGGCAGGGCGAGTTCCAGGGCTGAACGTGCCATCGCCGCGGTCGCCGCTAGGTCGGTCATCAGCAGCGGGACTTCCCGGACTTCGATACCAGGCACTGTCGCTTGATCCCCGGTGTGCACCAGCCACCCGTCCAGGATCCCACCCGCGCTGCGCGCCCCGTAGTGCGCAGCCACCGCGCCCGCTTCGCACGGCACCCCGATGGCGGCCAGGCAGGCCTCAGCCATCCCGCGCACCGCGCGGCCACCGATGATCGGGGACAGCCCGACCACCTGGGCGCCCGCGCTTCGCAACGCGTGGCGGATCCCCGGTACAGCCAGCACGGCGCCGATCGACACGACAGGATTCGACGGCGCGAGCAGCACGGCGTCCGCCCCGGCGATTGCGTCGAGCACCCCAGCGGCCGGCTCGGCGGTGTCCGCGCCGACCGGCACGAACTCGATGGCCGGCAGTTGCGCGTGGTGGCGGATCCACCACTCCTGGAAGTGCATCGCGCGCCGGGCCTGGGGTTGGTGACCACTGCGGGCCTCAGCGACCACGACGTGGGTCTCGCAGCGATCATCGGTGGCCGGCAGCAGCCGCACCCCGGGGCGCCACCGATCGCACAGTGCCGCAGTCACCGCGGACAGCGGGTAGCCGGCTTGCAGCATCCGGGTGCGGACCAGGTGGGTGGCCAGGTCCAGATCGCCCAGCCCGAACCAGTCCGGATCAGCGCCATAACGCGCCAGTTCCGCTTTGACGACCCAGGTCTCGCCGGCGCGTCCCCAGCCGCGTTCGGCATCGATCCCGCCACCGAGGGTGTACATGCAGGTGTCCAGATCTGGGCAGATCCGCAATCCGTGCAGCCAGATGTCGTCGCCGGTGTTGACGACTGCGGTGATGTCATGGGTGCCGGTGTCCTGGATCTCGGTGTCATGGTCGCCGAGGCCGAGCGCGGCCTTGAGCCCGAGCAGGAACCGGGCGCCCCCGACGCCGCCGACCAGCACCACGACCTTCACGGCGGTGATCAGGATTTGTCGTTCGCCGAGGGCTGTGGGTCGAACGTGGTCTCCACCTGTTGGGATGGTGTAAAGCGCTCTGAGTTCACATACGAACGGTAGGACGCCCGGTCGGCGCGAGTGAGCGTGACGTCGTCGACGAAGGGGGTGAGCATATTGCGCGGCCATAGCCGGCGTGCCCGCACCACGTTTATCTCCGCGCAGAACACCACGATGACCGCCTGCAGGTACAGCCAGGCCAGCAACCCGAGAACCAGCCCGAAGACGCCGTAGATCTGCGATGCACCGTTGAGTTCATAACTGACGAACAACGCACCCACGACCTGCAGCACCTCAACCGCGACCCCGGCGCCGATCGCCCCAGGCATCAGGTCAGCCAGCGGAACGTCCCGGGCGGTCAACACCCGAAACCCGATAAGGAACGCACCCACATTGACCATCGCGGCGATTGCGATCGCCGCGATACGTACGCCAACGCCGTAGCCGTAGCCGGCGGCCACCGGGCCGATCGCGGCCAGCGCGGTGGTGATCAGAACGACTGCCCCGATCAGGAGGAACAGCACCAGGCCACGTAGCCGGGATACCACTGGGTCGGGGCGGGCATAGCGGGGCACGGCCCAGACCCGATTCAACGCCGACTGGATGGCCACCGACACACCCAGGCCCCCGTAGACGGCGCCGA
>QHBZ01000031.1 GCA_003244055.1 Pseudonocardiales bacterium | reverse complement strand
CTGCAGGTCAGCGTGCCCTGGGCGCGCCCGGGGTCGGGGTTCACGTTGTTGTTCGAGGCGCTGGTGCTCACCTTCGCCGCGGCGATGCCGATCGCGAAGGTCGCTGCGATGACCCGCGAGCACGACACCAGGATCTGGCGGGTCGTGGAACACCACGTGCACGCCGCCCGCGACCAGCTCGACTGCTCGGGCGTGCGGCGGGTCGGGATGGACGAGACCTCCGCCCGTAAGGGTCAGGACTACATCAGCATCTTCGCCGACATCGACGCCCGCCGGGTGGTCTTCGCCACCGAGGGCCGCTCGGCCGAGACCGTCGGGCGCTTCGCCGCGGACCTGGCCGGCCACGGCGGCGACCCGGACAAGGTCACCGACACCAGCTCCGACATGAGCACCGCGTTCATCTCCGGCATCAAGACACATCTGCCCCACGCGACGATGACCTTCGACCGCTTCCACCTGGCCGCCAAGCTCAGCGAGGCCATCGACACCGTGCGCCGCACCGAGGTCACCACCCGCCCCGAGCTCAAACACACCCGCTGGCTGTGGCTGAAGAACTGGGCGAACCTCTCGGCCAAGCAACAGGGTGAGCTCCACCAGTTGATGCGCCCCTCAGCCCAGCTCGCGACCGCCCGCGCGCTGCGCTGGCGCGAGGATTTCCAGGCCTTCTACGACCAGGACCCCAGCTACGCCCCCGAGTACCTCCGGCGCTGGTGCTACGGCGCCAAACGCTCCCTCCTGCAACCGGTCAAGGACTTCGTCACCCTGGTCGAGAAACACTGGGACGGCATCATCGCCTGGCACCAAAACCACCTGAACAACGGCCTGCTCGAAGGGATCAACTCCCTCGTTCAGGCCGCCAAAGCCCGCGCCCGGGGCTACCGCAACAAAAACAAGATGATCACCATCGTCTACCTCACCGCAGCCAAACTCCAGTTACCCACCCTCACCAACCCCACACCCGCCTACATGACCTCACGCTGAGTAACCCACTTGATACAGCGAAGAGCCCTTTGTTGCCGCCGGTCACCAGCACCACCGGTGGCCTGTCATCGGGATACAGGTCGCGGAAGCTCACAAAGTCATGGTGGCGCCTCAACGGCTGCGCAGCAGCCCCTTCGTTGTGCTCGAGTGAAAAGCATCACGTGAGCTCTCGCGGGTGACGCCGCGAGTCGACGAGGCGAATCTTGTGCCGTGCGCTGGGTTGCTACCCGCTGCGGCGCTGCCCTGCCGGGCCCGGCCTGAGATGCCGGACACGCTGCGGTCATTGTGGTATTCCGAAGTCCGAGGACCGGGCTGATCGACAAGGACCCCGAGGGAGAGTGGAACAAGTTGGGGAGCCAGGCCGCTGACGTCGCGGTGCCGCTCGATCGCGCTAGGTCGGCGAGTGCGTCCAGGGCCGCGCTGATCTGCGGCGAGGTCGACGATGTCACTCTTTCAGGACGGCGAGGTCGAGGCTGGCAAGGCGCTTCGGGTCGGCGATCACTTCGTACGCGGTGATCCGGTTGCCCTCGATGGTGAAGGTAAGGGCCAGCACCAACCGTCCGTGCGGCGCCACAACAGCTCCGACATCTTGCCACCGTGGATCTGTCGGCTCTCCGGGAAGGCCGTGATCACCGGGAAGACTTGATGCTCGAAGTGTGGTGGAACGATCCGGCCGAGTAGTCCTCACGCCGGAGGGTCATGGTCAGGTATCGGGCCAGCACGGGCCCGCTCCCACTGTGGCAAGACCCTGGCGGTCGCCGGGGCCAAGCGCCGTTTGCCCGGTTTCCTTCGGCGCCATCAACTCGCGTGGATCGGTCACGTGACCAAGTCCCACCACGTGGCCGAGTTCGTGCATCACGATCGCCCGTGCCTCCGCGTCGCCGCCGTCGCGCGTGAGGATCTGGGTGAAATCGGCCTGGTTGAGCGCGATTTCACCGGTGACGTAGCGTGCCGATTCCGGCCCGTCCGGTTCGAAGGTCGTGCTGCCTCCGATCCCCGCAATGTCGCCGCCGACCATGGGGTATGGCGCCTGGTCGGTCCAGGCGATCAGCACCGGCGCCCAGCGCTGACCGTAGCGTTGGGGTTGTGAGGGCGGCCGGTTGGTCAGGTTGGGCGGCTCTTGGGTGAGGCCGTCGTCGATGAACTTTAGTTTGGTGGCTGTGCTGATCGTCCGGATGGCGTCGCGGATGACCCTCATCGCACCGAGGGGCATTGCGGCCGGATTCACGACGTAGTGGATCGGGTGGCATGGATCGTAGGTCACGGGCCGGCCGGCGGGGGTCGTGGCGAGAAAGGCGAACGGTCCGGTCGTCGCGGTGCTGGGTACCGATAGATGAGCTGCTGGCGGCTGCTGACTGGGTTTGCCGGCCAGCCAAGGAAAGGCTGATCCCACGTAAAGCAGCAGACCAACGATCGCCACGAACGACAGGGCGTAGATCAGCACGCTGTTGCTGATCAGGCGAGGTCGCGAGGCGAGCGGTGTGGCATTTCGTTGAGGAGCGGCCTTGCGGTCGTGGCGATCCAGTTCCGCAAGGCGAGCCGACATCCGCCGATACCGGCGCCACGCCCGCAGCCTGCCCACGAGTCCCACGACGCCTCCTCGACCCCGCAGCGACAGGCCCATCGTGACGAGAACGGTCCCGGACCCCTCACCACCCGGAATCCGACCTGACCTGCGTAAACACTTCATTCCCCGTCACTTTCGCAACTCTGTGTATTCAGATCTGGGGAGTGCGAAGGTGGTTCGGCGGAGAATTTCCGCTGTGCCGTCCTCGACGGTGCTGTCCGGGGAACTCCTCAGCGTCCTTGCCGAGCGCACCCCCCGCCAGCACACTGAGTACCGCTCACGCCCCCCGGGCCCAGTCCAGCGCGGCACCCGAGTCGCCACGCGGTTCAGTTGTGGCCCCCGGGTTGTGGTCTTGGTTGGTGCAATCGGATCACCGCGACGGAGACGTCGGTGAGGCCGTCGGCGTCGAGATCATTGCGCATCTGATCGGCGATGGTGGTGGCGGTGAGCCCGTCGTAGGGGCCGTGCGCGTCAGCTTCGTGGGTGTCTGGATCGACGGTGAGCACCACGTAGCCATCGCAGGTGTTCAGCGCGATGAACCGTTCGACGAACTGCGTAGGCATCGAGTGCATCAGCGATCACCTCACTGTAGTGTATCGGGGATGCTGACTGGGACGTTGCGAATACCCTGATCGGGTCTGGTGGGATAAGCCATCACCGGACCCGGCAGCCGGGACCGGTGAGCACCCAGGCGCAGGAGGGCGGCCGCGCGTTCGCGCGCTGTCCCCATGCCCATCCCCTGACTCAACCCTCACGTTCGCCCACGAGAATGCGGGTGACCCGCACCCGTAGCCTCGTTTCTGGTGTTATCGGTGTCGGTGGGGAACGACGTTACGGTCCCCACCGAATATCACGATATGTAGCTAAAGTCGTTCCATATCGTAACCAAAGGTGGTAGTCATCGTCGCGACTGCAAATTCCCGTCACCTTCGCAGCCCGGCAGTGAGTACCGGCCCGTGTCGGGCTGGTAGGTGAGGTAGCTGGCCGCTGCCATCCCGGCGAGCCACTCGCGCACGTAACGCTCGGGCAGCCCAGTCCGGGGCTCGTGGCGGTATCTCTCGTGGCGAGATCCTTGAACAGGCCGAGCCGATCCCCGATGGCGGCCATGAAGAATGCGTTGGCGCCGGCGTAATTGCCGGGGCACCTTCTCCATGAACGTCTCCACGGCGTCGGCGACTATTTCATTACCTGTCTCGGGTCCCAGCTGTGCCTCCGGTTTATTTTGTTAGTGGTCGATGGTGAGGTGGCGCAGGGCGTGGTGTTTGTCGTCATCGGTGGGTTGGCTGTAGATCCGGAGGGTCTCGAGTCGGGAGTGTCCGGCGATCTCGGCGATGGTGACGAGGTTTTCGCCACCGCGGATGAGTTGGGTGACAGCCCTTATCTGTACTCGATCTTGAAAGGTGCCTGGTGGGCGGGCGTTTTTCTGGCTGAGCCATGTGAGGCACGTGAGGCGCGTCGGTGGCTTGCGGGGTCGATTCGTGCTGTCGGTGGTGGGCGTCATCGGTTCTGGTTTTTGATGACGCGTCGCAGGCTGTCCCTAGCGGCGGTGAGGTCGTCTTCGAGTTCTCGGGCCCGTCGTTGGGCGAGGTTGGCTTCGGCGGCGCGGGCGTCGCGTTCGGCGGCGAGTTGACGGCCGACGGCTTCCAGGCTGGTGACGCGTGTGATCAGCTCGGCCCGATCTGGTCCTTCGATCTCGGCGCCGAGTTGCAGGCGCAGGCGGTTGCGGAGCTTGTCGCGTTCGGCCCGTAGCTGGCGGATTTGTTCTCGGGCGACGGCGAGGTCGGTGCGCAGGCTGGCCGGTGTGACCGGGGCATGGTTGCCCCGGCTGGGCGCCGGAAACGGTCGTGGCGCCGTGCTCGGTTTGGCGGCGTCGTGCAGCGTCGAGGTGTTCTCGGACGCCGTCGGCGTAGACGAGCCAGCTGGATACGGGGTGCAGAGGGTTTTGGAACGGAATCCGGCGTTAGCGCATGTTCGTGCTGCTCAAGAGCCGGTTCAGTCTGGGAGCTGGCCCAGCCGAGTGGTCAGGAAGTCCAGTTCGACGGTGTTTTCGGTGAGCAGGAGTGCTTCCTGGTAGGCCAGTCGGGCTTCGGTGAGACGTCCGAGGCGGTGCAGCAACTCGGCGCGGGAGGCGGCGAGGTAGCTGTAGCCGGCCAGTTGCGGCTCGGTGGCCAGGGCGTCGAGGGCTGTGAGTCCGGCGGCGGGGCCGTGGGCGTAGCCGATCGCGACGGCCCGGTTGAGCGCTACCACCGGGGAAGGCCAGATCGTCACGAGGAGGTCGTAGAGGCCCACGATCTCGGTCCAGTCGGTGTCGGCCCAGCTGGGTGCTTCGTCGTGCACGGCGGCGATCGCGGCCATCAACGCGAACCGCCCGGGTGGGCGTCGTCGCAGCGCCTCGCGCACCAGGCTGACGCCCTCGGCGATCGCGGTCCGGTCCCATTGGGTGCGGTCGGCCTCAGCAAGCAGGACCGCGCGGCCATCCGGGCCGACTCGGGTGGTGGCCCGGGCGTCGGTGAGCAGGATCAACGCCAACAGCCCGGCCACGTCCGCGGCGCCGGTGGTGGCCAGCTCCGTTGCTGGTAGCAGGGTGTGCAGCATGCGGGCCAGGTCCAGGGCGCGTTCGACCAGGTCGCGGCGGACCAGGTCGGCGCCGGCGGGGGCGGTGTGCCCGGTGGTGTAGAGCAGATACACCACCTCCAGGACCGCATCGATGCGCTCGGGCAGCTCCGCGACCGGTGGTACCCGGTACGGGATCCCGGCGGCGTTGATCTTCTTCTTGGCCCGGGTGATCCGGGCCGCCATCGTCGCGTCAGCGACCAGGAACGCCCGGGCCACCTCGCTCGTGGTGAGCCCGCACAGCAGCCGCAGCGTCAACGCCACCTGCGCCGGTTGGGACAGGGTCGGGTGACAACAGGTGAAGATCAACCGCAGCCGGTCATCTGGGATCTCGTCAGGCCCGACCCGGGCGATCTCCTCGGGGCCCGGATCAGTCCGGTCCTCGACCAGCCGCGGCAACGTGCGCCGCTCGGTCGCGGCCCTTTTCAGCAGGTTCAGAGCGCCGCGCCGCGCCACGGTGGTCAGCCAGGCCCCAGGCCGGTCCGGGACCCCGCTCGCGGTCCAACTGCCCAGGGCTTGCGCGTAGGCGTCCTGCACACACTCCTCGGCCAGATCGATGTCGCCGGTCAGACGCACCGTCGCGGCGAGCACGAATGCCCACTCGCGGCGGTGCGCCTCAGCGACCGCAGCCGCCACACTCGCCGACGACATCATCGCTGCCCGTCCGTGTCGCTGTGCTAGTCGGTGGCGTACTTGTTGTGGTGGCGGACCCACGCCATCGAGTACGGATCCCGGTCGTCGACGCCGCGGCCGAACGGGGTGAGGTCGAGGTAGTTGTAGGTGTTGATCAGCCCGTCCAATCCGCGCTGGTAGGTGGAGTAGGTTTGGAAGATCCTCGTGCCGTCGCGCAGGAATACCGACAGTCCAGGCAGTTCACCGTTCTCAACCCAGATCTTGCCGGTGGCCAGCAGGTCCGCGGCCGGCTGGTAGTTGTAGTCCACCGCCCCGGTGGCGGTGTCGATGGTGACCCCGAAGTCGTGGTTGAACCGGCCCTCGTGGCTGGAGTACCAGGGAAAGCTCCAGCCCATGCGGGTCCGGAACTTCTCGATCTTGTGCAGAGGTGCGCGGGAGATCACGGCGAACGAGGTGTCGCGGGCCGGCAGGTGAGCCAGCGCGCCGGTGAAGTTGTCCGCGAAATACGAACAGCTCGGGCAGCCCTCGTCCCAGTCGGGGTCGAACATGAAGTGGTAGACGATCAGCTGCCGGTGGTGGTCGAACAGATCCACCAGCCCCATCGGGCCGGCGGGGCCGTCGAACATGTACTCGGAGTCGAGTTCGACCATCGGCAGCGCACGACGTGCCGCGCTGAGTTCGTCCCGGGCGCGGGTGGCTTCTTTCTCCCGCACGAGCAGCTCGCGGCGGGCCGTCAACCACTGCTCGCGTGACACCAGCTCCGGTTCCGGTCGCGGGACATCAGTGTGGGTGTCGGTGGTGGTCATCGGTCGAACACCCGCACCGGACGAACCTCGACCCCGCCGAACGGCGCCGGTACCTGCTTCGCGATCGCCACCGCGGCGTCCAGGTCGGCGGCCTCGATCACGTAGAAGCCGGTCAGCGCTTCCTTGGTTTCCGCGAACGGCCCGTCGGTGACAGTGAACCCACCGGCGTTGTCCGTGCGGACGAACGTGGCGGTCTCCGTCGGGTGCAACCCGTGCCCGCCGCGCAACACCGCGCCGTTGCGCTCCCCGAACGCACGGTGTTCGGTGATCACTCGCTCCCAGGTGTCTGGGCCCGCTTCGGCCCACCCCGCCTCATCCTCATAGATCAACACCAGGTACTCAGCCATCACAGGCTCCCTTCCTTAGCCGACCCCGCTCACCGAGGCCTTCTCCCTACCGACAATCCCGGGCGGCGCGGATCGACAGACTTACCGAAAATCCCCCGGGGCTCCTGGCGATCCCACGCACCCGCGGCTCGCCCGCCAAGGACAGTCACGGGTCCAGCCATGATCTTCCGAGCGTCGACCCCGCCGGAGCGGGAAGGGCACACCGCGAGGAGCTCCGCACCACCGCGCGGGCCGGTCGGGCAGTCCGGGTCGCGGATGATCCCGAACTTGCCGTTGTGGTGCTGTCGATTCGCTGGGATGCCGGTTGTCGTAGTAGGTGAGCCGGCGCAACGGGCGCCGGCCACAGGAGGGAGAGGTAGCCATGGCTGAGTATGTGCTGGCGTTCCGGCAGTCCACCAAGGACAGCACCCCTGAGATCGAACAGGCCTGGGGTGCCTGGTTCGGGCGCATCGGGGCCCACATCGTGGACCAGGGTCACCGGGTCGGACAGGCGCGGATGGTCGGTACCCCATCGGCGGGATCTGACGAGCTCGGTGGCTACATCGTGGTTCGCGGGGACAGTCTCGACGCCGCCGTGGCCATCGCCGAGGGCTGTCCCGGTCTGGGCTCGGGGGGCCGTGTCGAGGTTGGCGAGCTCGTTCCTGACCAGCAGTGACCCGCACACCGATTCTGAAAGGAGTGATCAGCAATGTCCACCACTACCACGACCGGTTCGGCGGTCGGCCCCAGGACCGAGGACGACCTGGACCCGATCTTCCTACTCGCGGCGACCGATCCCGAAGCGATGAAGGCGATGAACACCGAGCTGGTGGCCGGTTTCCGCGCCACCGGCGGGCACCTGGGCGGTGCGTTCGCCGGTGTGCCGCGAGACCGGGAAAAACCGGGGGAGGCTATGCGGCCAGCGTCTGGTGATCGGTGGTGTAGGTGAATCGGGGGTACCAGCGCCGGTAGTCCTCGGTGAGGGTGTCGTTGAGGACTCGGGCGCGGATTTGGAGCAGGAGGTGGGCTCCGCGGGGTGTCCAGCGCATCTGCTGCTTTTTGACCATGCGTTTGCTGATCACCTGGTTGAC
>QHBZ01000030.1 GCA_003244055.1 Pseudonocardiales bacterium | reverse complement strand
ACAGCGCCTCGTGGCGCACCCGTTGTGCAGCCACAGCCGTTGTCTCGAGGAGGGCGCCGTGGACGCGCCGGACCGAGGCGTAGCGCCGCTAGAAAATGACTCTGGCGGCGGGGAAAGTACGCTGACCGTGGTCGTCGCGCTTGCGATCAACTTGTCGATCGCGGTGATGAAGGCGGTCGCCGGGATACTGACCGGATCGGCCGCGATGCTGGCCGAGGCGGCGCACTCAGTCGCTGACTCGACCACGGAGGGGCTGCTGCTAGCTGCGCTGCGGCACTCGGAGCGACCGGCAGACCGGCGGCACCCGTTCGGCTACGGCAAGGTTCGGTTCTTCTGGGCACTCATCGCTGCGGTGTCAATTTTCGTCACGGGTGCGATGTTCTCGGTGTATGAGGGCGTGCGCACGATCTTCGGTGGGGGCGAGGAGCAGACCCTCGTGTGGGTGGCCTTCCTGGTGCTTGCTCTGTCGTTCGTGATGGAGGGCGTCTCCTGGATCCGGGCGGTGCGTCAGATCCGCCGGGAGCGGGATCAAGAGGGCCAAAGCCTGACCGAATACCTACACACCACCGATGACCCCACCGTCAAGACCGTTTTCTACGAGGACACCGCCGCGCTGGTCGGCCTGCTGATCGCCTTCGGCGGTGTCGGCTTGCACCTGCTCACCGGCTCGGCGCTGTGGGACGGCCTGGCCTCGCTGCTGATCGGCGTGCTCCTCATTGTGGTGGCCTACCTGCTCGGCCGCACGAACATGCGGCTGCTCATCGGGCAGCAGGCCGATCGACGGCTGGTCCGGGCAATCTACGCCAAGCTGGCAGCGGAACCGGAGGTCGAGCAGGTGGTCGATCTGCTCACCATGATGACCGGGACCGACAAGGCCTTGCTCTGCGCGCGGGTGGACTTCGCGAGCTCGCTGTCCGCCGACGAGTTGGAACGAGCGTGCGTGCGCATCGACGACGAACTGCGACGTGAGTTCACCGACCTGGACGAGATCTTTCTCGAGCCGGTGCCTCGAACCGATCCCTCGTCGCGTGCACGGGTCGTCAACCGGTACGGCTCGGCGCTGGACAACCTTCGCCGATGACCGGGCCGCCCCATTCGTCCACTGTTCCCACAGCCTGGTAATCGGCGCGGCCTGGTCTTGGCGGCTGCTGCTGGTGGGAGTCACGGTGTACGCCGCCGTACGGGTGCTCGTGCTGCTGTCGCTGGTGGTGATCCCGCTGGTCGCCGCGCTACTGCTCGCGGCGTTGCTGCGGCCGGTGGCGCAGTTGCTGCAGCGACGCCTGACGGGACCACTATCCGCCCTGGCGACGCTGCTGCTGGCCACCGTCGTATTGGGCAGCCTTGGATACCTGATCGGGTTGCGCTTCACCCGGGAGCTACCGTCGCTGATCGGGCAGTTGGTTGGTACCGTCCGCCGGCTCCGCGCTGTTCTGAGCGCCGGTGGCCCGGGTCGGCTCCAGCTCGACCAGATCGAAGGGTCGGTGATCAACTGGTTGCAGCGCAACCGGAGTCAGGCTGGCGACTACCTCACCACCGGCGCCGGCTATCTCCTCGAGTTCGCCACCCTGACGGTGCTCACCCTGTTCATCACCTTCTTCCTGCTCTACGACGGCGAGCGAATATGGTGTTGGCTGCTCACACCGCTACCGGCGCGCCAGTCCCATCGAGTGGACCTGGCCGGGCGGGCCGCCTGGGGCACCATCACCGGTTACGTGCGCGGTACTGCGGTCATCGCCGCCATCCACGGCGTCGTGATCGGGTTTGTGGTGTACCTACTGGGCGTGCCGCTGGCGCTCCCGTTGGGGGTGCTGGTGTTCATCGGCAGCTTCATCCCGTTCATCGGTGCACTCGTCGCCGGCGGCCTGGCCGTCCTAGTCACCTTCGGTACCCACGGGTGGCTGGCCGCGCTGATCCTGTTCGGAGTCCTCATCGCCGAGAGCCAGCTCGAAGTCCATCTGCTCCAACCGGTGATCGTCGGCCGCTACGTGCGGCTCCATCCGCTCTCGATTGGTCTCTCCTTTGCGGTCGGCACCGTGCGCGCTGGAATCGTCGGAGCGATCGTCGCGGTGCCCACCGCCGCCGTCATTCACCAGGCATGGCCGGCGATACGCGGTCAAGATCGGGACCATCGCACCAGGCAAAAGGATCAGGGCGTCCGATGAACCATCGCGGCCTTGTGGCCGCCCGGCTGGTTCAACAGCGTCGGTGGCGGGTAGTCCGAGGGGGCGATCGAGTAAGGAGGCACATCCGTGGTTACCCAGCGAATTGCCACGATGCAGTTGTCTCAGCGGCCGAGCGGCCCTGCGAACACCGTCCCACCTGACCCGGAGCCCACGCCGGACCCCGGCCCGGGCCCGGTGCCCCAACCCCCAGCGCCGCCGGAGCCCATCCCGACGCCACCCCCAGAACCCGACCCCCCGCCGCCCCCGCAGCTGAGTCGACGCCCGCCGATGGGCTCAGTCGTGCACCGATCGCACGGTTATCCGGCCCAGCGCGAAAGCCGCCAACGCGGTGACCACCGCTCCGAGCCCGAAGAAGTAGCCGAGCTGCTCAAGCAGCTGTAGTAGGTTCCCGCCAAGCGGTGCACCGATCGGCGCCGCCAGCCCACCTACTCGCCACAACTGGCTGATCACCGGCCCGACCGTGAACCAGATCCCGCCGATCAGGGCGAGCCACGCCCCCATCCCGGCGCTGGCCCGGTTTGCGCTCGGGCCGAGGATCAGGCCACCGAGGAGCACCGCGATACCTGGCAGGATGTCCAGTCACAGCCGGTCGTAGGTGAAAAACCACGGGACCGTGACGCCGAACGTGTAGCCGAAATACGGCCCGACGAAGGGGACTATGGCGCCCCAGATGCCGAGCAGCACAAGCAGGAAGGCGCTGCCCGCCCCACGGCTGCGCTGCATCGCGAGACCCGATGTCCGAACGTCAGACCGGGCGCCGAGCGAAGATGTCGACATGACAATCTCCTCATGAAGGTACTTTCAAAACCGTTACCCGGCCCTCCTTCCGGGCAACTCCGCCGGTATCGCGAAGGACGGCCTATCCATCGGTGAGAACGACAGCCGCGTCGGGTTCGGTGACGCGGAAGTTAAAGCTTTCTTCCAGATAGAGCGTCACCAGCTCGGCGTCGTGCCGGGTGTAGCCGATCGAGAAGTCCTGCCCGACGTCGAGGATGAAGTCGCCGCCCCGCTTGCTCACCACCAGGGCGCCGTCCAGGCCGGGAGCCCATACGATGTCTCCGCCGAGAATCTTGGTCAGATGCTCCCGCAACGGATAGCCGCCGCTTTCGGTCGCCTCCGCTACCCGGGTGTATCCCTCGGGACTGATGGCCAAGGCGTACGGACCCTCGATACCGGCCTGCCGAAGCAGATTGGTCGCTTTGGCGATGGCGTGCGGGTAGGCCTTGGTGTCTCGTCCCAACGTCAACGAGGGATAAGAGCTGCTCTCCACGATTCCGGTGATTCCCGCTTCCGGCCAGCCGTGGAACACGGCGCGGTTCTCGATCAATGCTGCATCGTGGGCGGCGCGGTCGAGATCGGCATAGTCCACGTCGGTGGCGCCGCGTTCGGCATCCTGCAACCCGGAGCACTCCACGGTGAAGCTCACTCGGAGCTCGCTCAACGCGAGGACCCGTCGTTGCCGGGCGACAACGCTCTCGAACTTGGTGCCCGGCGGTGCGGTCTCCAGTGATGTGGTCCGGCCGAGGTTGGTGGCGGAATGCGTCCAGCCGTGCGGTCCGGACCAGTCGACCAGCCGGCGTGCCGCCAGTCTGGCGGTGAGGCGGTCCTTGGCCTCGTCGTCGATCTGCTTCCACCCCGCCGCCGGGATCGGTGCGTACTTGCGTAACAGATGATCGGTCATCATCAACGTCCCTTCAGACTGCCGATACCCAGCGAGCTGTTCCCGTCGTCGCCAGCGGCGATCTCCTCCTCTACCGCGCTGACGTATGCCTGGGGGTCCTTGTCGCTGGTATCCAGGTCCCGGGCATCCGAATGGTCTGTCTTGAACTTCAGGAACTCGTGGCCCAGGTCCACGCGCATACTCAGCGGGGCGTTGCGACGGAAATCGGGTAGGGCGTCGTCCTCTTCCTCAGCCATATGACTGCTGTTGGCCGTCCTGGTGTGCCGGACGCCGTCCCACCATTGCGGGCTGCCGATCGGATGCTGGGCTGCCTCGCGCACCCCGTCCCGGATGTCGTTGTGATCACCGATCGCATCGATGGTTTCGTCCTGCGCCTCATCGCCACGGCGTAGCAGCTTCGGATAGAAGACGGCTTCCTCGGCCGCTGCGTGCACTTCCAGCAGCACCGCGAGGGGTTCCCAGATCTCGCGTAGTTGCTCGGGTTCGCGGGCGTCGTCCAGCGCCGCGAACTCCCGGCGGAAAGTCTCGTGATCGTCCAGGATCAGTTGGGTGATATCCGACATGTCGGCTCAGGGCCTCCTCAGTTCAGCCGAGCGAGTTGATCAAGCCCGGTGACGTGAATCCCATGCCGCGAGGATGCCCGCTTCCCTGATCCGCTACACATGCTTCGCGGGGGAACAATGATGGGTGCGGGCAGTGTGCGATCGGAGGAGCTGACGTGACGGGCAGCGTTGCCGTGATGGGGACGGGGATCATGGGCACGGGAATGGCCCGGAGCCTGGTGCGGGCGGGCCTGGACGTCACCGTCTGGAACCGCAGCGCGGACAAGGCCCGGCCGCTGGCCGATGACGGGGCCAAGGTCGCTGCGGATGCGGCCGAGGCGGTGACCGGTGCCGACGTCGTGGTGACGATGCTCTTCGACGCCGACGCGGTGGCCGAGGTCATGCAACGGGCGCTGGCGGCGACACCAGAGCACGCGGTCTGGGTGCAGACCAGCACGGTCGGCCTCGCCGGCACCCAGCGTCTCGCCGAGCTCGCCGACCGCTACGGCCGTGGCTACCTCGACGCACCCGTGCTCGGCACCAAGCGGCCCGCCGAGCAGGGCGAGCTGATCGTGCTCGCGTCGGGACCGCGCGCACTGGAGCCCCAGGTGGCGCCGGTGTTCGAGGCGATCGGTAGCAAGACGGTCTGGGTCGGCGAGCGGATCGGTGACGGGCACCGGCTCAAGCTCGCGCTCAACTCCTGGGTGTTGTCCATCACCGCCGCCACCGGGCAGGCCATCGCGCTTGCCCGTGGCCTCGGGGTGGACCCGCAGCTGTTCCTGGACACCATCGCCGGCGGCGGCACCGACAGCCCATACGCCCAGGTCAAGGGCCGGACCATGATCGCAGGTGAGTTCCCGCCGGCGTTCAGCTTGGCGGGCGCGGCGAAGGACGCCGAGCTCATCGTCGATGCCTTGCGCGAGGCAGGCGACGACCCATCGCTGATGCAGGCCGTCCACCGCCTCATGTCGACCGCGGCCGCCGCCGGGCACGCGGACGAGGACATGGCCGCCGTGGTCTACGCCTTCCGCTGACCGATCCGGCCGCGGCTGTGCCAGTCTCGACGGTGTGACCGATACTGCGCCGCGCTCCCGGGTCAGTTCCTGGCGCTACGCCCTGAGCACCACCAATCCGCCCGAGGGCCCGATCGACGCGGTGACCCGCTGGATCGTGGTGTCCCGCGCCGCCGTGCTGCCGATGACGCTGGTCGCCGGGTTGGTGGCGGGGCTGCTCGCCGCGCGAGCGCCCGGGGTCGACTGGCGGTGGCTGATACTGGCCGTCATCGGGATCACCCTGGCGCACGTCGCCAACAACCTGATGAACGACCTTTACGACACCAGCTCTGGTTCGGACACCGCGAACTACCCGCGGGCATTGTACGCTCCGCATCCGATCCTGTCCGGGCTGGTCACCCGCCGGGCACTAGTGGCGTCGGTGCTGGTCGTCAATGCCGCCGACCTGGTGATCCTTGTCGTGCTCGCATTGGTTCGGGGCTGGCCAGTGGTGGCGTTCGCGGTGGCCGGGTTCGTGCTGTCGGTGGCCTATACCGCACCGCCGCTGCGGTTGAAGAAGCGCGGCCTGGGGGAGCCGGACGTGCTGCTGGTCTGGGGCCCGCTGATGGTCGGGGGCACCTACTACGCGGCGGTCGGCTCGATCACCTGGCAGGTGTTGCTGGCGTCGCTGCCTTACGCACTGCTGTGCACGTCGGTGCTGATGGGCAAGCACACCGACAAGATCCCCTACGACGAGCCGCTAGGAATCCGCACGCTGCCGGTGATGCTCGGCGAGCGGCGGGCCCGGGCCGCGACGCTGGGTCTGATGGCCGGCTTCTACCTGCTCATCGTGATCTGCGTGCTGGTCGGCGCGCTGCCGTGGCCGGCGCTACTGGCACTCGGTGGGCTTTACCGGCTGGTCACGGTGTGGTCCTGGTTCCGCCAGCCTCGACCGGAGCAGCCGCCGCGACCCGTGCCGGTCTGGCCCCTGTGGTTCGCCGCGCTGGCGTTTGTGCACCTGCGGGTTGCCGGCCCCTTGCTCGTCGTCGGCCTCGCCGTCGCTGCGTTCGCCGGGATCTGACCGGCTGGGAATCGGCGCGCGAGCGATGACACGGTGGGTGCGGGCCATCAAGCACGGCTGGGTGCTCACCGACCGCGTGCCAGGTCCTGACGTCGATGAGTTCGCCGAGGCGGGCGAAGTGGTGGCTGCGCTGGCCGGGCCGCATGGCGGCCGCGACACGTTGCTGGCCGTTCAGCACCCGCATCGCACTCCCGAAGCGTTGGCGCAGGGACTGTCCTTGGCCGATGCGTTGCCAGCCGCCCGCCAAGCTCTGGACCGGCTGCGGGGCAGCGCGTATCGCCAGGTGGCCGAGGTGGTGGCGCCCTACCGGGTGGACGGCCCGGATGGGGTAGCGGTTGGCCTGCTGTGTCTGGTCGATCCGGCCGCGGTGGACGTGCACGGGATGTCCTGGGTACGACACAGCGAGGAGGTCTACCCGCAGGTGGTGGTCGAACGAGCAGCGGTGCTCGCCGGGCTTGGCTGTGCCACCAGTGCCGCGATGCTCGTGCCCGTCATCGACGGCGCGCAGTTGACCGCGGCCGTGCTGGCCAGCATCGATGACCTGCGGGCGCCGGCGGTGTCGACCATCGATTCCGACGGTCGGACGCATCAGCTGTGGTTGCTGGGCCCCGGAACTGGGCAGGATGCGGTGCTCGCCACCGTGGCCCGCGGTCCGCTGCTCGTCGCTGACGGGAACCATCGGGTGGCGGCCGCGGCGGCCAGCGATCGGTCCAGCCTGCTCGCGTTGGTGACCGGCGGCCCGGCGCTGCGGATCAGCGCGATCCACCGGGCGCTGGTTGGTACTGAACTGACGTCCGGTGATCTGGTTGACGCCTGGCTTCGGGCCGGCTTGGTGGTGCAGGAAGGTCGGGCGCTCGACCCACCGCGCCATCCGGGCAGCGTGGTGGCCCGGACGTCCGGCGTCGATCTGCGCGTCACGTTGCCCGAACCCGAGCCCGGCGAACCGCTGCCCAGGATCGACCACGGGCTGGTCGAGCGGGTGCTGATCGCCGAAGCGCTGGGCATCGATCCGGCAGGTCCGCATGTGCGGGCACTGCCGGCGGGGCATCCTGCGGGTCCGCACGTCGACGCCGTGCTGCAGCTGGCTGCCGTGCCGTTTGCCGACGTGCTTGCCGTACACCAGCAAGGTCGACGCATGCCGCGCAAGAGCACTTACTTCACCCCGAAACCCCGCAGTGGGCTGCTGCTGGCGGACCTCACCGAGTGACCCCAGGCGGTCGGTGTAACTGCACCCGGTCAAGTCGCCCCCCGATGATCTCGGCGGTCATCCAGCTGCACGTCGGCTGGCGGCGCCGGTCGGTTGGGGAACCGGGGTTCAGCAGTCGCAGGCCGGTGGGAGCTACCGTGTCCCACGGGATGTGGCTATGCCCGAAAACCAACACGTCGGTGTCGGGGAACCGGGCGGCGCACCGCTGCTCCCGGTCGCGCGCCGACCCCGTCTCGTGTACCACTGCCAGCCGAAGGCCGGCCAGTTCGGCGGTCGCCACCTCCGGCAACCGGGCGGACAACGCCGGTCGGTCGTTGTTACCGACCACCCCGATCAGCCGGGCCGATCGAGCCAGCAACGCATCCAGTAGCTCGACGCACACCCAGTCGCCGGCGTGCACCACGACATCCGCGTCATCGACAGCCCGCCACAGCTGCTCGGGCAAGTCCCGGGCGCGCCGTGGGACGTGCGTATCGGCCATCAGCAAGAGATTCACGCGTCCATCGTGCACGGCCGGCTGCTCCTGGGTCCGGCGTCCATGCTCATCCCGCCACTTGCGATGACTACCGTTCCCATTGGGTGGAAGTGTCATTCATCCAACGATGTAACTACTGAGTACAGCGCGCGTGGGGCCGGCTAGGTAGTAGGCCGGCCCCACGTTTGCGGGCGAGGTATCCGCCACTGCGGTAGCGCTGGGTTGTCGTTTATAAACGCTGTGTGACTGGATTCCTCGGACGCTAGGTAGCCATCGCCGACGATCCCGGGTAGTGCACCATGTCGACTTCGTCTCAACGGGACGGGTGCGAGCTTCCCCCGGTTGGAACGGGATCGCCCGAGCGCTCCGCTCGCTGCGCCGAGGCAGCGACGGACTACCTAGGAGCACCCCCGCCATGGCTGCTGACCAGCAACATCGCGGCTCGGATGATCGCGGGGAAAGGCTCGGGCGACGTCGGGCGGTAGGTACCGGCCTTGCTCAAGCCTAAGTAGCTGATAGCCGCTGACAAAGTAGTCAAAAAACGGCTTCGCGGCTAAGTGATGCGGTGCAGAAGATTAGGTGCGAATGGATATTGTCAGGCGCTCTCCTCGCCACCATGGTGATATTAGCCGAATCGGCAATGAGTTCGGTGAGGTGTTCTGTTCGGGGCCACTGAGGTCACTCTCTAGGAGGATTTGCATGTCTGACGCATTGAGCTTTGCTGAGATCGACGGGCAGCACGCGGAGCTTCTCCCCGCGCGTACCGTGATGTCCATGTTCAGCACGTGGGGCGGCTGCGAGGCCGGCGACGGCGGCACCGGCGGCGCCGGCGGCAGCGCCCAGGGTGGCCTGGGTATCAACATCCTGAGTGGCATTGGCATCCTGGGCACTGGTATTGCCAGCGCGGGTGACGCCACTGGCGGCGCAGGTGGCAGCGCTAACGGTGGCAGCTGCTGACCAGCTCAGCTGAGTTGAGCCGGTAATCGCGGGCGGTGCCGTCGGCTAGGGGACGGCACCGCCGTGAGCTGGCGGCAGCGCTCAGGCGGTAGTGGGGCAGGCGACTACTCCTCCAGTCGTGCCGTGCCGCCACGCGATCACATGATCGCGTGCGATGCCGTCGGCAACGGAGGGGTGGCCCCTCGCAGCCACCCCTCCGACCTATTTCCCCCCTCCGCGGTGATCACATCTTGGGTTATGCCCGGCCGTAGCTGGACCTCGCGGTCGGGTTCGGAATCGGTTTTGCTTGCCGTGTTGATGGTTAGTGCACGCCATTCCGTCACGTTGTCGAGAGACGTGCCAGGCGTCACGTTCCGGAGCCGCGCCACCTCTTCGGGCGCAGTCGGATCCCAGCCAAGCTCAACGAGGCTGCACAGCATCCCCTCGGAGCTCTCGCCCCGGTAACGGCGCCGGCGCATTTTCTTCCCGCCAGGCAAGCGTGATCTGGGTGGCGCGACGGGCACCAGGTCGCCCTCGCGGACGTTCGGCGGCCCGCCAAAGACGATCTGCACGGGCTCACCGATGCCGAGGTCGACCTTGGCAATCCGGATGAGGTCCGCATTGGGGTGGGGTTTTACCTCGACAACCCGACCGACGAGGACCCCGGAGGTGATCACGGAGACGGGACGATACAAGAGAGTCAGTCCTCGTTCGGACGCGGGGCTGTTACAGGTTCACGCGGCTGGACCACAGCGACTCGAACGCAGCGCGTGCGTGCTTGGCGTGGTTGCAGCTCATCAACATGTCGGCGTTGGAGTCGACGTTCGGCCTGGTGACGTAGCCGAGCCAGTGGTCGTCACTGAGATACTTTCGGAACTGGGTGAAGAGGGCGGGTTCCTCGCGCTCGAAGGCCGCGACGTCAAGCCCGTACAGCCCGACACCTGGGCTGACCGGCCTCGCGGCCCGGCCGAAGGCGAGGTTGCCGTGCAACTGGTCACCGGGAACGGAGGGCGCCAGTAACGAACGGAAGCTGGCCACCGTGCTGTCCTGGTCGCTCTCCCCGCCAGGGAGCAGGAACCGGTACCTGGCTCCCCGCACGAGGTTAGCGGCAACGACCTGGAGGAACTGCCCTGCGGCGGGGTCGGCGCCCGACATCGGGATCACGTCGGCTGTCAAGGTCATGGTCACGATGTCCGCTCTGCGGCAGTATCGTTCGACGCGTAGCACCTCGTCCTGCTGAATCAAGCCTTCGCGGCCGGCGGTATCGGAGTTCGCCAACTCTCGTGCAACGTTGTCGATTCGGTCAGCGAGCACTCGACCGATGCGGGTGAGGAGGTCGGAGTGACGGCTGGCGCGGGCCTGCACGTCCGCGAGCGCGTGTTCGACATAGTGGGCCAGGGGACCAGGATCTACCACCGGAGCCACGGGTTCGCCGTACACCAGGTAATCGAGACTGACGCCGAAGAACTCACCAAGAGCGGTTAGCTTCTGGAAGCTGGGACGTGTCTGCCCTCGCACGTACTGCGACAGCGCTGCAGCGCTGACCCCCACCTCATCCAGGATGGCCTGTCGATTGCGGTTGTAGCCACCCCGTTCGATCAAGCTGCGGAGCATCTCCTCCAGCTTCACCTCTCGGTTCTGCACTTCATCCTCCGGCACGCATGCCCTGGGTCGGGTGACCATCGGTGCGGATATTATCAAGTCCTGCTTGATTTGCTGTCAAGTAGCTCTATAGATCCTGAGTCGCTCACGGCTATTTATTTTTGCGAGCGACCGAATCTTCATTTGAGCTGCTGAACGGCTGCTCTGACTATACGTTCTGGGGTCGCGCTCCATGCGCCGTCAGTGATACTCCTGTCGGCGCGACCACCGATGCCTCCGTATGTAAGTAGTGCTTAATTGAATGTCAAGTATAGCTTGAGGTTCTGGTTGCTCTCCTGTGCGAACGAGGCATACTTAAGTCAGCATAGCCCGCATCACTGACGACGAAAGGGGAAGGCGATCATGTCGAAATCTCACCGGAGCGCGACACGCTTCCCCGGGACTCGGCCCGTGGGCCGTGGTCAGGGAGCGAGACGTCGTGGCGGGATGCACCGCGGAACACGGTGACCCTGCAGGTGCTGAGCGCGGTACTGCTGGTCTGCTTAGGGATGCTGCTCGGAGCGACCTGGACCATCCAGGCCTTACAGCCCAGGCTTCGACGGCAGGCCGAGGAACGTCGCCGGTTGAATCAGGAGTGGTTGGCGGTTCACGCCGCCCATCGGCAACGCGGTGAGTGTGCATGCTGCGGAAAATCACTGTCGGAGCGGGACTGGTACATCGCACCGGCGACGGTCGAGGATCGACCGGGTGACGATTGAGCACGACCTGTTTGGGCGGCTAGCGCCCCCGGCAGGATTCGAACCTGCGGCCTAGCGATTAGAAGTCGCTTGCTCTATCCGGCTGAGCTACGGGGGCCGGGCGCCGGTGGGCGTCAGCGAGAAGTCTAGCGACGGCCGGCTGCCTACTCGCAGGTAGCTGGTCGACGCATTCTGCGGGCTCAAGCACCATGCGCTAGCACGAAGTCCCGACAATCGTGGGTTTCGACCCGAGGTGTCAGGACGGTTGTGCACAGCACCCCGGCCATCCACATGTCGATCATGGTCTCCTACCCGATGGTGTTGCTCGTCACGCAGCCTGAGTGTCGCCGGTCGAGGGGCCGGCATCCCGCCGCGGAGGCGGGACAGCTGCAGGAGGGCATGTGATCATGAGAGAGACACCGGTAACTGTGGTCGGAACGTTGGTCAGTGACATGCGGCCCCGCCGGGTTGGTCCCGACGCGGCGCTCGTACTCAATTTCCGGGTCGCTTGTAACGAGCGTCGGTTTGACAAGGCGTCGGAGTCCTGGGTGGATGGGGAAAGCTTGTACCTGTCGGTGAGCTGTTGGCGCAGGCTCGCCGAGAACGCTGCCTCCCTGGTCAAGGGCGACCCGGTGATCGTCAGAGGGAAACTGCGCACCCGAGAGTGGACCACCGACCAGGGCGAGCGCCGTTCAGTCGTCGAGCTGGAGGCCACCTCGATCGGCCCGGATCTGGCTCGATGCACCGTCACCGTGCGTAAGCAGCATCGTGAGGGGCTTTCGCGTGCCGCGAGCCAGGAAACCGTGGCACCACCCGAGGGGGATTCGTCAGAACTGCTCGGCAGAACCGGTCCACCGGACGCGGTGAGCCTGTCGGACCTCGCCGAAGCGGTCGGACCGCTGGTGCCCGCATGAGTGACGATCGGGGCCGGGCGGCGGTCGGCGGTCGGCCGCCGCCCGGCCCCGGGCGGCGACCTCTACGATCGGGCCGTGGCGGAGTTCATCTACACCATGAAGCAGGTGCGCAAGGCGCACGGTGACAAGGTCGTCCTCGACGGCGTCACCCTCGCGTTCTATCCCGGCGCGAAGATCGGCGTGGTCGGGCCCAACGGCGCCGGCAAATCCAGCGTGCTGAAAATCATGGCTGGGATCGACCAACCGAACAACGGGGAGGCATTCCTGGCGCCGGGCGCCACGGTGGGCATCTTGGAGCAAGAGCCGCTGCTGAACGAGGACGAAACCGTCCTGGGCAACGTGCAGGAGGGCCTTGGTGAGATCAAGACCAAGCTAGATCGGTTCAACGAGATCGCCGAGAAGATGGCCACCGACTACTCCGACGAGCTCATGGACGAGATGGGACGGCTGCAAGAGGCGCTCGACCATGCTGACGCGTGGGATCTCGACTCTCAGCTTGAACAGGCCATGGACGCTCTACGCTGTCCGCCGCCCGACGAGCCAGTGATCCACCTGTCCGGCGGAGAACGGCGTCGGGTTGCGCTGTGCAGGCTGCTGCTGTCCAAACCTGATCTACTGCTGCTCGACGAACCCACCAACCACCTGGACGCGGAGAGCGTGTTGTGGTTGGAACAGTTCCTGGCGAGTTACCCGGGTGCGGTTCTGGCTGTCACTCACGACCGGTACTTCCTGAACAACGTGGCTCAATGGATCCTCGAGCTCGACCGTGGTCGGGCCTACCCCTACGAGGGCAACTACTCAACTTACCTGGAGAAGAAGGCTGATCGGCTCGCGGTGCAGGGCAGGAAGGACCAGAAGCTGCAGAAGCGCCTGCGTGACGAGCTCGCCTGGGTGCGATCGGGGGCAAAAGCCCGGCAGGCCAAATCCCGAGCCCGACTGCAGCGTTATGAGGAGATGGCAGTCGAAGCCGAGCGCAGCCGCAAGCTGGACTTCGAGGAGATCCAGATCCCGGCTGGGCCGAGGCTGGGCAACGTGGTGGTGGAGGTGTCGCATCTGGACAAGGGCTTCGACAGCCGCTCCCTGATCAAGGACCTGTCCTTCACGCTGCCCCGCAACGGCATCGTCGGTGTCATCGGCCCCAACGGCGTCGGCAAGACCACCTTGTTCAAGACCATCATCGGTTTGGAGAAGCCTGACTCTGGCACGGTCAGAGTTGGTGAGACGGTGAAGTTGTCCTACGTCGATCAGGAGCGCGCAGGCATCGACCCGGACAAGACAGTTTTCGAGGCGATCTCCGACGGTCTGGACTACATCCAGGTCGGCAATACCGAGATGCCATCCCGGGCGTACGTCGGCGCCTTCGGATTCAAGGGACCTGACCAGCAGAAACCGGCTCGAGTACTCTCCGGTGGCGAACGCAACCGGCTCAACCTTGCGCTGACCCTCAAGCAGGGTGGCAACCTGATCCTGCTGGATGAGCCCACCAACGACCTCGACGTCGAGACGCTCGGCTCGCTGGAGAACGCGTTGGAACTTTTTCCCGGCTGCGCGGTGGTGATCTCCCACGACCGATGGTTCCTGGACCGGGTGGTGACACACATTCTCAGCTGGGAGGGAACAGAGGAAAATCCCGCATCCTGGTTCTGGTTCGAAGGCAACTTCGAGGCGTACGAGCAGCACAAGATCGAACGACTCGGCGCGGAGGCGGCACGACCACATCGTGTGACGTACCGCAGACTGACCCGAAATTGATGGGGCATGGGGCATGGGGCGTCCGGTGATCGGGAACGTCGATGGGGGTGGGAGGTGAGCAGCACGGCGCGCGAAGGAATCCGAACCAGCATGGCGCCCAACGGGGGCGAGGCCGCATCGCTGGTGGAGTCGGCAATGCTCTTGCGCTGGCGCGCGCCGGAGCTGGCGCTGCTGCTGGCCGATCGAGCGGTGACCGCCGGGCACGATGACAAGCAGGCCGTCCTGCAGGCAGACCACCTCGCGGTCTTCGCCCTCAACCGGCTGGGTCGGCACGGGGAAGCGGCTCACCGACTCTTCCCAGCGATTCGAGACGCCGAAACTCCGCCGGCGCTGCGCCACGAACTGCACGTGGAGCTAGCGCACTGCGCGGTTGCGCTAGGCGAATCCGCTACCGCGCTCGGCGCGGTGCGGGCGGTGCTGGCCGCCGGTGATGATGTCGCTCCAGCGCTGAGAGGCGGCGCTCTCGTGGCGGTAGCCGAGGCGTCGGCCGCGCTCGGTCGAGATGATCTGGTCAGCTCCGCGCTCGACGAGGCTGACGAGCTCTACCGCGAGGACCCCAGTCTCGACCATGACACCGCGCTGCTGTTGCGGGCTGCCGTCCGGGCGGTGGACGCAGCACGCCACCGCCACCGCGAGGCGGGCGCGGAGGCCGAGGCGAAAGCTAAGGAAGGTCGAGACCTGTTGGCGGGGTTGGCCGATCCTGAGCATGACAGCGGCGAGGTGAGCGCACGGCTGATGCTCGAGATAGCGCTTGCACTGCTGGATCGTGATGCCGGCGACGCCGCCATGCAGGAAGTGCGGCCGTTGCTGCGGCGTCCGGTGCGCGCCGCCGCGGCCGCTGCGGTCGGCAGGCTACGGCTGGCGTTGGCTACTCGAGTGCACCTCGTCGAAGGTCGCCACGAATCGGCGCTGACGCTTCTCGCCGACGCGGTCGAGGGTGCTCAGCGATATGGGGTGGACGTCGTCCTCGCGGAGTGCCTTGAGGGCCTGTCCCACGTACATGAGGCGCGCGGCGAGTTCGCTGACGCCCTGCATTGCGTTCGCGCTGCCCGTGCAGCTGAAGGCCGGCACCGCCACGATGTGGAAGCTGCGCGTTGCACGCTGCTCGAGAACTGCGGGTCTGCCCGTCGTGAAGAAGCGCGCCTGGTCGGCCAGGTGGCCGCGCTACTCGGCAATGCCGGGACGGGGTGTACCGCCGGGTCCGACGCTGACACCGGTCCGCTGAGCGTCGAGATCGGTGCCAGCATTGTGGTGGATCAGACCGGGCCGGAGGCTCCCGACGCGGTGGTTCTTGAGCCGGAGGTTTCCGAGCCGGAGGTTTCGGCGGCGGAGGTTCTTGGGCCAGGGGTTGAGCCAGAGGTTCTTGAGGCGGAGGCTGTGGAGGCGGACATTGTGGAGCCGGACGTGGCTTCGACAGTGTCGGCTCCGAGTATTTCCGTGGTCGGTTCACGGGTGTCGTCGGTTGTCGATCCGACCCCCGTATCTCCAGGAAGCGCGGACATAGGGTCGGTAGAGTCGTCGAGTGGGATCGATCCCTGGTCCGGTGCGCGGCACCGCCGCGGCGCTGCCACCTTGGTATCGGTAAGTGATCTCCTGCCCGCGTCGGCGTTGTCTGCGGGACGCTCCGGCCGGCGCCGCGCGGAGGACCGCGCTGCCGAGACGTCCGCGCTGGAGATGGATCAGAATCAGATCGCCGATGCTGAACCCGAACGCAGCGGTGTAGGCGAAGAAGTGGCTGCGATCTACCCGTTGCCACTCCAGCCCACATCGGAGTCGCCGGCCACCTTGCAGGGCGAAGCACGCGATAACGACCCGTCGGAGGAACCCGAGAATTCTCCGCAGACACGGCGGGAGTTCCAGGTTTCTGGGCCGCCTCCCGCTCCGACACCCCGGGCGCTGGAATGGGAACCTGCGGCTGACGAGGCAGCGGGTGACGAGGCAGCAGGTGACGAGGCGCCGTCTCAGATGGGCCTAGGCGATCTGCTCGCTGAGGCACTCGCTGCATACCAGGAAAGCCGCGATATCCACGCCGGCGCCCGATCCGCCGGTATGAGCGGCAATGACGGTGCAACCGGTACTGTCGCCGAGACCGACCGCGACGTGCCCCCCTACCGTGGCCCAGGAACGCGCTGGTCGGCTGGCCTGGCGCTAGCCCCGAATCCGACCGACGATCCAACCGAACCGAATCCGGTCGACTCCGACGGAGAGGATCCCGCCGCTGCGGTCACCAACCCCCTGCTGCGGCTGCCGAACCTGACCGCTGAACCCCGGTGGGTCCCGCCTGAAGCGGGTCGCCGATCCGCAGCCGGAGACTAGTGAAGTGGCTCTGGAAGCGCCCTGCTCGCAGATAGATGCAGCGACTTTGTCAGTCGACCTCTAGAAGTCGGCTCGAGAGCCGACCGGAGGTGGGTAGTTGACGGTGTTCAGCACGGACGTCGCGGTGCGCTGGTCGGACATGGACGTCTACGGGCACGTCAACAACGCACGAGTGGTGACGTTGCTGGAGGAGGCGCGCACCGAACTACTGTTCGGCGAGGGCGCCCGGCGCGGTGTCCAGACCCTGGCAGCGGGTGTGGTCGTCGTTGAACTACTGGTCCGCTACCGGCAGCCGCTGGTGTATTCGGCTAGCCCGGTGCGGGTGCGGTTGTGGGTCAGCGAGCTGCTGGCCGCCTCATTCGTCGTGGCATACGTCGTGGCGGGCGATGGCGGCGACGCTGTCAGCGCCCGCACCCAACTCGCCGCGTACGACACCGCAGCGCAACGGCCACGGCGCCTGACGCCCGGTGAGCGGGAGTTCCTGACTGCGTTTCGAGACGGGGGTAGCGGTGGCTGAACTGTGCATTCCGGATCCCGCCGAACGGGACGATCTCGGTGCCTTCGTGGCCCGCGCCGTGCGGCTAGACCGCGATGCGCTCGTGCGGCTGCGGGATGGGGGCGGCAAGGTGCACGCCTGGGTGGCTACCCCGTTCGACACGTTGGTGACTCGCTCAGTGCGAGGAGCGGTGCGGCCCGATGATATCACCGTCGGGGGCACGGATCTGCTGGCCGCGGTGGCAGAAGTCGGCGCCTCGGTGTCGGACCCTGGCAGGTCCCAGGATGTGCTCTGGCGCTGCGCCCTACCGCCGGAACGGGGCTGGTATGCAGTGGATCTGGTACCCGCTGACGTGCTCGCCGATCTCACCGATCAGGGTGCTGCCGTCGCCAGGCACAACCCCGGTCCGCACGGCTCGCCGCCCGCCGCGTTGCTGGACCAGAAGGTAATCACCGTCAGTGGGGCCGGATTCGAAGTGGGGGTACCGCTGCGCTGCCTGTTCGCCCTGTCGGGCATGGGCTTCGCAGGAGCCCCCGGCGCGAACGAGGCTGTCCGGGTCTCGGCCACCGACTCATGGTTACGCCTGGATGCCCGCTACGGCGCCGTGCTGCGCCGCAGGCACGCTGCGCTGCCGCTGCTCGTCTGATCGGATCACACCAGCCAGACGGCGGTATCGGGCGGCAGGACATCACCGCTGGGCGGGAGTGGGCCACTGGACAGCAGCACCTGTCCCAGTGGCATCGACACCTGGGCGCCGGAGGTGTTCAGGCCGCAGACCAGCCCGCCACCCTTACGGCGGAACGCCAGGCATCCGGGCGGGGCGCCATACCACTCCAGCTCTGCGCCGGTGAACGCGTTGTGGCCCTTGCGCAGTTCCAACGCCTGCCGGTAGAGCGACAGCGTGGAGTTCGGATCCTCCAGCTGCGCTTCCACGGTGTGGCCGCCCCAGTTGCCGGGCACCGGCAGCCAGGTGCCGGGGCTTAGACTGAATCCGTACGGGGGAATGCTGCCCTGCCAGGGCAGGGGGGCCCGGCAGCCGTCCCGCCCGCGTTCGGTTCGCCCGGAGCGCTTCCACACGGGATCCTGCAGCGCCCAGTCGGGCAATTCGACATTCGGCAGCCCCAGTTCGTCGCCGTTGTACAGGTACGCCGGGCCTGGCAGGGCGAGTTGCACCAGCGCCAGCGCCCGCGCCCGCGCCAGACCCACCTCGCCCCCCCCGTAGCGGGTCACCGGACGGACCGAGTCGTGGTTGGAGATCGTCCACGTGGCCGGTGCCGGACTTCCCTGGACAGCCATCAGCGAGCGCTCGATGGCTTCCCGGACGCTAACGGCGTCGAAATCCGCCTGCAACAGCCGGAAGTTGAACCCTAGATGCAGCTCATCGGGGCGGATGTAGCGGGCGAACGCGGCGTCGTCACTCACCCAGATCTCGCCGATCGCCATCCGTGCCGGGTACTTATCGATCACCTGGCGGATCATCCGGTGGATGTCGTGCACCCCGTCAGCGTCGAAGCGGGGATCGACGACCTCGGCGCCGAGCAGGCCGGGGCAGACCTCGATCGGGTGCGCCATGTCAGGTAGCCCCGCAGGTTTGGCCATTCCGTGGGCCACGTCGATGCGGAAGCCGTCCACCCCACGGTCCAGCCAGAACCGCAGCGTCCGTTCGAGATCCGCGGCTACGTCCGGATTGTCCCAGTTCAGGTCTGGTTGCTCGGGCGCGAACAGGTGCAGGTACCACTGCCCAGCGTCGTTCATCTTGGGAGGCAGCCGGGTCCATGCCGGGCCGCCGAAGGTGCTCGTCCAGTTGTTCGGCGGCCGCGAACCGCTGAAGTCGGAACCGTCGCGAAAGAGATAGCGCGCTCGCTCTGGGCTGCCCGGCGCCGCGGCCACGGCCTCCTGGAACCACTCGTGCCGGTCGGACGTGTGGTTTGGCACCACGTCGATGGTCACTCGCAGTCCGCGCTGGTGAGCGTCGGCGATCAGCCGATCGAAAGCGTTCAGATCACCGAACAGCGGGTCGACGGCGCGCGGATCGCTGACGTCGTAGCCGTGGTCGACCATGGGGGATGGGAAGAACGGAGTGAGCCACAGTGCATCCACGCCGAGCAATTCCAGATAGCCCAGCCGGCTGCGAATGCCCTCAAGATCGCCGATGCCGTCACCGTCGGCGTCAGCGAAGGAACGAACGTAGACCTGGTAGAACGTGGCATCTCGCCACCAGTCCTCGTCGTCAGTCAGTCGGCGGTCGTCGGCGCGTCGCACGAGAGTCAATCTTGCCACTGGAGTCCGCGGCAGCGTCGGACCTCAGGTCGGCGAATTCACTAGGCTGTTTGCGGCCATCTGCAGATAGTCCCAGAGCACGCCTCGGTGGGCCTCGTCGAGGTCGGCTTCATCCACCGCGATGCGCATGCAACGCAGCCATGCGTCGCGTTCCACCGGCCCGATCCGGAACGGGACGTGGCGCATCCGCAGCCGCGGGTGTCCGCGCTGCATCGAGTAGGTGTGTGGCCCACCCCAGTACTGCACGAGGAACATGCGCAGCCGCTCCTCGGCGGCACCGAGGTCCTCCTCGGGGTAGATCGGGCGCAGCACCTCATCCTTCGCGACCAGCTCATAGAAGCGGCCAACGATCTGGTGGAAGGTTTGCTCACCACCGACGGCCTCATAGAAGTTCTCCGGCGCAGCCACCCCCCCATCTTGCCCTGCCCGGCCGGACCGCGGGCAGGAAGCCTCAGGTCGGCGGTGCGGTGAGGCCGACCGGAGCGGTGACGCCGACCGGTGCGGGTGCCGGGATCCCGGCCTCGGCGAAGGCTGCCTTGATGCCGGCGAGCAGCGCCCGCTGCACCGCCCACTGCCGCCCTGCCTGCACCTTGGTCGTGATCCGCAGCGTCACGCCGTCAGAGTTGATCGACTCGACTCCGAGCACCTGGGGCGGTTCGAGCACGTCGTCGGCCAGTGCGCTGCCGTCAGCGGTGAGCTCGGTGGCGGTGCGCTCGGCGAGCTTGGTAGAGATCTGGATGTCTGCGTTGTAGCCGATGGGCAGGTCGACGACGGCCACTGAGTAGTCCTGGCTGGAGTTGCCGACGCGCAGCACTTCGCCATTGCGCACGTACCACACGGTGCCCTTAGTATCGCGCAGCGTGGTCACCCGAAGGCCCACCCCCTCCACGGTGCCGGTGGCTGCACCGAGGTCGACCACATCCCCGACGCCGTACTGGTCCTCAACCATCATGAACATTCCGGACAGGAAGTCCTTCACCAGGTTCTGTGCGCCGAAGCCCAGCGCGATGCCGAGAATGCCGGCCGAGGCGATGATCGGGCCGAGGTTGATCCCCAGTTCGCCGAGCACCAGCGTGCACGCGACCCCGTAGACCACAAACGTCATGCCCGACCGCAGTACCGAGCCGATTGTGCGGGCCCGTTGGGATCGGCGTAGCCCTAGTACCCCGGTGCCGCGCCAGGACTCCGGGGCCCGCTCCCGCAGCGGCTGGAGCAATCCGGGCGGTGGCCCTTCCGCCGTCACCTGGGTCAACCGGTTGATCGCCTGGTGCAGCATCAGCCGGATCAGTACCGCCACTACGAGGATCAGCAGGATGCGCAGCCCGGTCCCCACCACGGCATCGGCGTATCGAGACAGCAGGTCATTGTGGGTCAAGCTGTAGATGCGCGAACACCACGACCCCGCGTCCCGGGAACAGTCGGGCTGGGCGATCATCTGGGCGATCGGCGTCGGCGCAAGCACACCGGGGACTGTATCCGTGACCTCTCTGTGACCGCCCTCGTGGCTGGTTCGACGGGTAGTCACCAGCGCGAGTCACGTTCCGATACGTGCGCGATCGCCGCTTGATGTGGTGGACTAGTCCCGCGCATCGGTGGAGGTGGTCGCGTGCACGACCGACAACCCAGCCCGGAGGGTCACCCAGCGGGGGCGGACCGGCGGACCGCCCCGCGCTCAGGAACCTCAACCGGGCTTCTCAAAACCGCTGTCGTCGTCGCGGACCCGTCACCCACCGGGGGTGCACCGGTCTGGGGACGCCGACGAGTACTGTTGCTCAACGCTAGCTTCGAGCCACTGACCGCGCTGCCTCTGCGCCGGGCCATCGTCCTGGTGGTGTGCGGCAAGGCTGACGTGGTGCATGGTGATACCGCGGGGTTGGTGCTGCACTCCGCGACGACCAGCGTGGTGGCGCCTTCAGTTATCAAGCTGTGCACGTTCGTGCGGGTGCCCTACCGGGCGCGGGTCCCGATGACCAGGGCAGCGTTGATGCACCGGGACCGCTACCGCTGTAGCTACTGCGGAGCGCGCGCGGAGACCATTGACCATGTAGTGCCGCGAAGTCGTGGTGGCGAGCATTGCTGGGAGAATTGCGTGGCCTGCTGCGCGCTGTGCAATCACCGCAAGGCTGATCGGCTGCTCAGCGAACTCGGTTGGAAGCTGCGGGCGGTACCCCGTGCCCCGCGAGGGCAGCACTGGCGGTTGCTGGCCACGGTGCCGGACGCGGATCCGCTCTGGTTGCCCTACCTCGGCGAGGTGGCCTGACCGTAGCGGCTACCTGGTTAACCGGGGGCTGACTCCGGTCAGCTACCGTGATCGGTGTGACATCGCTGGAGGTCATCCTTGTCCTGGCAGGTACTCCCTTGATCATCATGATCTTGCTGGGGCTGTTGACGCTACGGTCGAAGTTCGCTCGCACGCGCCGCTACCGCCCCGGAGAGCCGTGGGATCACCCGCCGGTGTTGTGGACGGCCAACCCCGAGGCTTTGCGTGACCGGGTGGCCCAGCATGGCAGCCAGGACGGATCCGGTGAAGCCCGCGGAGGTGCTCGTGGCAACTGGTAACAAACAGCACCGGGATCCTGCGCGGCGTGATCACTCTCAGCGCGACGAGGACCAGCAGCAATCCGCCCCGGGTGAAGCCATTGTCGGCACGGGACGGATCTCCGCGGCGCGAATGGTCACGCCCGTGCTGCCCACCCTGCCCTTCACCAGATCCCAGCTCGCCACCCTCGACGATGAGTTGGTCCGGGCCAGCCGGAGTGCGCGCCTGCACTTCGGCGTGTATCTCGGCGACCTCGGTTCGGACACCCGGGGTCGGGCCGAGGTGCTGCACGACTCGATGGGTAATTGGGCAGACAATGCGGTGTTGGTGGCTGTCTCGCCTGGACAGCGGGTGGTTGAGGTGGTCACTGGCTGCAAGGCCGCCAACCGGCTTCCTGACCGGAGGTGCAAGCTCGCGGTGGAGAGCATGATCTCTTCGTTCAAAGCGGGCGATCTCGCTGCTGGACTGGCCTCCGGCCTGCGGATACTCGCCGACCACCGCAGCTCGTGACTCACGAGCCGCGCGCATCGAAGACGCGCGCGGCCAACGCCCGGACCACGCCGGCCTGACCCTCGGAAACCAGCCGCCGCAGTGCGGGGGGGTGGTCAGTCGCTTTGAGCCACGCGCTCGCAGCGTCCACGCAGCGCTGCTCGACGGCCCAGGAGGGGAACAGCCCGACCACGCAGGACTGGGCGCGCTCGGAGGTCCGGCGATCCCAGACGTCGGCGATCTCGCTGAAGTACCGGTCCAGGTAGGGACCTAGCAGCTGCTTTTGTGCCGGGTGGGTGAAGCCTCCGATGATCGCCTCACTGATGGCGTTGGGCAGCTCGTCGTCGCGCATCGCCTGCTCCCAGGCGCGTTCCTTGCCGGCTTGGGTGGGCAGCAGCGCACGGGTCCGCTCGGCTTGCCGGCGCCCGGTAGCGGTGGCGTCGCGGTCCTGCTCGGCGGCGATCTCGTCCTCGCCCAGCACTCCGTGCGCGGCGAGGGCCTGCAGTAGCCGCCAGCGCAGATCGGTGTCCACGGCCAGTGCCTCGGGCACACTGTCGCCGGTCAGCCACCCGGCCATAGCATCCAGTTCCGGCTTGCCCAGAAGTGCCGTCGTGAGCGCGTTGACCAGGGCGAGCTGGTGGTCGGATCCGGGGTCGGCCACGCTGACCAGGTTCACCAGGGTGCTGGCGAATCTCGGCCAGCCCTCCTCGCCGGCCCAGACCGGATCGGCGTAGGAGGACAGCGCAACCTGCACCTGCGCCAACAGCCGTTGCACGACGCCAACCTCGGTCTCGGCGGGCAACCCGGCCAGCACCACCGCGACGAAGTCCCTGGCTTTGAACTCAGCCTCGCGAGTCATCTCCCATGCCGCCGACCAGCACAGCGAACGGGGCAACGACTCCGTGATGTCGCCGATCCGACTGGTCAGCGTCGCCAGCGACTTCTCGTCGAGCCGCATCGTGCAGTACGTCAGGTCGTCGTCGTTGACCAGCACCAGTCGACCGGCAGGAACCCCGACCAGCTCGGGGACCTCGGTACGCCCCTCGCTGACGTCGAGCTCCACCCGGTGCGTGCGTACTAGCGCACCGTCCGGCGCATCGGTGGGGGAGTCGTAGACGCCGACGGCGAGACGGTGTGTGCGGCGCTCACCGGCGCCGGGGCGGGCGCCGCTCTGCAGCACCGCGAAGGAGGTAAACGCACCGTCACCGTCGACGGTGAACTCCGGTCGCAAGGTGTTGAGCCCGGTGGTCTCCAACCATTGCGCGCTCCAACCGGACAGGTCGCGACCAGACGCTTGCTCCAGTGCGGCCAGCAGATCAGCGAGCGTGGCATTCGCCCAGGCGTGCCGGGTGAAGTAGAGCCGCAGACCGGCGAGGAACTCCTCCAGCCCGACGTAGGCAACCAGCTGGCGCAGCACACTGGCGCCCTTGGCGTAGGTGATGCCGTCGAAGTTCACCTCGACGGCCTGCACATCGGGGATCTCGCAGGCGATCGGATGGGTGGAGGGCAGCTGATCCTGCCGGTAAGCCCAGGCCTTCTCCACGGTGGCGAACGTGGTCCAAGCGCCGGTGTACTCGGTGGCCCGTGACTGGCACAGCACCGAGGCCCAGGTCGCGAAGGACTCATTGAGCCACAGGTCGTCCCACCACCGCATGGTCACCAGGTCGCCGAACCACATGTGTGCCATCTCGTGCAGCACCGTCTCGCAGCGCCGCTCGTAGAGGAAGCGGGTGACCCGGCTGCGGAAGACGTAGTCTTCCAGCAAGGTCACGCAGCTGGCGTTCTCCATCGCTCCGGCGTTGAACTCGGGCACGAAGCACTGGTCGTACTTCTCGAACGGATAGCGCACTCCGAACGCGCGGTGGTAGAAGCCGAAACCCTGCTTGGTCTCGGTGAACAGTCGCTCGGCGTCCATGTGCTCGGCCAGCGAGGCGCGGCAGTAGATGCCCAGCGGGATCGTCGCCAGGTCGTCGGTGTACTCATCGGTCCACTGCGCGTAGGGCCCGGCCACCAGCGCCACGATGTAGGGGCTGATCCGTGCGCTGTCGGCGAAGACATGGCGAACGGCTCCGCTCGCGAGGTCCTCAGTGTGCTGGCACGGTGCGTTGGAGACCACCACCCAGCCGGCCGGTGCCACCGCCCGGATCCGGTGCATCGCCTTGAGGTCGGGCTGGTCGAAACAGGCGTACAACCGCTTCGCGTCGGCCGTCTCGAACTGGGTGTACAGATACACGCCGCCATCGACAGGATCGGTGAAGCGGTGCAGACCCTCGCCGGTGTTCATGTACCGGCCGTCAGCTTCGATCACCACCTCGTTCTGGGCGGCCAACGCAGGCAGGGCGATCCCGTTCGCCTCGTCGTAGCCGGTGACGTCGAGCTCGGCTCCGTTGAGTGTCGCCGCGCGGACCCCGGCTGCCACCAGATCTATCCAGCTGGACGCGCCTGGACGGTGGCATGAGAAGCGGACTGTGGTGGTACTCCGGAACGTGCCTTCGCCCGGCTTGCCGGCGCCGTCGGTGAGATCGAGGTCGACGGTGTAGGAGTCGACATCGAGCAGCGCGGCGCGCTCGATGGCCTGCTCCTGGGTCAGGTTGGGAACGGACACGGATCACCTCGGAATGTCGGATGGATTCCTTGGGATCCAATCACGGGTGACGGTTGGCCCGCAGGTGAGTAGGCCCCGGGGAAGACCTGACCACCCGGACGGGTTGTACAAAGCATCGAGGAATGGAGAGTGCGATGACAGTGACCGCAGGCCACGACAGCGAGGTTCTCATCGAGCCCCACCCAGCGCGCGTTGATGTCTACTTCGACCCGCGGTGCCCCTGGGCATGGATCACCTCGCGGTGGATCCTGGAGGTCGCGACGGTGCGGGACATCGACGTGCACTTCCGGGTGATGAGCCTCTCGGTGCTCAACGAGGACCGCAAGGTCAGCGAGGACTACCGGAAATTGACGGACCAGGCCCGGGGACCGGTCCGGGTATGCATCGCCGCCGCTCGCGACCACGGGGAGAAGGTGCTCGAGCCGCTGTACACCGCCATGGGTACGCGAATCCATGACGAGGGCAACAAGGACCTCGACGCGGTGATCGCGGCCGCGCTGGACGAGGTAGGCCTGCCCGCGGCGCTGGCTGCAGCTGCGCACAGCACCGACTACGACGAGGAACTGCGGGCAAGCCACGAAGCCGGCATGGGTCCGGTCGGGCTTGACGTCGGGACCCCGACGATTCACGTGGACGGGGTGGCCTTCTTCGGACCGGTGTTGTCCCGGATCCCGCGTGGAGAGCAGGCCGGGAAGATCTTCGACGGCACCCTGCTGCTGGCCGGCTACCCACACTTCTTCGAGCTCAAGCGAACCCGGAACGAGAAGCCGGACTTCTCGTAGCCTGACGGACAGGCCTGCAGTGATCGGACGGCCGATCTGCTGTGACCTGCTGGTTTGTGCTCGTTGTGTCCGGGCTGACGCAGAACGCTGCCACTCCTTCTAGGGACAACGCGAGAACACCGCGGCACAGGGCGTCCGTAGCCACCCGTGGATGGAGCAACAGTAACAATGAGCGGATCAGCTGATGTGGTCGTAGTAGGTGACGGAATCGCTGGATCGTCGTTGGCTACCGTGCTGGCCAGGGATGGCTACCAGGTCGTCGTACTCGAACGCCAGACCACCTACCGCGACAAGGTGCGCGGTGAATGGCTGGCCTGCTGGGGCGTGGCCGAGCTGCTCCGGCTTGATTTGGAGCACGCACTGCTGGATGCCGGCGGCTGCTATGTCACGCAGGTGGTCCCCTACGACGAGGTCACCGACCCCACACAGGCCGAGGCGGCCGTCCCGCCGCTGGACCAGATGCTGCCCGGTGTCCCGGGCGCACTAGACATTGGGCACCCGGAGGCCTCCGAGGCGCTCACCCAAACCGCCGCGGAAGCCGGCGCCACTGTGGTTCGCGGCGTCGGTGACGTTGAGATCGAGCCAGGCGACGCACCCGTGGTTCGCTACGAGCACGACGATGTTATTCACGAGCTGCGCTGCCGGCTGGTGGTCAACTGCGCTGCTCCGCGGCCACCCTTCGGGCGACCACGGCTCGATAACAGGCGCGCCCGCCGTGGCGGGCGATGTCCCGACTGACCACGCTGGGACACCGCCCGATCCGCGCGGCGATCACCTTGCCCTCCAGCCCCTCGGCGACTCCTCGGGAGATCTCCTCTCGATCGGCCTCGGTCAACATCCTGCGCTGAGA
>QHBZ01000029.1 GCA_003244055.1 Pseudonocardiales bacterium | reverse complement strand
GACGCCGAGCAGGCCTGGCCGGGCGTTCCCAACCGGACGCTGGCACTGCGGATCTTCGACGCGGAGCTCACGGTGGAACGGCTGGTGGGCGCAGCAGAACAGCTCGTGTGCGCCGAGCACCCGGTGGCACTGGACGAGCGCGCCGTCCTGGTCGCAGCGCTGGCCCAGCTCCGGAACCAGCTGGGCGTCGCCGAGGTGCCCGACCCCCTTGCCGGCCGCGACGGCGACTCACCCTCGCGGCGGCTGGCGGCGGCGATCCACCGGGCGAGCCTCGCAATGTGCGACACCGGCTCCCACGGGGCCACAGAACTCGCCGCTATCGAGGAACGGGGCAGCGACGGCGATCCCGACTCCGACGCCGCCGTCGAACCCGGCCTGCGCCCCAGCACCCGGCAGGCGATCCAGGTGGGGATGGCAACCAGCCTGGCGATCGTTGCCGGCGAGTTCATCTCCCCCAGCCGCTGGTACTGGGCGGTGATCACCGCGTTCATCGTGTTCACCAACACCACCTCCCGAGGGGAGATCCTGTCCCGCGGCTGGCAGCGGGTCGTCGGAACGCTGGCCGGCGTCGTGGCGGGCATCGGGGTAGCGGTGGCGGTCGGCGGCAACACGATCGCCTCGCTGGTCACCCTGTTCTGCTGCGTGTTCCTCGGCTTCTACCTCATGCGCGTCTCGCAGGGACTGTTCATGTTCTGGCTCACCGCGGTGCTCGCGCTGCTCTATGGCCTGCTCGGCCGGTTCAGCATCGACGTGCTGGTGGTGCGGCTGGAGGAAACCGCTGCCGGTGCGGTGATCGGGATCGCGGTCGCCTCTTTGGTGCTGCCCAACAGCACCCGCGCCACGGTGTCCGGGCACGTCGCCGAGTTCCTGTCCGGGCTGGACGAGCTGCTCGACGCCGCCGTGCGTGATCTGGCAGGCGGCGGGGAAGCCGGCGGCCAGCGGCTGCTCAACCAGGCCCGCAAGCTTGACCAGACCTTGCTCACGCTGCGCACCGCGTCCCGGCCGCTGACCACCGGCCTGTCGGGCCTGTCCGGTCGGGGCGGGTTCCGCTGCACCATGCGCACGCTGGCGGCCTGCGATCGCTACGCCCGCGGCCTGGCCCGGCTGGCCACCCAGACATCAGGGTCGCCAGGACCCGCGCGGCTAGCGCTGACCCGCGCGGCGGACGCGGTGCGGGCCAACGTGCGCGCGCTGCGGGCCTTGTTCGAGCAACCCCAAGACCGTATGGAGCTCACCGACGCCACCGAGCTGCTCGACGCCGCGGAGGACCTCGCTGCCGACGCCGAGCACGCCACGGCTGTGCGCTTCCTGCGCCGGCTAGACGGCGCGGTCACCGGGCTGGCCGTCGATCGTGGCGCATCCCGGCCCGTCGAGCCCTCCCCAGCGCTGCCAGGATGAAGCGCTGCACCAACGGGGTGCGGACGATTGCCTCGTCGGGTCCGGTTGCATCCTGCGACCTGGGCGGGGTATTTCGACTTGCTGTACCCCGCCCAGGTCGCTGGATGGGCTCAGGCAGATGGTTGCGGAGTGACGGCGAAGCGGTACTGATCCCTCGTCGCCCTGCACGACAGGCTGTACGTCCAGGATCTGGTTCTGCAGCACTTCCGCTGCCTGGGGTTCAAGGATATGAGAGCCCCGCGTAGGACTCGGTCTGGAGTGGTCAGGGACGCCTGACAGTTGGTTTCCTTCTGGTGCCGTGAGCCGTAACGTCGCTGGTGGTAGCGCGTCTCCGGCCCACGTGGGCCGTGTATATGGACCGCCGACCGGGTACCAGGGGGAATTGGGGGGTGGTACCCGGTCGGCGTCGTCCGCCAGCGCACCGGCTAGTTTCCTGCCCCACACGACGCCCATCGTGTGGAGGAGGGGCCTGTGACCGACGAACCGCTGGTCTTCGTACCGGCTCATCCCCGGGTGACTGACTACGGCAAGGACATTGGGGTCGAGCTTCGTGGCACCGACCGGGGCGATCTGATCGGCATCGCGTTCTCGAGTCTGCAGCGGCTGGTCGCGGCGTTGGGCGACTACCAGCCGTGGGTGACGATGGACCGCGGCAAGTTCACCGCGTTCGTCGGTGCGGCCGGAGCGCCGTTCGTGTGTGTGGACCCAGCGCTGGAGATGGTTCAGCGCTGGAGCGCCGCTGACGTCGAACGACTTGGCCGGGACCGCGCGTGAGCGGCGATTTTCAGGTGGTGCTCGATTCGCTGAGAGCGATGAGCGGCAGCTTCCGGACCGAGGGTGACGCCTATGCAGCCATCAAGCCGAAGCTGACGCCGCCGATGGCTGATTCCGGGGACGCGAACCTGAACAACATCATGGGAGTTGTCATGGAATGCCTGGACGTGTTGCACACCAAGATGGGTGAGTCCATCGGTGAGCACGCCGAGAAGCTGCAGGCCAGCCACGACACCTACGAACGCCACGACATCGACAACCGGGCGTTGTTCGACGATCTCATGCCAGCGGATTAGGGGGTGGCGTGGCGGAGAGTTGGGTAGGTGGGGACGTCGCGGGGCTGCACACGATGGCCATCACCACAGCGGCAGTGCCGGCGGCGATGCGCGACGTGGTGCACGCGCTGAGTGCCAAGGTCGACGATCTAGTCGGTGCGGCCGGCTGGTCCGGTGGCGCCGCGGAGGCCTTCCAGAAGCGCTGGACCGCTGACTCGATCTCCGCGGGATCGTTGGCTGATGTGGTCGGGCATGTCGGTGGCGTGTTGGGCGACCTCGCCACCAATCTCGACAAGGTCAACATGGCGCTTTACAACGCCGAGTACGAGGCGACGAAGGCCGGCGCACCGGTCGGCCCGGACGGCACGCCCGGCACGATCGTCTCCTCGGCGGGGGCGCCGTCCGGCCCGGCGGTGACGGCCTTGCAGAGCTACTGCGACGAGTACGACGCGGCGACGCAACTGGCCAAGGGCTTCCGGCTCGACGCGGCCACCAAACTGTCCGACATCTATGACCAGATCAGCTACCAGCCCGGCCACCAGAACAATCCGGACCAGTGGGCCACCCTCGGTGACTGTGTGCGCGGCCTGTATGCGGTACCCGATGAGAAGGGTCGCGTCACCCGCGGGCGGTTGGCGGGCATGGACGAGAGGATCAAGAACGCCCGGCGGGATCTGAGGGCAGCGAAACAGGAGTATGCGGCCAAGGGCCTCAAGCTGCCCGACGGTAATGCCGCGAAGAGCGCACACAAAGGGGTTTTCGCCGAGTTCAAGCAGCTCAAGGCCGACCTGGAAAGCGCGGAAAGTCTGGAGCGCAAACTGCCGCTGAGCGCGGAGCTCAACACCAAGCTCAGTGACATCGGCAAAGCGATCCCGGAAATCGGCAAGATCACCTCCAAGCTCCCGGACTTCCTCAAGGAGGTTCCGGTGGTCGATGTCCTCGCCACCGGAGTCGCGGTGGGTTTCCAGGTCAAAGACGACATGGAGAAGGGTTGGTCGGGGCAGCACGCGGTCGCTGCAGACGTCACCGCGGGAGCCGCCGGCTTGGGCGCGGGTGCGATCGCATTTGCGGTTGCGACCGGCCCGGTGAGCTTTGCGGCGATAGGTGCGGGAGCCGTTGCGGTCGGAGTAGGCGCGTTTGTGTATCAGGGCTTTCACGAGCACTGGAGCGAAGACATCCACAACGACGGAGTGGTCGGGGGAGTCAAGACAGGAGTGGTGCATATGGGCCAGCACGCCGCCCAGGAGTTCGCCGACATCGGTAGGGGCATCGGCGGCGCTGCCACCAGCGCCTGGCACTCGGTGTTCGGCTGATGAGCAAGAGCCAGCACCCGCGACGGCGAACCGTGACAGCGAACGGTCACGCGGCAGACACGCGTACCGCGCCCTATGCGGGCGGGCCTGCACACCCGGTTGCCGCATCGACCAAGCCGCACGCCACCGCTGAGTCAGTAAGCGTCGATCTAGCCAAACCCTTACGGCTGCGCATCACCTTCGGAGCCGCGACCTTTCTTGTGATCGGACCGATGCTTCTTCTCGGGGCGACAGCACCGGACCTGCCGTGGTGGGAACGGGTGATTTTCGCGGTCATCGGGGTCGCCAGCTTCCTGTTCGGCCGGTATGGGCTGCATCGCAGCTGGGGTCGTCGCATCCTGGTAGTCGACGGTGCGGGGGTACGGGTGCAGTTGCGCCGCCGTTGCCTGTTCGACTTGCCGTGGCAGGACCTGAGCTTCGTCGAAGTGGTGCAGCGCCCCGGCGGCTACAGCCTGTCGATGCCATCAATGGTATGGCTGGACTTCTATCCCGGACCGGACTTCACAACCCGCCACCCCAAACAGGCGCGCTTGTGCAAACGGCACCCCAGCGGCCAGGCCTACCGTTTCCAACTCGGCCCAGTCAGCAAGATCCTTCCAAAGCTCGACGAAGCTTTCCAATCAGTGCACCCGGAACAGTACCGCGGCGTCCGAGAGCAGTCCTGGTCCCAGACACCCAAGTTCACCTGGCGCCTACACTGACGGTGGCCGGGCTCAGCCGAGTTCGCGGGTGTCGAAGGTGTTGCAGCTCGTCTGGTTCCCGGACTGGTACCCGGTGAGGTACCACTTCTGGCGCTGCTCGGAGGTGCCGTGGGTGAACTGGCTCGCGTCGACCCGACCGCCGCCAAGCTCGGATTGGATGAAATCGTCGCCGATGCGGGAGGCGGTATCCAGCGCCGCGCCGACGTCCGCGTCGGTCACATCGCTGATCAGCGGCCGGCCGGACGGTCCCGGGGTGGTGCTCGCGTTCTTCGCCCAGACCCCGGCGTAGCAGTCGGCCTGCAGCTCCAGCCGCACCGAGCCGGAAGTCGGCCCGGTGACGCCTGCCTGGACCCGACGTGAGGTGCCGAGCAGGTTCTGCACGTGGTGGCCGTACTCGTGCGCGATCACGTACGCCCGGGCGAACGGGCCGCCCTTCGCGCCGAAGCGCTGCTCAAGTTCCTGGAAGAAGCGCAGGTCGATGTAGATCTCGCGGTCGGCGGGGCAGTAGAACGGGCCAGTCTCCGAGCTCGCGCTGCCGCAGGCGCTGTTCACCCCGCCGTTGAAGAAGGTTATTCGGGGCTTGCGGTAGGTCTGGCCGGAACCGGCCAAGGAGCTGGCCCAGTAGGTGTCGAGGGAGTTGTCGACAGCGACGACCTCGCAGTCGAGCTTGGTGTTCGCGTCCCGTCCGGACTGGCAACTCTGGCTGATCTGTGTGTCGTCGGCGCTCTGCCCGGCGCCGAGCCCGGGCAGGCCGTCGGGCAGCGGATTACTCGGGCCGCTGCCGCCGAGCTGAGAGAGCACCAAGTAGAGCAGCAGACCGATGATGCCGACGCCGCCCCCGCCCGCGGCGACCCGGCCGCCGATTCCACCACGGCGCCGGTCGTCGACCTGGGACGTGTCAAGCTCGGCGCCTTCATCGAAACGCACGCTGCCTCCCACGATGTCCACCCAGCTCAGGACCGACGTGCTCAATGATGGCGGTGAGATTGCCACTATGAACAGCTCAATTGTCAGGAGCCGTCCACACTGGTCTCGACCCCATCAGCGGCGAAGCACAGGTAGCCGCGGATTGCCCGCACCCCGTCCAACGGCTCCGGGTAGTACCAGGCCGCATCCGCGATGAATCCCGATGCAGTGCGCAGGCTGTAGTAGGACGCGGTGCCCTTGTACGGGCAGATGGTGTGCGTGGCGGACGACTCGAGCGCGTCGCTGGGTACATCGTCGATCGGCAGGTAGTAGCGGTTGGGTAGGCCGGTCTCGGACAGCACCACCGCACGCCGGGATTCAGCGACCACGTCGTCCCCGGCCATCACCCGCACGTGCCGGCTGGTGGAGCGGACGTCGACTCGATGGTAGGGATCGCGCAGGTGCCCGGCGACCTCCTCATCCTCGTCGAACCAGGCGTCCATCGACTTCCAGTACAGCGCCACATGATCGCGGAGCCAGCCCGCCTCGGGCAGCGGATCGAGGTAGGACCACACGGCGTTCTCAGCTGTCTGGCCGTTCACCCTGACCGTCCAATAGCTGGCGTCGCCCTTGAACGGGCAGTGCGTGCGGTGCTCGGTGGGAGTAAGTAGGTCGTCGTGGATGTCGTCGCGCGGCAGGTAGAGCTGCGGAAGCAGGTTGCTCTCGTGCAGCAGCATGCCACTGGTGGTGTCCAGCACCGTCTCACCGCCGAGGGCCGCCCGCACCCGCCGGGGGAAGGGCTCGAAGAGCAGCCGGTGCGCGGGGCCGTCGATGCGGTAGTTCACGGTGGCCCGCGGACGGGAGGACAGCGGTCGATCGCCGAGTGTCAGGCTCATGGCGCCCAGTCTGATACATCAGGCCCCGGAGAGCGCCTAGAGCCGAGCGCTTGGCGCCGAGTATCGAGACCCAGTAGCACTCCGGCGACGATCACGCCGACCAGCCCGCCGGTACCGGCAGCGATGAGCGGCTGTGGGAACACCGTATCGGGCAGCGAATAGGGCGGAGTCAGTATCTGGGCGTTCGTTCCCTGCTGACCGGTGAGGTCGAGCTGATCGATCCGGGCCTGGATCGCCTTCTCCATGGCCAAGGACGCGGTGAGCTGCGCCCGCGCATCGTCGAGGGTGGCCTGGGTGGCGGTGCCGCCCAACACCGCAGTGGTGAGTTGCTGCACCTGCGTTTGAAGGCGGGTTGTGTTCGTGTGAGCGTCAGCGAGTTGGATGTCGAGGTTGTGGGACGTCCCGGTGGGCTGACTGCTGAGCGTCAGGTACTCGTTAACGACGGCCTGCAGTGTCTGTAGCGCGACCAGCTTGGTGGAGCCGTAGGCGTCGACTTCAATGACCTCGCTGTTGTTCAGGACCTGCGCGCTGACGTCCTTTGCGAGATCGTCGAACTGCCGCCCTTGCTTCTTCGCGACCGGGCCGAGCACCGCCCGGCTGGTCAGGTAGACCAGCTGGGTGGATAGCTCGCGGTCCTGCTTGAGTGGGTCGTTCTGCGGGTCCTGGCTGATCGGGTAGAGGATCTCCGCGCTGGCTCCGTAGGTTTTCGGCAGCACCAGCGCAGCGGCCAGTCCGGCGGCAACGCCAAGCAGGATGATCGTCAACGCCGCGATGACCTGGCGCGCCATCACCGGGAGTGCCTCTCATTCTGTCGAGGACTTCGGTGTCCGCTGGCCCGAGTGTAGCGGCTGCCGCCGCATTCCAGCCGACCGTAGCCGACTCCGAGTCCTCGCACTGCTGGGCCAGCACAAGGACCACCCGAGACCTCTGGGCCTCGACGTTGCCCGTTGTGAAATTGGTACATGTCGACGGCGCCGACGGCGACGTGCGGCGATTCCTGGTACTCCCGAACTCAACAGCAGAGCTGTTCTACACCAGCACGACAGCACTACTGTTGAGTTCTGGAGTACCAGAGCTGGACAGCAACCGCGCGCATTTCGCAGTGGTATCCCGGAGTTCCATACACCGTCGTCGGCAGACGCCGCAACCCCCTCCACTGATCGGATTCGCCAGTAGTGGCAGACTCCTGCGATCACGTGCCCGCCATAGGTCAAGGGGAATACGTCGAGTAGCGACAATCTGCGGTTCAGCGACACCGGCAACATCGGCATCGTCGGTGAAGCTGGCCTTCGGGCTGCCCCTATGCGAACCCGCTCGGTCGCGAAGATGATCGCCGCCGGCTCAGTGATCGTGCTGGCAGATTGTGGCACCGCCCAGCTGTGACGTTGATTCAAGCTCGCAGAGCGGCAGAGCGTCTCGATCAGCTACGAGTCGAAGGAGTTCGCCAACAAGCCGCAGCAGTCGTGCGAGGTGGCCAAGCAGGTCGCTGCGGCAGTGGTGCTGAATGTCCCGCTGAGGAGTTGATGCGACGCCGCTGAGCGCCCGCTGCCGACCGCCCACCGATACCCGCGGCCCTGACGTAGAACCAGCGGGGCCTCAGCCGTCACTCAAGAGACGGCTTCACGTTGGACGCAGTGCACCCCCCGATAGGGCGTCACTCGCCTACGCATGATATCAACCGCGGTGACCAAAACGGGTCAAACAACTACAGGGAGTAACCATGGAGCGCAGCACGGTCCGTAAGGTGATCAGGGCAGCGAGCCTGTCTCTTCTGCTGGCGACGGCAACAGGCGTGGCCGGCTTGGAGATCGTCGGAGCAAGCCCCGCGATGGCCCAGCAGGACACCCCCGGCGGCAGCAACCCGGCCCCAGGGGTAGCAGACCCGGGTGACCCGTCGGCGCCGACGGCGACCTCGTCTTCCGCTGCCCCCGCTCCTGGCGGCCTCGGCGTCCCCGGAGTTGGCAACGTCCCCGGAGTCGGCAACCTCGTCGGCGGCGGCACCCCCTGAGCTCCAGCCACCTCCAGCTTCGGCGAGGCGGGGTAGCGCGGTCTGGCTCAGGTTGCCGCGCCACTGCCACCGGTGAGCACATCCAGTGCGGCCAGGTAGCCGTTCCGGTAGCCCGTTTGGTTGGGGTGATAAGGCCCCACAACGGTGGGCACGCTCGGACCGTTGATCCACGGGTCGGTTGAGCAGACCACGTGGTTGGCGAACTGGCCCCGCACATCGCCGAAGTAGAAGCCGAACCGCTGGCTGACGGACTGGATGACGCCATCGAGTACGTCGGCGCCCTCGTTGAGTTTGGTGCGGCGCGCCACGTTCGGCACCTGCGGCTCGGTGCAGTTCGGCGCGAGATCGAACAGCCGTGGATAGCCGAGCACGACCACCTGGGCATGTGGCGAGCTGCGGCGGATCGCGGCGTAGGTGCGGGACAGCCGGTCCGGCAGCGCTGAGCGTTCGAAGGACTCTGCGGCGTCGACTGCGGCGAAGCACGTGTCGTCGCTGTCGGCGGCCGTGCAGGTCCGCAGCACGGGCCCGAATCCCGCATCGTTGCCGCCGGTCTTCGCCATGATGCCCTCCCGAGCCTGGGCCTCACCGTTATTCGATCTTGCGGTGGGCGCAGGATAGACATCGCAGGCTGTGGCTGTCAGTGACCATCGACGGCGAGTCTGTATTTCCCACGCTGGTGGGTCACTGCTGGGGTATCCCCATCCCTGCTGCGCGGAGAACCAGGTTTACGCAGCTACTGAGCCGGGCCGCGGGGAGGCTGGAACGCAGGCAGTGGGTACGGCTAGCATGACCGCGTTTTGTGCATCTCACGGTGCGTGGTCAAAATTCGCCACCGCGCCAGGGCAGGACACGGAACCGAAGAGTCCGAGGGAGTGGCTGGGTAATGCCGAACGAGTCGCATGTAGATGGTGCTCCCGAGTCGGCCAGTCCATTTCCGCCGGCGTTTCGCTGGGAGACCTCGACCCAGGAGGCGCCGACGCAGGTCATGGGCTCCGTCGGCAGTGACATTGCTTTTGACGAGCCGGCGGAGCAGCCCTTGACCGATCCGCCCCTGCCGGTCGGCACTCCCCTCGGCAGGCTCAGCGACAGCTCGGCGCCGCCCTGGGTCGGCCCGGAGCCGCCGCCCATCGCCGATCAGCAGAGCGAATGGCTGCGCCTGGGCCCCGAGGAGTTCCAGAGCCAGCCGCCGCCGTCGCGGTCCAAGCGAATCATCGGGATCGTGGTGCTGGCAGTTGTCGTTCTGGGCCTGGCGGTAGCCGCGGTGCTGCACTCCCTGGCCGGGGGATCGCCGAACCGAACGGGTAACGACCAAAAAGTCACGCCACCACCGGCGACGGCCCCAAGTGCGCCACCTGTGCCGCCCAGCCCCCCCGCAGCCGCGCCACCGGTAACTCCCGACGCCCTGGTGATTCCTCCCCCGGCCCCACCCGCCGCTCCCGAAGCAACCGGGAATCCTGAACCTCTAGTGACCCCCGCAGCCCCACCACCCGCCGCACCACCACCCGCCGTGCTCGCACCGAACCCGCCACAGCACCGATCCGCGGGCACCAACCAGGGACGGGCCGCTACGGTCCCCGCGCCGCACAACACGGGCAGTCCTGCGCCCGAGGAAGCCCCGGCGCCGTCTCCGGCAGATCCGGCGCCGGCGTCCGCCCCTGACGGATTCACCAGGGTGCCCAATAAGCCGTGGCACCCGCCGTCGCCGGAATAGCCGAGATCGCCGCTGACTAAATAGGCTGCCGGGGTGACCACTTTGACCGTCCGCCCGGCGACGGTAACGCTCGCTGCTGGAGCCGACGTGCTGGCGGTGCTGGTGTTCGCCGCCGTGGGGCGTAGCTCGCACGCCGAGGTGTTCGATGCGTTCGGCGTGCTGACCACCGCGGCGCCGTTCCTGCTCGGCTTGTGCGTCGGCTGGCTGATCGGCCGGGTATGGCGCGCGCCGCTGCGGCTCCCGGTCGGAGTGGTGGTCTGGGTCGGCGCCGTGGTTATCGGTCTCGGCGTACGCGCGGCCTTCACTCATCGCCTGCCGATAACGTTTGCGCTGGTCGCCGCCGCGAGCCTGGCGTTGTTCCTGCTCGGCTGGCGTGCCGTGGCCGGTCTCATCGACCGCTCCCGCACGAATCGATGACACGACTGGTTCAGCTGGCTGGTTGAGGTGGCCTGGATTGTCGAGCCGCGACCCGCCGCATCCGTACCAATAGCGCCGCGGACGGAGTGACCTTGCCGCTCAAGTATGTGGATAACCGCGACACCGAGGTGCCGATCGCCGAGGCGAAGTCCACCCTGGCCATCCCGGAAGCCGCCTGCAACCGGGTGATCTCAGCGGCCACCGCAGCGCGCTCAGCTTGCTCTGCTCGCCTCCGAGCGTCGACGAGCACGTCAGCCATCACGACACCGACGCCATAGGGCCGTGACACCTCCAGCGCCTCCTCCACCCGCCGGGCGACCGGCCCCCACGGGTCGTCATCAATCGCTGCGGCAAGCCGCCGCCAGTGCCCCAGGCCTCCCCGCTCCAGCGCCGTGAGGACCGCTTCGGTGGGCCAGACCTCGACCGGATCCTCCGGCGAGACGTCGATGTTGCGGAACGCCAGGCTCATCGCAGGCCTCCCACTATCGTGGTCGCCAGCCTGCGACAGACCACGACGACCTCGTCCCACTCCTGCCAGCGCGCGGCGAGGTTCTTGTACTGGCGAAGGTTTCTCGTGGTCGAGCGGTCCTTGGGAGCCGGCTCGGCGAGCTGACGGACGAGCTGAGATGCAACCCCGTTCCCGAACCCGTGCTGGTCAGCGTAGTACTGGTCAATACCCGACAGCGTCACGGCGGCATGATCGATCCCCATCCGGTCGGCCAACGCCGCGACGTCGAGGTAGTCGCGAGTCTGGTTGCGGCGAAGGACGAGGAACGCCTTGACCCGCAACGTCTCCTCGGGGGTCGGTGCGGTGATCGACTCACCCGACGGGAGCGCAATCCGTACGGTCTCCAACGGAGTTCGCCGAATCAATTGCCGGATCCCGGTCTCGATTCCGCCGAGCTCCCCAAGAATGATCTTCCCTGGGGTGACGCGGTTGGTCACCCAGCCGTCCTGCGACTCGACCGCGTCGAGGACCGCGTCAAAGCGCTCGGCGAGGTCCGTCAGCACGTGATCATGATCATAGGAATCGCGGTGACCCGCATAGAGCGCGGCCGCCGTGCCACCGACGAGCACCGCGTCGGGAACCAGCTCCTGCAAGCGTGCAGCAGAGCGCAACACCTGCACCAGGTTGGGGCTGCGCACTCCCGCCGGATCGTCAGCCACAGTCGGACTATATCAGATCTGATACCTTGGCAGACGTTGCCGCGGGAAGCCGAAGAGGCAAGGCTGCCCATCTCCACGCTGATCCGCATCTGGGCGATCGACCGTCTGCGCGTCGAGTGCGACGGCACTGCCGGAACTACTGGCCAACGACTCACCAGACTGGAGCGCGAGGTCTTCAAGGACACTGCGTGATAATCGTCGGCCGCACAGTCAGCCTTGCCACTGCCAGGGGTCGAGGAGACACACGCCCCGTCCGTTCGACGTCCGCGAGGTTGCGCGTCACCAAGACCATTCGCAAACCTTGGCCGTCGCGGCCATGAGCGCTCCCTCCGCGGGCACCGGGTCGACGGCGCCCATACCGAGGAATGCCATATCCCGGTTGAGCCGAGCCAGTCCGGCGAGAAGTTCGCGGTCTTCGCGGATCACCGGGCGTCGTCTCGTTTGCCGGAAGATAGTGCCCGCTCAGTGCTGCCTAAGCCTGGATCCACCGGCTAACTT
>QHBZ01000028.1 GCA_003244055.1 Pseudonocardiales bacterium | reverse complement strand
ACCGAATGCAATATCCGCGACACCGATTCAATATTCCTAATCTGATCCGGCAACCCCGCAACACCGCTCCCGACGATCGCCTCACGCCATTGTTCGAGACAAGCGACCATCGCCTGCCTCGGATCCAGTAGCGTCTCCATCACAGGACCATTGTCGCACCCACCCCCGACAGTCTCAGGAGTTCACCAGAGCCACCGGTACGAGAGTTTCACTGATGCGACAACCGGTCGAAAAGAGCAACGTGCGCGTCAAACGGGCATGTGGAACCCGACCGGATCCCAAAAGACCACAACCGCCAGCATCGTCTTCGGTGGCCATGGTTCCCCGGGCCTGCACCGCCGTCCGCCGATCGCCCAGCGATAGCGCGATCAGAGTCCGGACAATGAGTCGCCAAATTTCTCGCGGAGCTGGTCAAATGCCCGGTATGGGTGTGGCTCGTGCAGGTACTCACAGATCAGCGCGGCACAGGTACTCGGGTTGTGCTGCTCGGTGTCGAACTCGATGTCGTACAGGTCGTGCGAGTGAACGGCAGCCTGCTGAGCAGCTCCCTGCCCGATCTCGCGGTCATCACAAGCCCGCTCACGGCGCACGAGCTCCTCAGCAGAGCAGCGGACTCCGACGAACACCACATCGAAGGGACGTAGCACTGTGAGGCAATCGAGCAGTCTCCAGCGTTCACTGAGCACGTAGTCCGCGATGACATTGTTGCCAGCCTCGGCCATGGCCGCCACCACTCGGTGGAAGCCTGCCCGGGTCTGCTTCAAGACACGGTCCAGTTCGCTGCGGCTCAGGCGTTGAGTGGGCTCCTTGGCTCGCAGTGAGTTGATGGCATCGACGGACAGGTGGAAGTACGGAGGGGCAAGGAGAGGCAACAGCGCCTCGGCGATTGACGTCTTGCCCGAGCTTGAGGTGCCGTTCAAGAAAATGATCTGACCTCGGTCATCGATGACCACGGCTGCCCTCCCCGATACTCCTTGGCACGGTCGCCAAACGCGTACCGCGACAGCGAAACGTGGCCTGAGTCGGGCCGCGCCGGCTCACTCGGTCGGGCATGAGGTCGCTGCTCGCAACCTCGCGGGGATCCGCTTCTCCAGGCCGAACGGTTCGAGGCTCTGGTTCAGGAAGCCGTCGAAGGCTGCGGCGATGTCCTCGGTGTCCCAGCCCGCACAATCCAGCACCGGCTCCTTGATCGCTGGCTGGCGCACGATGTGCAACCGGTCCCCGGTGCACCGGATGAGCTGCCCGGTGATCCCGTCGGCGAGATCCGACAGGAGGTAGGTGATCAGCGGCGCTACCCGGTCGGGGGTGCGCTGCGGGGTACAGCGCAACTGAGCGGCCGGGGAACGCTCCACCAACCGGGTCCAGGCCAGCGGACAGACACCGTTGACCCGAACCCCCGCCTCCTCCAGATCCAGCGCCCAGGAGTACGTCAGCGACGCGACCGCGCCTTTGGAGGCAGAGTAGGCACCCGCGCGACGCTGGCCGAACGACGAACCCGACGAGATGTTGACGATCGATCCGCTGCCCTGGGCGCGCATCGCCCTCGCGGCCGCGATGCCGCAATAGAGCACTCCCAGGACGTTGACTTCAATGACGTCGCGGGCGGCGGAACTGTTTTCCTCCCAGGGCAGGACCTCGTGGGGGCCGAGCGCGGCGTTGTTCACCAGACCGTCGATCCTGCCGAAGTGCTCCAGGCACTGCCGTACGATCCCGCCGGCCTGGTCCGGATCGCGAACCGACGCCGCGTTGGCCACCGCCCGGCCGCCCTGCTCAACGATCCGCTCTACGACCGCCTCTGCCTGCCCACCATCGACGTCATTGACCACGACGCAGGCCCCGGACCGGGCCACGTGGCGGGCGTAAGCCTCGCCCAGACCGCGGCCGGCCCCGGTGATGACGACCGCCTTACCGTCAAGAATGCTCATCTGTGCCCGCCCTTCGGGGTGACCGGGCCTGATGGACCGGCGGTGCCCATCAGTCTGCGGCGGCCATGGCACCGGGACAGGTCAAGGCTCCATGAAGGGTTGCAGCACAGCGCCGGACGGGTGCGGCCGATCGGCCCAACGGGTCCCTGCGGCTACTCAGCGGACTACTCAACCGCCTTCGGCTACTCAACCGTCAGTATCAGCGGGCCGTCGACGGTCACGGCGATCGAGTGTTCCCAGTGCGCGGCGCGGCAGCCGTCGACGGTCACCACGGTCCAGCCGTCGCCGAGTTCCTCGGTCTTGTCGCTGCCCGCGGTGAGCATCGGCTCGATCGCCAAGGCCATGCCGGGCACCAATCGGGGGCCGCGGCCGGGGCGGCCCACGTTGGGCAGAAACGGGTCCATGTGCATGGCGGTGCCGATCCCGTGGCCACCGTAATCGGCAACTATCCCGTAGGAGGTCCCGTGCCCGGCAGCCGCGGCCAGCGCCGCGGTCTCCACCGCGTGGGAGATGTCAGTCAACCTGCCACCGGGTTGCGCCGCCGCGATTCCGGCCTCCAACGCCGCCCGGCAGGCCGCCGACAGCTGACTGTCGGCCTCCGCAACGGTGCCGATGTGCACCGTCACCGCGGCGTCGCCGTGCCAGCCCGCGAGGATCGCGCCGCAGTCCAGGGAGAGCAGGTCGCCGTCGGCGAGCACCTGCTCGCGGCTGGGGATGCCGTGCACCACCTGCTCGTTGACCGAGCTGCAGATCGACCCGGGGAACCCGTGGTAGCCCTTGAATGACGGCACCGCGCCGGCGTCGCGGATCGACTGCTCCGCGAACTCGTCGAGTTCGCCGGTGCTCATCCCGGCGCGGGCATGGGACTGGAGCAATCGCAGGGTCCGGGCCACCACCGCACCGGCGGCCCGCATCGCCTCGATTTCGCCAGGCGACTTCAGCTCGATACTGGCCTTGCCCCGCAACCGTCGTACCACAGCACGCACCCCGCCCCCGGTCATCGCACGCTCGTCACGCCCGGGTTCGCAACGCGTGCAACGCCCGGGCCGTTACGTCTGGCACCGAACCGGCCGCTGGCACGGTGACCAACCGATCGGCGTAGAAGTCGAGCAGCGGCGCGGTCTGCTCGCGATAGAGCTGCTGGCGGTGCCGGATGACATCCTCGGTGTCGTCGCCGCGCCCGCGGGCCAGCAGTCGCGCCACCACCTGGTCCTCGGGTACGTCGAACTCCAGGACCGTGTCGATCGCGCAGTCCCGCTCGCGCAGCAGATTCTCCAGCACCTCGGCCTGGCGGACCGTACGGGGGAATCCGTCAAGCAGGAATCCCTCCCGGCACACGTCATCGGTAAGCCGTTGCGCGACCATCTCATTGGTGACCTCGTCGGGCACCAGCGCACCGGCATCCAGGTACTGCTTGACCTTGCGACCCAGGTCGGATCGGCGGTCGACGTGCGCCCGGAACAGTGCTCCGGTGGAGATGTGCGCAACACCGAGCTCCGCGCTCAGCACAGCGGCCTGAGTGCCCTTGCCCGCGCCCGGAGGGCCAACGATGAGGATTCGCACTAGCGCAGGAACCCTTCATAGTTGCGCTGCATCAGCTGGCTTTCGATCTGCTTCACGGTATCCAGGCCCACCCCCACCATGATCAGCACGGCGGTACCGCCGAAGGGGAAGTTCTGGTTCTGCCCGTTACCGGTCAGATCTAGGAACAAGTTGGGCAATACCGCCACGATGCCCAGGTACAGCGAGCCAGGCAGGGTGATACGGCTGAGTACAAAGCTCAGGTACTCGGCGGTGGGGCGTCCGGGCCGGATACCCGGGATGAAACCACCGAACTTCTTCATCTCCTCAGCACGTTCTTCGGGGTTGAAAGTGATCGCCACGTAGAAGTAGGTGAAGAAGATGATCATCAGGAAGTACAGCCCGATATGTACCCAGCTGGACTGGTCGACCAGGTAGCGAGTGATGAACGTCTGCCACCAACCTGGTTTGCTGGTAGGCCCGCTGGTCAGCCGCGCGACGAGGTCAGGCAGGTAGAGCAGCGACGACGCGAAGATGACCGGAATGACGCCGGCCTGGTTCACCTTCAACGGCAGGTAGGTGGAGGTGCCGCCGTACATCCGGCGCCCGATCATCCGTTTGGCGTACTGCACCGGAATCCGTCGCTGGCCCTGCTCGACGAACACCACGCTGGCGATGATCGCCAGGCCGAACAAGCACACCAGCAGGAATACCAGCAGGCCCTGCGAGTCCAGGATGTTCTTGCCCTCAGCTGGAATGCGGGCCGCGATCGAAGTGAAGATCAGCAGCGACATGCCGTTGCCGATGCCCCGTTCGGTGATCAGCTCACCCAACCACATGATCACCCCGGTACCCGCGGTCATCACCACGACGATGACCACCAGGTTGAATACCGACTGATCCGGAATAGGCGGCAGCGGGCAGCCGGAGAACAGCTGACCGCGCACCGCCAGCGCCACGATGCCGGTGGACTGCAGGATAGCCAGCGCGATCGTCAGGTACCGGGTGTACTGCGTGAGCTTGTTCTGACCGGACTGACCCTCCTTCTTCAGCACTTCGAAGCGAGGTATCACGACCGTGAGCAGCTGGATGATGATGCTCGCGGTGATGTACGGCATGATCCCCAATGCGAACACCGACAGCCGCAACAATGCCCCGCCGCTGAAAAGATTGATCAGCGAGTAGACGTTCTGATTGTCGCCGTGCTGTACCCGGTCCAGGCACTGATTGATATTGACGTAGGAGACCCCGGGCGACGGTAACGTCGCACCTGCCCGGTAGATCACCACCATGCTGAGCGCGAACAGGATCTTGCGGCGCAGATCCGGTGTCGCTAGGGCCGAGCGGAAGGCGCCGAGCACTCCTACCTCCTGGGCGCGGCCGTAGTGAGGCCGTCGATCATAGACCGGCGGTCGCATGGCCGGGGGCGGCGACCGAGCGGTGCAGCCGAGCCTGACAGCGGAGGCCATCTGGCTCGCCCGCGCGTTGAGCCCGACTCTAACAGCAGGACCGGGCTGTCATAACGAGAGCCCGCAAGGGCAGGCTCAGGCTACAGCTCGGTACTGCTGCCGCCCGCCGCGGCGATTTTGTCCCGCGCGGAAGCGGAGAAACCTTGGGCACTGACCTGCAGCGTGACCCCCGCGATGTCACCATCGCCGAGCACCTTCACCGGCAGACCCTTGCGCACCGCACCAACGGCGACGAGCTCGTCGGGGCCCACGGTGCCGCCGGTAGGGAACAACCTAGCCAGGTCGCCGACGTTGACCACCTGGTACTCCGTGCGGAACCGGTTGCGGAAGCCCTTGAGCTTGGGCAGCCGCATGTGGATCGGCATCTGCCCACCCTCGAAGGTGGCCGGCACGTTTTTGCGCGCCTTGGTTCCTTTGGTACCGCGACCCGCCGTCTTACCTTTTGAACCCTCGCCACGGCCGACTCGCATCTTGGCGGTCTTCGCGCCAGGGGCTGGGCGCAGGTGATGAACCTTGATAGTCACTTCGCCGTCACCTCGTTCGCAACTTCCTCCACCGTCACCAAGTGACGGACGGTGGCAATCATGCCGCGGACCTGAGAGTTGTCGTCCTTGACAACGGACTGCCGGATCTTGCGCAGTCCCAGCGAGCGCAGCGTCTCCTTGTGATTGCGCAGGCTCCCGATGGTGCTGCGAACCTGGGTGATCTTCAGATCAGCCATGTCACGCCCCCATCCCGGCGGCCCGCGCCCGCAACATGCCAGCCGGCGCCACGTCCTCCAGCGGTAGACCGCGGCGTGCGGCCACCTCCTCCGGGCGCTGCAATCCCTTCAACGCCGCCACGGTGGCGTGCACAACATTGATCGCGTTATCACTGCCCAGCGACTTCGAGAGCACGTCGTGCACACCGGCGCACTCCAACACCGCGCGAACTGGGCCGCCGGCGATGACTCCGGTACCCGGAGACGCCGGACGCAGCAACACAACGCCGGCCGCTGCCTCGCCGGTGATCGGGTGCGGGATGGTGCTGGCGATCCGAGGAACCCGGAAGAAGTTCTTCTTGGCTTCCTCCACGCCCTTCTGGATCGCCGCCGGCACCTCCTTGGCCTTTCCGTAACCGACGCCGACCATCCCGTCGCCGTCGCCCACCACGACCAACGCGGTGAAGCTGAAACGTCGACCACCCTTGACGACCTTGGCCACCCGGTTGATCGCGACCACCCGCTCGAGGTGTGGGCTCTTCTCCGGCTGGGCCGCGCCGCGGCCGCCGTCGCGGCGGTCTCGACGATCGCTACGCTCGCCTCCGGGTCCGCCTTCCCGCCGCATGCGTCCAGGCATCAGGCGTTCCTTCCGTTGCTCGCGTGCCGCTGTTGTTGCTGTCTTGGGTGCTGTTTGCTGTCGAACATCAGTCAGAATTCCAGGCCGGCTTTGCGCGCGGCGTCGGCCAGCACCGCGATCCGACCGTGATAGTCGTAGCCGCCGCGGTCGAAGACCACCCGGTCCACACCGACCGCCTTGGCTCGGGCTGCGATCAGCTCGCCGACCTTGACCGCCCGGGCCTTCTTGTCGCCGTCGATGGCGCGGACGTCCGGCTCGATGCTCGACGCCGCCGCCAGGGTGTGCCCGGCCAAGTCGTCCACCAGCTGCACGCCGATGTGTCGAGCCGAGCGGTTGACCACCAGGCGTGGGCGCTCCGGCGAACCGCTGACCCTCTTGCGCAGCCGAAAATGCCGCCGCGTCCTGGCCAGCCGCCGCCGGGTCGAGACGTCCGTGCCGAATCGCGGCCGCTTCGTCACTCCGGTCGCCGACGGCTGAGCCGTCGAATCAACAACCGACGGTTCAGCCGTCGAATCGGATCTTGCTGCCTCAGCCATGATCACTTACCTGTCTTCCCGACCTTGCGTCGGATCTTCTCGCCCGCGTAGCGGACGCCTTTGCCCTTGTAAGGGTCCGGACGCCGCAGCCTACGGATGGTCGCCGCGATCTCGCCGACCGCCTGCTTGTGAATCCCGGCCACGGAGAATCGCGTCGGGCTCTCTACTGTGAAGCTGATGCCGTCGGGCGCTTTGATTGGCACCGGGTGGCTATAGCCCAACGAGAACTCCAGATCCGAGCCCTTGGCCACCACCCGGTAACCGACGCCGTGGATCTCCATGCGCTTCTCGTAACCCTGGCTGACCCCGAGAACCATGTTGTTCACCAAGGTCCGGGACAGCCCGTGCAAAGACTTGCTGCGCCGTTCATCGTTCGGCCGCTGAACAAGTAGAGTACCGTCCCGATCCTGCTCCACGGTGATCGGCTCGGGCACCGTGTGCGACAGGGCGCCCTTGGGCCCCCGCACCGTCACGGTACGCCCGTCGATGACCACATCTACGCCGGCCGGCACGATGATCGGCTGCTTCCCGATGCGCGACATCTCCGTTGCTCCCCTCTCACCAGACGAAGGCGAGGACTTCCCCGCCTACCCGCTTCTTGGCGGCCTGCCGGTCGGTGAGCAGTCCGGTCGACGTGGAGATGATCGCCACACCGAGCCCGCCGAGCACCTTGGGCAGCGCGGTCGACTTGGCGTACACCCGCAGGCCAGGCTTGGACACCCGGCGCAGGCCAGCAATGCTGCGCTCCCGGTTTGGGCCGAACTTCAGTTCTACCACCAAGGACTTTCCTACGGGTGCGTCCTCAGCGTGAAAGCCCGAGATGTAACCCTCCCGTTGGAGGATCTCGGCAATATTCACCTTGATCTTGGAGTGCGGCATCACGACCCTGTCGTGATAGGCCGAGTTCGCGTTTCGCAGACGGGTCAGCATGTCTGCGATCGGGTCGGTCATCGTCATGGCGAACTCGTGATCCCTTCCCGCCGTGGTTCCCTGCCGGGCCTATGGCGACTATTAGCTACTTCCGGCGAGTGGCGACCACTCACCTGGTGGGACGCCCAGCTCCCTACCATGAGGACTTGCTCACGCCGGGGAGCTCACCCCGGTGGGCCATCTGGCGCAGGCAGATCCGGCATAGCCCGAACTTCCGGTACACCGCCTTGGGTCGCCCGCAGCGCTGGCAACGGGTGTAGCCCCGCACCGCGAACTTGGGCTTGCGCGCGGCTTTGATGACCAGCGCCTTCTTCGCCATCAGCTCTCCTTGAAGGGGAAGCCCAGACGACGCAGCAGCGCCCGGCCTTCTTCGTCGGTGGCCGCGGAAGTGACCACAGTGATATCCATACCGCGCTGGCGATCGATGTTGTCCGGGTTGATCTCACGGAACATCGACTGTTCATTCAGTCCGAAGGTGTAGTTACCGTGACCGTCGAACTGGGCCGGCGACAGGCCACGGAAATCTCGGATACGGGGCAGCGCGATCGACAGCAGCCGGTCCAGAAACTCCCACATCCGGTCGCCACGCAACGTCACCTTGGCGCCGATCGGCATTCCCTCGCGCAACTTGAACTGCGCGACGGATTTGCGTGCTCGCTTCACCTGCGGCTTCTGGCCGGTGATCGTGGTCAGGTCCCGCACGGCGCCGTCCATCAGCTTGGCGTCCCGGGCGGCCTCACCGACACCCATGTTCACTACGACCTTGACCATCCCGGGTACCTGCATCGCGTTGGCGTAGTTGAACTGTTCGCGCAACGCGGCGACGATCTCCTCGCGGTACCGGGTCTTCAGCCTCGGCATCGTCACCACGCGTTTGCTCTCTACCGTAGTCATCTCAGACGTCCTTGCCAGTGCGCCGCGACACGCGCACGCGCTTGCCCTCGTCATCAGTGCGGTAACCCACTCGGGCCGGCTTGCCACTGGAGTCGACGACCATGACGTTCGAGACGTCAATGGCGGCCTCCTGAGTGACAATCCCACCACTTTGCGCACCTCGCTGGGTGCGACTGATGCGGGTGTGTTTCTTGATCCGGTTGACGCCTTCCACCAGCACGCGGCCAGCATCCGGGTAGGCCTGGATCACCTTGCCTTTGGCGCCTTTGTCTTTACCAGCGATAACAACGACCGTGTCGCCTTTGCGGATTCTCATGGTTAGAGCACCTCCGGGGCCAGCGAGATGATTTTCATGAACCGCTTGTCCCGGAGCTCCCGACCGACCGGACCGAAGATGCGGGTGCCGCGCGGCTCACCGTCGGGCTTGATCAGTACAGCGGCGTTCTCGTCGAACCGGATGTAGGAACCGTCCGGTCGGCGCTTCTCCTTCACGGTGCGCACGATGACGGCCTTGACCACATCGCCACGCTTGACGTTGGCGCCGGGAATGGCTTCCTTGACGGTCGCCACGATGATGTCCCCGATGCCGGCGTAGCGGCGCGAGCTACCGCCGAGCACCCGAATGCACAGGATCTCCTTGGCACCCGTGTTGTCGGCAACCCGCAGTCGCGATTCCTGCTGGATCACGTCAACTACCCCTTCTCGCAGCCAATAGCGGCCAAAAAGACGACACCGTGGCTCACTTGGCCTTCTCGAGGATCTGGACCAGCCGCCAGCGCTTGGTCGCCGACAGCGGGCGCGTCTCCATCAGCTGCACCCGGTCACCGACCCCCGCGACGTTGGCCTCGTCATGCGCTTTGACCTTTGTGGTGGAGCGCAGCACCTTGCCGTACAGCGGGTGCTTCTTGCGGTCCTCCAGCGCCACCACGACCGTCTTATCCATCTTGTCCGAAACGACGTAACCCTCTCGGACCTTCCGCTTATTTCGCTGCTCAGCATCGCTCATGCCGCACCCTCACTTCCGGCAACGGCGTCCGGAGACACCGACAGACCCAGCTCACGCTCGTGCATCACGGTGTAGATGCGGGCGATGTCTCGCCGGACCGTGCGCAGCCGGCGGTTGTTGTCCATTTGCCCGGTGGCCATCTGGAAGCGCAGGTTGAACAGCTCTTCCTTGGATTCGCGAAGTCGCAGCACCAGTTCGTCGTCGGTGAGCTCGCGCAGCTCGCTCGCGGCGGTGGTGGTCGCCATCAGAAGTCCACCCCCTCGCGGGTGACGATCCGGCATTTCATCGGCAGCTTGTGGATCGCGCGGCGCAACGCCTCGCGGGCGACCGACTCATTCGGGTAGGCCATCTCGAACATGATCCGACCTGGCTTGACGTTGGCCACCCAGAACTCAGGCGAGCCCTTGCCAGATCCCATCCGGGTTTCGGCCGGTTTCTTGGTCAGTGGCCGGTCCGGGAAGATAGTGATCCAGACCTTGCCGCCTCGGCGGATGTGCCGGTTGATCGCGATCCGGGCAGACTCGATCTGCCGGTTGGTCACGTAGGCCGGTTCCAGAGCCTGGATCCCGAAGTCTCCGAAGGTGACCTGAGTACCGCCGGTGGCCATACCCGACCGACCCGGTGAGTGCTGCTTGCGATGCTTGATCTTGCGTGGAACTAGCACGTCTCAGCCCTCCCCAGGCCCTGCGGTGGCCGCCTCGTCGGTACTGGCCGGAAGTGCTGGACTGGTCGGCTGCGGCGCAGCGCTGGTGACCGGCTCGGGCGACGTGCTCTGCGGACCACTGGCTTGCGAGGTTTGCGTCCCGGCAAGTTCCGCTGCCGCGGCGCGGCCCGCCTCAGTCGAGGTTCCGGTCGTCCCGGTGGCACCGGAACGACGCCGGGCAGGACGCTCCCGCCGCGGTGCACGGGCCGCGGCGTCTGCCGCTCTGGCGGCGCTCTCTACGTCGCGCTCACGTCGCCCGCCGACCACATCGCCCTTGTAGATCCATACCTTCACACCGATCCGACCGAATGTGGTGCGTGCTTCGAACAGCCCGTAATCGATGTCGGCACGCAGTGTGTGCAGCGGAACCCGACCCTCGCGATAGAACTCCGAGCGAGACATTTCAGCGCCGCCCAAACGCCCGGAGCACTGCACCCGGATGCCTTTGACCTGCGGTGAACGCATCGCCGATTGGATCGCCTTGCGCATCGCGCGCCGGAAGGCAACTCGGTTGGACAGCTGCTCGGCGACTCCCTGAGCGACGAGCTGAGCCTCCGCCTCGGGATTCTTGACCTCAAGGATGTTGAGCTGCACCTGCTTGCCCGACAACTTCTCCAGCTCACCCCGGATCCGGTCGGCCTCCGCGCCGCGGCGACCGATCACGATGCCTGGGCGCGCGGTGTGGATGTCCACCCGCACCCGATCGCGGGTGCGCTCGATCTCGACCTTCGCGATGCCCGCTCGCTCCATGCCTTTGGACAGCAGTCTGCGGATCGCGACGTCCTCTTTGACGTACTCGGCATACTGCTTGTCCGCGTACCAGCG
>QHBZ01000027.1 GCA_003244055.1 Pseudonocardiales bacterium | reverse complement strand
GTCGGCCGGGTCCTGGAACCGCACCGGCTGTGCGGTCATCTCTACGAACTGGCGAAGGCATTCACCGACTTCTACGAAGCCTGCCCGGTGCTCACGGCGGCAGCACACGTCCGTACCAACCGCATCGCGCTGTGCCAACTCACCGCTCGCACGTTGCGCCAGGGCTTGAACCTGCTGGGCATCGCCGCACCGGAACGCATGTAGCTCATGGCCGACGAGGGTGGCGACCCCGCCTGCTGGTCACCCCGAGTCTGCCCTGAATGCGGCCTGCTCGCCGACCAGGACCCACCCGTTGTGTGCACCTACTGCGGCGCGCAGATCCCAGACGACGACCCGCGTCCGGCCGGGCGGTCACACCCGGACTGATGCGTCGAGTAGGCGCTCGACAGCAGCCAGCTTGATGCACAGGACCAACCCATCCAGTGCCTCGGCCAGCTCCGGCAGCGGCGGGTAGGTCGGCGCCAGCCGGATCACCCGATCGTCGGGGTCCTTGCCGTACGGGAACGGCGCACCTGCGGCGGTCAGCGCGATTCCGGCGCCGGCGGCCAGCTCGACGACCCGGCTGGCACAACCGTCCAGCACCTCGAGGGTGACGAAGTAACCTCCCTCGGGAACCGTCCAGGTTGCCGCCCCGCTGTCGCCGAGCTGGTCGGCCAGGGTGCGCTGGACGAGATCGAACTTCGGCTTGAGCAGCGCCCGGTGCCGGTCCATGTGGGAGTGCACGCCTGCAGGGGTTTCCAGAAAGAGCGCGTGCCGTAGCTGGTTGATCTTGTCGGGACCGATGCTGCGCTTGGCCAGGTGCCCGGTCAGCCAGTCCACGTTGGCCACCGACGCGCCGTAGAAAGCCACCCCGCTGCCCGCCAGCGTGATCTTCGACGTGGAACCGAACACCAACGGTCGATCGGCGTGACCGGCGTCGCCGGCGAGCGCCAGGATGTCGGCGACCTCGTGCCGGACCTCGGTCAGATGGTGCACGGCGTAGGCGTTGTCCCAGAAGATCCGGAAATCGGCGGCGGCGGTGCGCATCCGAGCCAACCGACCAACGGTCTGCTCGGAGTACCGGATACCTGACGGGTTGCTGTACTTAGGCACACACCAGATCCCCTTGATCCGGGCGTCCGCGGCGACCAGCCGCTCGACCTCGTCCATCTCCGGGCCGGCGGCGTCCATCCGCATCGTGATCATCTCGATGCCCAGCTTCTCGCACAACGAGAAGTGCCGGTCATAGCCGGGCACCGGGCACAGCAACGCCGTGCCGGTGCCCATCCCCCATGGCTGTACCGACCCGGGCACGCCGAACAGCACGGCGTGCACCAGACACTCGTGCATCAGCTCCAGGCTGGAGTTGCCGAACGCGATCAGCTGCGCGGCGGGTACTCTGAGCAGTTCGCTGAAGATCTCCCGCAGCTCCGCCAACCCGCGCAGGCCTCCGTAGTTGCGGGTATCCGTGCCGTCGCTGGCCAGGTGTTTGCCAGCGCCCGGTAACTCCAGCAACGGCTCGGACAGATCCAGCTGCTCAGCTGACGGCTTGCCCCTGGTCAGGTCGAGGGCCAAACCCCGCGCCTGCAGTGCCTCGTACTCCCCACGCAGGTCGTCGAGGTGCCGGGCCAGTTCGCTGGTAGGTAGTTGGGTCAGCTTCACCCCTGCATCATCCTCGATCTGTCCTCGGTCACCCACTGCAAGGGGCCGGTGGTCGCATTACCACCCTGTTACCAGTGGGAAAAGCTTGCGGAGTTGTGCTGGGGTTGGACTCCCACCGTGTGACGATCGACCACGTGGAAGTGTCGGCTGCGGATACCGCAAAAAGTCCATCGGGCAACGCGCGGGTGCTGCCGCCGCTGGAATACCACCAGCCCATGGGACCAGTGACGCGCACTGTGGCGCCTGCGCCCACGCCTCGGGCGCAGGGCAAGCGCCTGGACTCGGTGGCCGACCACTCCGGTGTCGTCTCGGAGTCGCAGCACCTGGCCATGCGAGCCGACATCCGCCTACTGTCGACGCTGCTCGGCGAGACGTTGGCCCGGCAGGGTGGCCAGGAACTGCTCGAGCTGGTGGAACAGGTACGGAGGCTGGCCCGGACGGCCCTGCTCGACAGCAGCGCGGAGATCAGGTCGCTGCTGTCCACGCTCGACGTCGGCACGTCCGTCCAGCTCACCAGGGCGTTCTCTACTTACTTCCAGCTCACCAACGTGGCCGAGCAGCTGCACCGCTCGCGGGAGCAGCGCGCCCAGGTCGGCGGGCCGCATGGCCGGCTGCGCGCGGTGGTGGACCGGCTGGCCCGGGAGGTCGATCGGGCCGAGGTGGAGGCGGTGCTGGCGCGGATGGAGCTGCGTCCGGTGTTCACCGCCCACCCGACCGAGGTGTCCCGCCGGTCGGTGCAGGGCATCCTGCGCCGGGTGGCCGACGTCCTCGACCAAGACCTGCCCGAGGAGCAGTTGCGAAAGCGGCTCGGGCGGATGGTGGACCTGTTATGGCAGACAGACGAGATCCGACCCGGTCAGCCGACGGTTCTCGACGAGGCCCGCGCGGTCGCCTACTACCTCGAGCAGCTCGGCACCCACGCGGTGCCCGACCTGCTGGAGGACCTCGAAACCGAGCTGGCCCGGGAGTCGTTCGTGCTGCCGCCGCGGTCGCGTCCAGTGGTGCTCGGCTGCTGGGTCGGCGGGGACCGCGACGGCAACCCCAACGTCTCGCCACAGGTCACCCTCGACGTCTTGCGGCTCTATGCAGACCGGGCCCTGCACATCCAACTGGCGCTGGTCGGTCAGCTCATCGAGGAGCTGAGCGTGTCCACCCGCGTGGTGGGTGTCTCCGAGGACCTGCGACGCAGCCTCGCCCGTGACCGGCGCCTGCAGCCCGAGGTCTACGACCGCTACCTGCGGCTCAACGCCGACGAGCCCTACCGGCTGAAGTGTTCCTTCATCCAAGCCCGGCTGACCCGGACCCGGCAGCGAATTCGCGACGGCGTCGGCCACCAGGAAGGCCGGGACTACCTCGGGGCGGAATGCTACTGCGCCGACCTGGAGGTGATGGACGCGTCGCTGCGCGCGCACCTCGGGGAACGCATCGCCGAGGCCACCCTGGCCAGGACGCTGCGCAGCGCCGGAGCGCTGGGCCTGCACCTCGCCTCTCTCGACGTGCGCGAGCACGCCGACCAGCACCACGCTGCCCTCGCCGCGCTCTACGACCCGCTCGGTGAGCTAGCGGCGCCCTACGCCGAGCTCGACCGCGGGGAGCGAGCGGCGCTACTGTCCCGCGAACTGGCCGGACGGCGGCCGCTGACCGCCCGGTCCGCTGAGATGCCACCAGCGGCGGCCGACGTGCTCGCCGTCTTCGACGCGATCAGGTCAGCCCAGCAGACCTTCGGTGAGCGGGCTGCGAGCACATACATCATCTCGATGGCCAAGGGCGTGGACGACGTCCTGGCCGCCGCGGTGCTGGCCCGGGAGGCCGGTCTGGTCGCGCTGACACCGCCAGGAGACCTGGTGACCGGCGGGTGCACATCCACGGTGGATCTCGTGCCGCTGTTCGAGACGGCCGCCGAGCTGCGCCGCGCCGGAGAACTGCTCGACGGAATGCTGCAGGACCCCTCCTACCGGCAGCTGGTCCGAGCCCGGGGGGATCTGCAGGAGGTGATGCTCGGATATTCCGACTCCAATAAGGACGCCGGGATCACGTCTTCCCACTGGGAGATTCACAAGGCGCAGCGTCAGCTGCGCGACACCGCCGCCGCGCACCGGGTCCGGCTGCGGCTGTTCCACGGCCGCGGTGGCTCGGTCGGTCGGGGCGGCGGGCCAGCCGGGGAAGCGGTAGCCGCTTCGCCGTACGGCACGGTCGACGCGACAATGAAGGTGACCGAACAGGGCGAGGTCATCTCCGACAGGTACTCGCTGAGCGCGCTGGCTCACGACCAGCTCGAGATCCTCCTCGCCGCGGTGCTGGAGGCCACCCTGCTGCACCAGACCTCGCGGGTGCCCCCAGAGGTGCTGGACCGGTGGGACGAGGCGATGGACGTGGTGAGCGGGGCCGCCCAGACCGCCTATCGCGACTTCGTCGGCCTCCCCGGCCTGGCCGAGTTCTTCTCCGCCGCCACCCCGGTCGACGAGCTGGGCTGGCTCAACGTCGGCTCCCGGCCGATGCGACGACCGGGCAGCAGGAAAGCCACGCTGGAAGGGCTGCGGGCGATCCCGTGGGTGTTCGGGTGGACCCAGACCCGGATGCTCGTGCCCGGTTGGTACGGCCTCGGCAGCGGGCTGCGGGCCGCCCGGGACGCCGGGCTCGGTCCGGTCCTCGAGGAGATGCGGGACTGGGCGTTTTTCACCAACCTGCTCGGAAACGTCGAGATGATGCTGGTGAAGACCGACCTGCGGATCGCGGAGTCCTACGTCTCGGCCCTCGTCGAGCCCAGCCTGCAGCCGCTGTTCGACACTATCGTCGCCGAGAACGACCTGACCCGGTGTGAGGTGCTGCAGCTGACCGGCGGCTCGACACTGCTGTCCCGGCACCCCCTGGTGCGTCACACCCTGCAGGTGCGGGCCGCCTACCTGGAGCCGCTGCACCACCTCCAAGTCTCGCTGCTAGCCCGCCGTCGCGAAGTGGACGAGCCCGACCCCGACCTGCGACGGGCCCTCCTGCTGACCGTCAACGGGATCGCTGCGGGCATGCGCAACACGGGTTGAGCCGTAACCAGCAGACAACGACACCGAAACGAGGCCAGTGGACGGTGGAGGTGTGGATGGGCCGCCGACACTGACGCACTGCCCGTACTGCTCGCTGCAGTGCGGCATCACCTTGCGGGTCGCTCCCGACCGGGTCCACCTGGCACCTCAGGAGGATTTCCCCACCAACCGAGGTGGGCTGTGCAGCAAGGGCTGGAACGCGGCCGAGTTGCTCGACTACCCGCAGCGGCTGACCGAGCCTCTGGTCCGCGACCGGCGCGATGCGCCACTGCGGCCCACCACGTGGGATGACGCGCTGGACCGGGTCACCCGTGCCGTGCGCCGCTCCCAGCAGGACTACGGCCCAGACGGCGTGGGCTGCTTCGGTGGCGGTGGGCTGACCAACGAGAAGGCCTACCATCTCGGCAAGTTCGCCCGGGTCGCGCTGGGCACCTCGCAGATCGACTACAACGGCCGGTTCTGCATGTCGTCGTCGGCGGCGGCGACCACCCGCGCGTTCGGCATCGACCGGGGCCTGCCGTTCCCGCTGGCTGACATCGCCGCGGCTGACGTCGTCGTGCTGGTCGGCGCCAACCCGGCCGACACCATGCCGCCGGCCATGCAGTGGTTCGACGAGGGTCGCAGTCGCGGCGCGACGCATATCACCATCGACCCCCGGCGTTCGTCCACCGCCCGTGGCTCGAAACTGCACCTGCAGCCGGTGCCTGGCACCGACCTGGCGCTGGCCAACGGGCTGCTGCATCTGGCGATCCGGCACGGCCACATCGACACCGACTACATCGCCGAGCGAACCTGCGGGTTCGAGCAGGTCCGCCGGGTGGTGCGGTCGTACTGGCCGGATCGGGTGGAGCGGATCACCGGCGTCCCGGCGGCCCAGTTGGATGAGGCCGCGGGACTGCTCGGCGAGGCATCGACGGCGATGGTGCTCACCGCCAGGGGGGCTGAGCAGCACAGCAACGGCACTGACACCACGTCGGCGTTCATCAACCTGGCGTTGGCTCTGGGCCTGCCCGGACGGCCCGGCTCCGGGTTCGCCACCCTGACCGGGCAGGGCAATGGGCAGGGCGGTCGGGAGCATGGTCAGAAAGCCGACCAGCTACCCGGCTACCGGCGCCTCGACGATCCGCAGGCCCGCGCGCACGTCGCCGCGGTGTGGGGAGTCGACCCCGACAGTCTGCCCGGTCCGGGCACGTCGGCCTACGAGATGCTCGACCGGCTGGGCACCGACGGTGGGGTGCACACGCTGCTGGTCTTCGCCTCCAACGTCGCCGTCTCCGCGCCGCACGCCAGCCATGTCGCTCAGCGGCTGGCCGGGCTGGACTGCCTGGTGGTCAGTGACTTCGTGCTGTCCGAGACCGCGGCGCTGGCCGACGTCGTGCTCCCCTGTACGCAGTGGGCGGAGGAGGAGGGCACGATGACCAACCTGGAGGGCCGGGTGCTGCTGCGCCGCAAGGCGCTGGACCCGCCCCCCGGGGTGTCCTCCGATCTGCAGATCCTGCGCGCCCTGGCCGAGCGGCTGGGCTGCCGGGTCGCCTTCGCCGACCGGCCGCGTGAGGTGTTCGACGAGCTGCGGGCAGCCAGCGCGGGAGGTCTGGCGGATTATGCGGGCATCACCTACGACCGCATCGCCGACGAGCAGGGTGTGTTCTGGCCATGCCCGAACGAGGAACATCCCGGCACGCCGCGGTTGTTCGCCGACCGCTTCGCGACCCCCGACGGCCGCGCCCGGTTCCACCCGGTACAGCACCGCGACCCGGCGGAGATACCGGACGCGCAGTACCCCTACTACCTCAGCACCGGGCGCAGCCGGTCGCACTACCAGTCCGGGGCGCAGACCCGGCGGGTGCGGGCGCTGGTCACCGCCGAGCCCGACGCCTACGCCGAGCTGCACCCGGAACTCGCCCGGCGGATCGGCGTGGGTCCCGGCGACTTCGTGCGGCTGCACAACCGCCGTGGCAGCGCCGTGCTGCGCGCCAGGATCACCGACGACATCCGCTCTGACACGGTCTTCGTGCCCTTTCACTGGGGCGGGGAGGCCACCGCCAATGCGTTGACCAACCCCGCGCTGGATCCCGTCTCCCGGATGCCGGAGTTCAAGGCCTGCGCCGTGGCGGTCAGCGCTGTCGACGCTAGGCACCCGTGAGTGGCAATTCGAGCCCTGGCTGGAATTGCCACTCACGGGTTGTACACAGGAGGAGATCGCATGCACACCACGTCGCGGTTCTTGCAGGGT